>NZ_QNVX01000006.1:0-128364 GCF_003314725.1 Rhodovulum sp. BSW8
CTTCTCGGGGATCTTCGGGGGCGCGGGCGCCGGTGCGGGCGGCGGCGTGAAGGTCAACGCCCTTGGCAATGTCTTCGAGGGCGGCCGGGTCCGGGCCTTTGCCGCGGGCGGCGTGGTCGACCGGCCGACCTTCTTTCCGATGCGGGGCGGCGCGACCGGGCTGATGGGCGAGGCAGGCCCCGAGGCGATCCTGCCGCTGACCCGGCTGGGCAATGGCAAGCTCGGGGTCGCGAGCCTCGGCGGCGGCGGGGTGCGCATGGGCGATGTGCATGTCAGCGTCGCGGGCAGCACTGCCAGCCCGGAACAGATCGCCGAGGCCGTGCGGCGGGTGACGCGCGACGAGGCGCAGCGGGTCTATGCCCGCCAGCGCCGGGAGGGCGTCTGATGGCCTTCCCGCCCGAGGCGGTGCGCATCGCGGGCTTCACGCTCCGCCAGATCAGCAGCGCCATCCGCACCCAAAGCCCCTACAGCTTTGCGCAGACGGCCTATGACTTCATGGGCGGAACTTGGGCGGCCGAGCTGACGCTGGCGGCGTTCGATGCCCGCGAAAGCGCGGCGATCTCGGCCTGGCTTGCGGGGCTGAACGGCCCGGCCGGACGCTTCGAGCTCGACATGGCCGCGATGGACTACGCGGGCCCCCAAGGCACGATCTCGGCCGATCCGGTGGTGGCGGTCGCGGCCCAGCCCCGGGCGCAGACGCTGGTGCTGCAACTCGCCACGGCGGCCGACACTATAGAAGCAGGCGACTATCTCACGCTCGACGGCCATCTGCACATCGTGACCGGGGCCGAGGCCCCCACGGCCGCCTTCCGGCAGACCCTCACCCTCTGGCCCCGCCTGCGCGCCCCTGTCGCGGCGGGCGATCCGGTGGCGCTGCGCGCGCCCTGGGGGACCTGGGCGCTGGCCGGACCCGAGACCGCGCTCGCCGTCAGCCAGGCCCGCCTCCGCACCCGCACATTGCAGCTGGTCGAGGCGCTCTGATGACAGGCTCAGCCGGTGATCTCGCGCCGCGCCAGATCGGCAAGGAAGGCCGAACGGGTCAGCCCGCGCTCCTTCGCGGTCTGGTCGATGGCCGCCAGCAGCCCCGCATCCATGGTGATATTGGCCTTGGCGGTCCGCCCGCTCAGCCGGAAGAACGGCACCGCCAGAAGGAACGCCCCGGCCTCCAGATCGCGGGCGACCTCCGCATCGGTGCGGACCGCATCGAGGCTGCGCGCCTCGGGCAGGGGCTCGTCTTCCAGATGAAGCGCAAGCGCCTCGCTGGCATTGGGCAGAAGATCGTCGAGCGCATCGGCGGCCGAGAAGCAGCCGGGCACGTCGGGGAAATGGATGCCGAAGGCGCTGTCGCCCTCCTGATGCACGACGCCGATGTAATGGCGCATGGGGTCTCTCCCTTCGGTCACAGCCAACCGGCCTGCTTGTGGATGTTGCGCACCGTGCCCAGCGGCAGGTCCTTCTTCGGGTGCGGAATCGTCACCGTCCGGTCGCCCTTGCGGAACTTGTGGTGCGAGCCGGTGACCTTCACCAGCACGAAGCCGTCCTGTTCGAGGCGCTTGATGATCTTCCGGCTGTTGGTTTCCACCCTCGGCGCCCCTGTGTGGTTGTGCGCATATAAATACGCCCTGCGCTGCGCGAGTACAAGGGTCGGGTGCAGATATATGCGCATGGAGGCGCTCTGATGGACACCAGCGGCGACCGGAACCTCGGCCTGCTGGTGCAGTGCCGGTTCGACAACGGGGATCTGGCGATGTTCACGGGCCATGGCACGGTCGAGTGGGAGGGCGTGACCTATCTCGGCGCGGCGGGGCAGATGCTGCGGATCGGCGAGGCGCAGGAGACCTCGGGCGGCGAGATGCCGGGGCTGACGCTGACGCTGTCGGGGCTCGATCCGGAGGTGGTGGCGCTGGCCGAGCTGGAGGAGTTCCAGCGCCGCCGGGTGACCCTGCGCCTCGCGCTCTTCGGGCCCGAGGGCCAGATCGAGGCGGCCGATGTGCTCTGGGACGGGCTGGCCGACACGCTCGACAGCGATGACGGGCCCGAGGCCGCGACCGCGACGCTGGCCTGCGAGGAACGCGCCATGGATCTGGGCCGCAAGCGCCCGTTCTACTACCTGCCCGAGGATCAGCAGCGCCGCTTTCCCGGCGACCGTTTCTTCGACCTCGTCCAGGCCATCCAGAACCGGGAGGACACATGGGGGAGATGATCACCCGCCGCGAGGGCTGGGAGCTGCGGCTGGCGGCCGAGATCGGCGCCTGGGAGGGCCGGGTCTTCGTCTGGGGAACGGCCGATTGCCTGGGCTTCTGCCGGGCGACCGCACGGGCGATGACCGGCCGCGATCCGATCCCGGACCTGCCGGATTATGCCTCGGAATACGAGGCCGCCCGAGGCCTCGTCGCGCTGGGATACCGCTCCATCGCCGATCTGATCGACGCGCATCTGCCGCGGGTGCCGGTCGCGTTGGCGCGGCGCGGCGACTGGGTGATGGGCGATGCTGCGGGCGCGCTGCCCGGCGCCATGGGCGTGGTGACCGGCCGCCATGCGGTGCATCTGGCCGAGCGCGGCCCCGTCCGCCGCCCGGTCCTCGACGCGGAGGCGGCATGGCGCATCGGGTGATTGGCCTCGCGGCGGCTCTCTTTCTTCTATCGGTTGCCCCCGCCGCCGCGATGCCGCCGGTCGGGGCGGCGCTGGCGGCGGCCGCCGGGGGCTGGGCCGCCGGGCTGACCGCGACCGCCATCATGGGCCAGGCCGCCATGGCCTTCGTGCTGTCGGGCGTGCAGATGGCGCTGGCGAAGAAGCCGAAAGCGAAGACCCGCGACGAGATCACGCTGAACAAGATCCAGCCGGTGACCGCGGGCCTCATCCTCTATGGCGAACGCACCCTGGGCGGCACCATCACCGCCCGCTCGACCACCGAGGCCGGGGGCAAGCCGCATCGGCGCTATCATTCCGTCATGCCGCTCGCCTGCCACGAGATCGACGGCGCGGTCGAGATCTGGCTCGGCGAGACCAAGGTCTGGACCGAGGCGCAATACCGGCAGGACGCCGCCCGGGGCACCGGCGATCCCTACCACTGGGGCCAGATCGAGAGCGACTTCAAGGGCCGCATCCGGCTCCGCGTCCATACCGGCGCCGAGGATCAGGCGGCCGAGCCGCGCTATGTCGCGGCCGCCTCGGAATGGACGGCCGATCACCGCGGCCGCGGCGTCGCCTATGTCTATTTCGAGGCCGATTACGACCGGGACCTGTTTCCGACCGGCGCGCCGCAGATCCGCGTCCGCGCCCGCGGCAAGCGCGTCTATGACCCGCGCGACTGGATCTCGACCCCGCTCGCCTCGGCCAGGGCCGTCCGGCCCGGCTCGATATGGGCTGGCTATGACGGCGGGGCCATCGGCCGGACCTCGGGCGCGAGCTATCCGCAGGGCGAATCCGACGCCGCCTGGACCGGCGGCCCCATCGCCGCGCGGTTCTTCTTCGGGCGCCGCTATCCCGGCGGGCTCACCCCCGAGGCCGGGCTCAGCCCGGATCTGACCGCGCAGGACGGCGACACGCTCGATTACACAAGGATGGCGCTCGACGCGGATCTCTTCGCGGCCTTCGATGTCGCCTTCCCGGCCGCCCCCGAAGGCGTGATCTGGGAACAGGGCGGTTCAGGCTATGGCGCTTATCTGGGCGTGACCGGGGCCGATCTCGTCTTCCGCGCCGGATCGGGCGAGGTCGCGGGCGAGGAACTGGCCCGGGCGACCCTGCCGGTCGCGGAACTCGCCGGGCGGCGCGGCACGGTCTATGTCGAGATCGACATGACGGCGGGCGCGGTTGCGCTGTGGTTCAAGGGGCGGCGCTATTCGACGAACCCGGCGCTGTGCCTGCGCGACTACGCCCTGACGCCCGAGCTCTTCGGCGGCATCGGCTGGACCGAGGCCGATCTCGACGATGCCGCTATCGTGGCGCTGGCCAATGCCGCCGAGGAACCGGTGCCGCTGGCCACGGGCGGCACCCAGCCGCGCTATGCCTTCAACGGCGTGCTCGATACCGAGGCCAGCCCGCGCGAGAACCTCGATGCGCTCTCCTCCGCCTGGGGCGGCTGGTGGGCCTGCGAACGCGGGCGGCTGACGGTCGGCGGCGCGGTCTGGGAAGAGCCCGAGCTGACCATCACCGAGGACATGCTGGTCGCGGGGATCCGGGTGATCGCGCGGCGGCCCTTCGAGGAGCAGTTCAACACCGTCAAGGCGCAGTTCGCCGATGCGACGGCCGAGCATGTGGTGACCGACCTGCCGGTCCTCGCCTCCGAGACCTACCGCGCCGCCGACAATGGCGAGCGGCTGGTGCGCGATCTGGGCGAGCTGCCGGGCGAGACCGATCCGGTGCGCGGCCAGCGGCTGATGAAGCTGGCGCTCCTGAAGGGGCGGCGCCAGCGCCAGGTGATCCTGCCCTGCAGCCTCGCGGCCTGGGGCGTGCGGCTGGGCGACACCGTCCGGGTGACGCTGCCCCGGCGCGGCTGGCAGGCCAAGACCTTCGAGGTCACGGCCCGCGCGGTGACGGTCGGCCCCGAAGGCGTCCAGGTGCGGCTGACCTGCCTGGAAACCGGCCCCGCGATCTTCGACTGGCGGACCAGCGAGGAACAGGCCCGGCCCGCGGGCGGCATCCCCACGCTGCCCTCGCCGACCGCCAGACCGCAGGTCTCGGCGCCGACGATGACCGAGGAGCTGTACGAGACCCGCGGCGGCGGCGGGGTCAAGACCCGGGTGCGGCTGGCAGCCAGCACCGACAATCCGTTCATCGACGCCTGGCAGTTTTCCTGGCGGCCGATCTCGGCGCCCGAGGCGACCGTGCGCGGCCTCACCGACACGCCCGAGGACCTGATCGACGACATGGCGCCCGGCACCTATGTCTTCGGCGCGCGCGGGCGCAACACGCGCGGCATGTGGTCGGACTGGGTCTATGCGGGCGCGGCCGCGGTGCAGGGCGAGAACGCCCCGCCGGTCGCGATTACCGGGCTGTCGGGTCAGTCCGCGGGCGGGGCCGTGGCGATGCTGCGCTGGGACCGGCATCCGTCCCTCGACGTGCGCCAGGGCGGCTGGATCGAGTTCCGGCATTCGGCCGAGCTGACCGGCGCCACCTGGCAAAGCTCGGTCGTGATCGGCAAGGCGGTGCCGGGCGGGTCGACGGACGCCTCGCTGCCGCTCAAGACCGGCAGCTATCTCGCGCGGCCCTATGACGCCAGGGGCAATCCCGGCCCGGTCAGCGCGGTCGCGCTGCGCGCCGCCTCGCTGGTGCCGATGACAGAGGTCGCCCGCCTCGACGAGGCCCCGGGCTTTGCCGGGACCAAGGCCGGTTGCTCGGCCGCGGGCGGGGTCCTGTCGACCGACGAGGGCGCGACCGAGGCGCTTTACGTCTTCTCGGCGCTCATCAACCTCGGCACGGCCGGGCCGGTGCGGCTGGTCAGCGATGTCGGGATCCTGATCGAGGAACGGCAGGACCGGATCTTCGGCCCCGAAACGGGCGCCTTCTGGTCCCCGCCCGACGCGCTCTTCTGGCAGGGCGGGGCCGATGCCTATGGCGATCTCGACACCCAGGTCCGGGTCCATGACGACGCGACCGCGACCTGGGGCCCCTGGCAAAGCTTCGATGCGGCCGAGTTCGACGGCCGCCTCTTCCAGATCCGCGCGGCGCTGTCCGTCGAAAGCGCGGCCTATGCGCTGCGCGTCACCCGCCTGTCCGTCGCGGCCTACCGCGCGACGTAACCCCAGAGGAGATCATGACCCAGGCCACCTATATCCCGAACGTCACCCACACCAAGGCCCAGGCCTTCGCCTTCTTCCAGGGCGCCCTGGCCGCCGCCGCCTCGACCAATGCCGGGGCGACCGCGCCGTCCGAGACCTGGCCCGGCATGCTCTGGGTCGATACCGCCGCGAAGGCGCTCAGGATGCGCAACGAGGCCAATAGCGGCTGGATCGCGCTTGGCGGCTATGCGTCTGACAGCTTCGTTCCGGCCGGGCTGCGGGAACTGACCGAGGCGCAGGCGCTCGACAGCACCGGCACGGCCTATGGCATGCTGACCGGGAAGATCCTCGCCGCGCTTCTGGACAAATACGACAGCACCAACACCAGGGCCGCCTGCCACCAGTTCCATTCGGACGGGTCCTCCGAGCCCGGGATCGTCGCGATTGGCGATTTTGCGATGGCGCATGTCGCGTATTATTCGGCGCAGAAGGGCTCGGATGGCTGGCGCATGGCGTTCTCGTCCGATGAGGGCATGAGCTGGGGGCCATGGATCGCGCTGCCCGGCGACTATGCCAACGAGACCGGCGGGGCCGGGACCTTTCCCCTGACCGAGGGCGCGTTCCTCTGTCCGTTCCAGTCCTATGCCAGGCGGGCGGTCACGCTGCCGGGCGGCTCGGGCACCGAGCTTTTCCCCGCGCTCACGACAAAGACCGTCCGGGTGCCCGCCCTGGCCACGCATGTGCGGTTTGCCGTTGTGAGGAGCCGCACGGGCGATGCGGTCCTGACCGTGACCCTCTCTCCCGCGGGCGCGCGGACCGAGCTCTGATCCCCCGAGACCCATCCCGAAGGAGACCGGCCATGGCCGACGATACCGACATCCCCCGCGACCGTCCCGGGGCGGACCGGACCCTCTGGGCGCGCCGCCATGCTTGAGGCGACCGACCACGCGCTCCGCACCCTGCTGGCGCTCCTCGGCGGGCTGGTGCTGGTCTGGCTCCGCACCGATGGCATGGCGGTGATCGCCCGCATGGGCATCGTGCTGGCCTCGGGCGCCATCGGCTATGTCGCGGGCCCCGAGATCGCGCTCTGGCTGGGCACGCCCGAGCGCCTGACCATCGTCGGTGTGACCGTCCTCGGCCCGCTGGCGCTCGAAACCGCCGCCGCGGCCCTCCTCTGGCTGAAGCGCGACCCCGCCCATCTGGCCGAGATGCTGCGCCTCTGGCGGGGCGGGAAATGAGCCGGACCCTCTACCTCACCCTCACCGCCGCCATCTGGCTGGCGCTCATCGTCTGGCCCTGACGCTCGGTCCAGAGGTCGACCGTTAATCAAGCGCTGCTTGAATAGGGCGCCCGGCACTGCGCCGACACCACCCATCCCCGAACAGCCCAAGGAGGGCGAAATGCTGAACTTCATCCTGAAGTCTCTTCCCGCGTTGATTCCGAACTGGCGGGCGGTTCTGTGGCGATCGCACTCGATGCGCGCGCTGATCCTCGGCGTGATCTGGACGGGCCTCGTCTCGATCATCGCCATGGTGCCCTGGCTACCGATCCCGCCCATGCTGGTCGCCTGGGTCTATCTCGGGCTGCTGGCCTATGGCGCTGTCGGTCGCCTTCTGGCGCAGGGGATCGGCGATGAATAAGATCCTGCTCGCCGTGGCCGGTCTGGTGCTGGTCGCCGTCTTCGCCTTCCCTCAGCCGCAACCCGATATCGGAATTCCGACATCGGCCCCGGCCAGCGCCCGGACGCAGGAGGCCCGCGCGCTGGCGCTGGCCGTGCCGCTGATCGCGAAATGGGAAGGCAAGCGGAACGCGGCCTACCAGGACCTCGTGGGCGTCTGGACAATCTGCTACGGCCACACGCGCACCGCGCGGCCGGGCATGGTTCTGTCGGATGCGGACTGCGAGGCCCTGCTGCGCGCCGAGGTGCGCGACTATCGTGCCCGGCTTCTGCCCCACTTCTCGGCCGAGACGCGCGCCCGGCGCCTGCCGCCGCCCCGGGATGCGGCCTTCACCAGCCTTGCCTTCAACGTCGGCGTGGCCGGGGCGGGCCGATCCACCGCGACCCGGCGTCTGAACGAAGGCGACGTGCCGGGTGCCTGCGAGGCCCTGACCTGGTGGAACAAGGCGGGCGGGCGCGTCGTCGCGGGGCTCCGGAACCGCCGGACCGAGGAATACGGCTACTGCATGCGCGAGGCGTCGTGATGGGCTGGCTGATGCAGATCCTCGGCGGCGGGCTGGCGGGCCAGCTGCGCGCGGCCTACGAGGCGCGGCTGCGCGCCGCCAACGATGCCGACCGGATCGCGGCCGAGATCCGCATCGCCGAGTTGCAGGAGCGTCAGGCGAATCGGGCGCTCGGCGGGCGCCTGACCGCGTGGGTGCAGGCCGCCTGGGCGGCGCCGTTCATCCTCTACAACGCTAAGCTGCTGATCTGGGACAAAGTTCTGGGCCTCGACGCCACCGACGCGCTGTCCGCCGACCTGCTGGACCTGCAGCTGAGGATCGTGACGTTCTATTTCGGTGGGGCCGCAGCTATCGGGGTGGTCCGGGCGCTCAGGCGGTAGGGGCGATCCTGGCGGCCCGGACGAGCGGGATCCGGTGGCGCTGGCCAGGCGGGTGTGCGGGGCGTGAAAGGGCGGAAAGCGGGCTTTCGCTGCAAGAGCGGACCTATCATAGCCAAGCTGGCAGAGCAGACATTCAGCCTACGACAATTTCGATGCCTGGCGGTAAGCCGCAGGCCACATGCAAAGGTCCTATGCCCTGTTCTCCGAGTGTCGGATGTAAGCTCTTCTGAGGTTCACAATCGACAGGATCGTTTCAGACATTCTGTAGAATGTATACAGGCATTCAAGGTATATAAATATTACAATCAAGATCATCACTGTCGAAATCAAATCCAAGATCATCAAGAGATAAGCTTTTGAATTGAAACCCAGCAATTCTGTAAAAGTTGGCCAAAATTCTGCGAGCGCATCAGAGAAGAGCTTGGGGCTAGTTAATTCAAGCGATGCGATAGTCATTAACACCGCCCCAATTATCGACAATGCGATAAAATATGACGAGCGGCACTTAAAATTTTCACCTAAAACTCCAAGGCGCGCCAGGTCGGTTCGATCATTTTCGTCCTTTGGGCATGGAAGGCCAACATCTGCCATCGTGTGGTCCGAAAACAGGGCTGTGAATGTAAAACCCGTAAGGATCGTGATCGACGTGACCAAGACCGAATAGGACGAATATATCGAAGTTTTCGCAAAGACGGCGCAGATTGCAGAGAAGATCAGAAACAACACTATTCGAAGACAGTGTCCTTCCCTCCTCCCTGTTACGGCGCTGACGTAAGTGCCGTAATTTTTTTCGATAAGCCCCTTCATGTCTTAGTTCATCATCGGCATTATTTTTTCTCGCAGAACTCGAACCATCTCATCTCTTACTTGGTCCTGCCGCGGCACTCCGTTTGCATCGAACTGCACATTCAGCAGAAACTTCGTTGCAAAGTTGTTTTCCCCAAGGAGATAGATTGTGCGCCTCCTTCCCTGTTCCCTAACAACTGCCGTGCATCCAATGATGTCTTCATCATTAAGCTCTAGCATCTCGCCATTGTTCACAATATCCGCTAGAATCTGCTTGCGACGCCGCACATCGCCATGCACTCGTTCTGCCACCGCGCCTACTTGATCAGCGAAATCATCTCCGAACTCGGTGTTCTTGATTGCGATCACACCTGACCGACCGAACAGATGCTGCCGTTCCGGACGGTCATCAGGTCGCCGATAGGTAAGTGTGAGTTCCACTGGAACACCATTCCCGATCTCGCCGGACAAACTCCGCAAGGTGCGGGAGGCAATGCTATAATTACCACGGAGAATATGAATAAGGCATTTACTCATGCCATCATAGTCGCCAAACTGACCGTGATAAGTTACGCCGATAATAATCTTCCCATCTCTCAGGCGCGTGATAAGGTAGTGGAAGGGTCTAAGGTTGAGACTGTCGGCGGAAATTGTTCCCAAGATGTTATTTCTGTACTGCTGCCCGTAATACGCTCCGTCGAAGCGCCCAAAATGTAGATACCCATCGACCAATTCATGTTCCCCGAACGGCAGGTCCGTCCCATCTTTTATTCTCTGGATTACGTCGTCGTCGCGTTCATCTAGGGGGTTAGGATCGATGATCCGATCCACAACTCTTTGAAATTCGTTGGGCGTAAATCCCGATTCTATGGGGTTTGCGGGATCATCTTCATTTTTTGTTGTCTTAACAAGATAATGAAAGGAGGTCGTGACGATGTTGTTCCGAGTTCGTTTCGCCATTCAGATTCTCATTACCCAAAAGTTATATTTTCTCTATGCCTGCCTTAAAGGTTGACCCCCAGCAGCGCAAGGACAAGCTACCTAGAACACCGCCTGTCGATGAAGGTGCGAACAAAGTGTGCCCCTCCCCCACATGTTACGTATACCTAGGACTCCTGCGCAAGTCATGGCTTATGCAACGTTAAAATAAACTCAGCAAAATCGAGCGGTAGCGATCAAGCCTAGGTCTGGTCCAAGCCAAAGGTCCGCTCTCGGGAGGCTGCGCCGCAGCACGTGCGATCCTCGCGAAGGCCTGCAGCGGAACCGCTCGCTACGTTTATGCAGGTGGGCAGGGAAGCGGACGGTGAGTTTGCGAAAGCATTTCCTCCGGTAATCGGCGAAGACTGCTGTTCTCCTTGCGTTCCTTAGAAGCAAGGTTCGCAAGAAGCAGGCGACGGACGGCAATGCACCAGAGCATAGGCGGTGGGTCAGGTCGTTTTTTTTCGGACATTCTCGCGCACTTCTGAGTGTGCGGATCAAACCCCGCCCGATACGCTCAGCCAAGCAGTAACTTCCCGAAAAACTACACCGAAACTGTGGCGGACGCGGCAGGCCTTAATACGGCCGCACCGCATGACGGCGTCGGCTTCGATATGTTCAAAATCCATCAAATTCGACTTCACCCAAGCTATGCGCTCTGAGCTCTACATTGAGAAATTCGAGGGCCCTTTTTCGGTGCTCATTCAGACAGTTGGCAATTTTCGGAGACCTAATTTCCATCACGGATTGGTGCTCCACAATCAAATTCTTTGATATGGCTTCCGTCGCAATCTCGCGAGCCTTCTGCAGGTGCTTTCCCGCTTCTGTTAATCCAGGGATCTTCGGTTTAGGGATTTTACATTCGTCTATAATCTTCCCATCTCTATCCTTTAGACGACCAGTAGAAATTGCATTCTGAGTGTCCGAAATCGCTTGAATAAAATCCGCGGCTCGATTTTCAAGGTGAAATGGTGTTCTCAGGGCGGGCCTATCGAACGCCATGCTAAGCATTAGTAGGTAATGCTCTGTTGGGTTATACTTTTCGCGGTACTCCAGAACGTCCTTGTAGTATCTATACATCAGGTCGACATGATTATTGAGGTACTCTTGGTAATCTTCCCAAAACATCAAAGAAATCTGGAACTTGAATCCAGATCGATTCAAATTCCTCACATGATCCTGAAGGTTCGCATCTCGCGGACCAGTTGTTGCAATTATGAAGCGGTCGAGATCCGGGGTGAACCTTTTTGCAGCTTCGACCTCAGAATCTATCTCCGCAATGGTCAGCTGTTTGGACGGAATTCCTGAGCTATTCTTCTTCTTGCACTGAATTCCGACGTGCTCTCCATTCTTGCGACTGCATCCATAAACGTCAACGCCAGCCTGAGCCTGTCCCTGACGCCCATTTCTTTCTGCATAGTCGTCCTCCCAAAGCACCTTTGCAATGTCGAGGGTAAGCCTTTCGAAGTCTTGCCAATTTGCAGGTGGGGCAATCTCTACTTCAATGGCTGGCACGCTTCCCTCCTAAAAAATAACGTGATTGAGGCGGCGAGCAAGATGCTCCTCGCTCTTGCAGACCTGCTTGCCTATCCGTAACGGCGAGAGCAGGCAATCGCAAGCGAACTGCGGTTCATCCTGCGGCGAGCTTGAAAGGCCGCTTTGACGGCATGCGACTGGCGGAGCGACCGGCAGCTTTGGGCCGCCTGCGTCGCTGGTTGAGAGTTGTTCCATGCGCCAAACGCATGTCCCCTTCCGCGATTCGTCAACCGGTGAAGGCCTCGGGTGACGAATGGCCGCTATCGGCAGCGAGCGTCCCTGGTCAGTTTGCGCGGGGAGGGCGGCCGTGCCCCGCGTTCCGCCGGACCAGTGGCGAAGTGCAATCAACCGGCTTTGATCTTGACGACATTGTCTGCGCAGCCGGTCACATGCCGTTCCCACGCATCCATGACTGGGCGTCTGCGTTCCAATAGATCGGATCGTGCATAGGTTCGCTCGACGCGGTTGCCGACCGTATGGCCGAGTATCGTCTCGGCGACGTCGTAGTCGCAGGCATCGGTGTCCTGGACCCAAGTGCGAAAACTGGCACGAAACCCATGTGGGCGTCCTGCCTCGCCGATGGAATCCAGCGCTTTTTCAATCGCGCGTGACGTAATCGGGGCCCCTGAGCGGCCGGGGAATAGCAGATCGCCCCAAACTTCTTTTCCCTCGTCAACGATCTCGCGGGCGGTGACCGGCAGGGGCACGCGAAAGTCCTTTGTGCGTCCCTCTTGACCTTTCACCCGTTCGGCCGGGACCGTCCAGACATCGCCATCGACCTCGTTCGCCCGTGCTCCGGCGCAGCCCATGTACCTGACCAAGGTGAGCATCATGAAACGCAGGCACTCATGGGCGGGCGATCCGCTATCTAGCCGGGCATATAGCGCAGGCATGTCCTGCCAAGGCGTCACGTGGATATGCTGGGTGGTATGCGACACGGTTCCGAGCAGGCGCTGCGCGGCGTCCGCTGTAAATGGATCGCACTCGAACCCCATCAGCTTCCCTTCCCGGAGAACGAGGCGCGTCCTCTGCCAAGCCTTCTCCGCGGTTGGGGGTTTGGTTTGCCAGATCGAAGACATCGCATCGCGGATGTCCTGAGCCGTCAATTGCGATATGCAAATCCGTCCGATCTTCGGGATCACGTGAACGCGCAACGGCGAGAACCATCTGCCGCGGTCGCCGTCGCCACGAAGTTCAGCTTTCTTGGCCTCAAAGACCATTTGGGCGAGTTCGGCGAAGGTGGGATCGTGTTTGTCGCGTGCTTCCCTTTCGGCGCGCCGCAGCGCGTCGCGGAGGTTGATGGGGTCTTGGCCAGAGCGTAGCTCAGCCGCCCATCTATCGCGCTCTTTTCGAGCGGTCGCCAACCCGACTTCCGGCCAGGACCCGAGGCCCATTTCCCGCCGCTTGCCGAGATGGCTGTATCGGAAGACCCACTTTCCGGAAGTGGGCGATGCCTTCACAAGCCTGAGCCCGCTTCCATCGTCATGTTTCCCGGCACACGCTGCCTTGATGCCCCGCGTCGTGAGGTTTGCCATTCGGTCCTCCGGTCAGTCCCCCAGCCAGTCCCCCAGTCTGCATCGCGCTTCCCAGCTTTTTGCTGATCGCCGCTGACAGAATTTATGGGCTAAGGTATTGTTATTTTATGGAGTCCCAGCGCCCAGAGCAACCCATAGCACACCTAGTTCGCTGTATCTCGACCGCACCATAGTCCCTCGGAAACAGGGACTTACTCTCCCGGATGTGCGGGAGAATAAATCTGTGTCCCTCACACTTCTGCCCAAGGGCATCTTCAAGCGCGGCAGCAATTACGCCGTCCGATTCACCGGTCCTGCCGAGCTGAGACAGGCGCTCGGCAAGCGCGAAATCATCCGGTTTCTCGGGACGTCCGACCTCGGGGCAGCCCCGAGCCGACGCCGGGAAACGCTGGACGAGATCAAGGCGTCCCGTTTCGCGAAACGCGATGAGCCCGTAGATGAACCCGGGCCGCAGCTTGTCTTCGGGACGACCCTGAGGGAAGGGCTGCAGGATGCCGCCGCAGACAATCTTGCCGTTCATCTGCGCATCGCAGCCTGAGCGGAGCAGGCTCGTCGCCCGCGACCGCCCGGCGTCCATATCCCCTGACGGAAGCCGCCGGGCGCGCCTCGGATCACCGGCCGGGCGAAGGTGCGAGGCGTGATCGCATCCGGCCATCGCGCCCGCCCGGTCGCGCAGATCCTCGCCAGGCTTGGCCTCGATCCTCGGGGGCTGCGGAGGTCCCGAAACGCAGCAGGTTTGGCCTTGGGGGCCCTGCAAGCCGACCTGCCCGGGCCGGGGACGAGGCGGGACGCCGATTGCCCCGCCGCAGCCGGTCGTGGGGCGGCGGATCTGCCCGGGACTGCCGCCCTGCCGTCGGACGCGCGATCCGCCCGTTCGCTGCCGTGGCATCGTGGTGCGTCCGCGGACTTGATCCGCCGGACCCCGTCCCCTAGGCTTTTTCGGCGCAGGGAGGCCGGGCGGCATGAGACGGTTTGCGATCCTTCTGGCGGCAGGCCTGCTGCGCGCGGCCTCGGTCCAGGCCCAGATGTGGATGCCGCTGACCGGCACCGGCGGCGAGTTCGACGGTGCCGTGGTCTGCGAGGATCACCCCTGGGGCGAAAGCTCCTGCATCCTTTTGGGATGCCGCGCCGGGCAGCCGATCGATCTTTATGTCGTCTCCCGCACGCTCACGCGGTCCGGGCTGACCGATGCGATGCTGACTGTCGACGGGCGCGTCATCTCCGTTGCCGCGTTCCAGCGACAGGAGGGCCATGACGATCTCTTCTTCGCGGGCGCGACCCGGCAGAGCATCGAGGCCATCGCGGAACCGCTGCGCCGGGGCAGCCGCTTCGCGCTGGACTTCGAGGGCGGCGCTGCGGGACTGACGCTTCAGGGCTCGCTGCGGGGGTCGTCCCGCGCCATCGACCATGCGCTGTCGGTCTGCCCGATGCCGCTGCCCGCGCCCGTGGCCGACCCCGCCGGGGACGCGCTGGCGCAGGTGCAGCGGGATTGCGCCGAGATCGGCGGCACCGTCACGCCAGAGCAGCCGATGGCCCGGCCGGTCGATATCGACGGCGTCGCGCCCATGGATCTTGCCGTCGATTTCGGGGCGGTCCGGTGTTCGAGCGCGAGCTCGTTGTATTGCGGCTCGGGCGGCTGTTCGCAGCAGATCTACCTGGGTGTTGCGGGCGGGGGCTATCGTCCGATCTACGGCGATACGATGTACGGATTCGAGGTGCCGAGCCCGGGGGTGCTGCGCGTCGATGTGCATGGCAGTGCCTGCGGACGCGTCGGGGCCTCGGGGGCCTGCAGGCTGACCTTCCGGGTCGATCCCGACGGCGTGACGCTTTTGTCGAAGGAGTAGGGGCGGTTGGGATGCTGCCCGCGGGTATGATCCGGCGGGCCGGAGCGCGGGGGCGCAGGCCAACGGATCGGCCAGCGCGCGGGGGGCGGCCGTGGCCGGGGCGGGGTCTCTCAGAGGCGCATCGTCTGCCCGGCTGCCGGGCAGCGGCGGCCACATCTGCCCAAGGATGCGGCAGATGTCAGCGTACCCGCCGCCGGGCGTCCGGGCGGGGATGGCGGGCTCGCGGGGCTCCGCTAAGAGAAAGGGGCCCGTTGGCCTTGGCCGGGGGCCTGCGAACGCGGTCGGGATAGGGACGGGCCGGATCGTTTCACGCAGCCTTCAAGTTCTGCGTTGCACTTACGGGTTCAGATGATACCTTTTTGGGCAACGGACGCAGAGCCGACAAGAAGAGCGGCCCCAAAAAGGGGGCGCCAGAACGACAGGGGATACCGGTTGACCGGAACAAGCGACGGTTTCGTGGTCTTCGACCGCGTGCAGAAGAGCTATGACGGGGAAACCCTCGTCGTCAAAGACCTCAATCTCTCCATCGGCAAGGGCGAGTTCCTGACGATGCTCGGACCCTCGGGGTCGGGCAAGACCACCTGTCTGATGATGCTGGCCGGGTTCGAGACCGCGACCCATGGCGACATCCTTCTGGACGGCAAGCCGATCAACAACATTCCGCCGCACAAGCGCGGGATCGGCATGGTGTTCCAGAACTACGCCCTGTTCCCGCACATGACGGTGGCCGAAAACCTGGCCTTTCCGCTGGAGGTGCGCAAGATCGGCCGATCTGACCGCGAGGCGAAGGTGCAGCGCGCGCTGGAAATGGTGCAGATGGGCGCGTTTGGCGGCCGCCGACCGGCGCAGCTTTCGGGCGGCCAGCAGCAGCGGATCGCGCTGGCCCGCGCGCTGGTCTTCGAGCCCGAGCTGGTCCTGATGGACGAACCGCTGGGCGCGCTCGACAAGCAGCTGCGCGAGCATATGCAGTTCGAGATCACCCGGCTGGCCCACAATCTGGGGATCACCACGGTCTATGTGACCCATGACCAGACCGAGGCGCTGACCATGTCGGACCGGGTCGCGGTGTTCAACGACGGGCGTATCCAGCAACTGGCCCGGCCCGACGAGCTTTACGAGAAACCCGTGAACAGTTTCGTCGCCCAGTTCATCGGCGAGAACAACACGCTGCTTGGGCGCGTCAAGGAGATCGACGGTACCGCGCTGGTCGAACTGGACGATGGCGAGGTCATCGACGCCATGCCGGTCAATGTCTCGCGTCCCGGCGAACGGACGCTGGTCTCGATCCGGCCCGAGCGGGTCGAGATCGACCCCAAGCGGCTCACGCCCGGGGCGCATCTGATTCATGCCGAGGTGCTGGAATTCATCTATATGGGCGACATCTACCGGACCCGGCTGCGGGTCGCGGGAAACGACGATTTCGTCATCAAGACCCGGAACGCCCCGGATCAGCGCCGGCTGAGACCCGGCGAGCATATCGAGATCGGCTGGTTGCCGGAGGACTGCCGCGCGCTGGACGCGCCCTGACGGTTTCCGGGCCCGCCTTGCCCGGGGGCGGTGGCCGGAGCAACACTGAACCGGGCCAAGTCAGCAGGGAGATCGCAATGACGATCAGACATCTTCTTTCCGCAACCGCGCTGGCGGCGCTGCCCGCCGGATTTGCCCTTGCCGAGGACCTGCCGCCCTGCGAGGGCTGCGCCGACAGCTTGACGGTCGTGTCCTGGGGAGGGGCCTACCAGACCAGTCAGCAGAAAGCCTATTCCGAGCCCTATGCCGAGATGACCGGCACGGGCTTCACCTGGGACGAAAGCTCGAACGAGGCGGTGGCCAAGCTGCGCGCCATGAACGAGGCGGGCAACGTCACCTGGGATCTGGTCGATGTCGAGGGCCCGGACAGCCAGCGTCTTTGCGACGAGGGTCTGGCGATGGAGGTGGATCTCGACGAGATGCTGGCGCCCGGGGCCGACGGCACCCCGGCGTCCGAGGATTTCGGCGACAGCGTCATCAACGATTGCTTCGTGCCGCAGATCGTGTTCTCGACCACATTCGGTTACCGCACCGATGTCGCGGCCTGGAACGGCAAGGAGCCCGAGAATCTCTGCGCGCTGTTCGATACCGAGACCTTCCCGGGCAAGCGCAGCCTCGAGAAGCGTCCGAAGAAGAACCTCGAATGGGCGCTGCTGTGCGACGGCGTGACCAAGGACGAGCTTTACGACGTGCTCGACACGCCCGAGGGCGTGGACCGCGCGCTGGCCAAGCTCGACACCATCAAGGACGACGTGATCTGGTGGTCGGCGGGCGCCGAGACGCCCCAGCGCCTGGCCGATGGCGAGGTGGTCATCGGCTCGACCTATAACGGCCGTCTGTTCAGCCTGATCGTCGAGCAGAAACAGCCGGTGAAGATGCTCTGGGACTGGCAGGTCTTCGACTATGACGGCTGGATCATCCCCGCCGACCTGCCCGAAGACCGGCTGAACCGGGTGATGCACTTCCTGCATTTCGCGACCGACACCCAGCGCCTGGCCGATCAGGCCAAGTATATCTCTTACGGCCCGTCGCGCGCCTCGTCGCAGCCGCTGGTGTCGACCCATGCCGAGCTTGGCATCGAGATGGCGCCGTTCATGCCCACCAACCCCGAGAACCAGAAGAACTATCTGGTGAACAACATCGAATGGTGGGCCGACAACCAGGATGACGTCGAGGCCAAGTTCCAGGCCTGGCTCGCCAGGTAAACCCGCCCGTCGGGCAGCGCGCCCCTGCGGGCGGCGCGCTGCCCCGACATTCCGGCCGGGGCGCGCGCGTTTGCCTGACGCGTGCACGCCCGGGCTCCAGGCACAAGACCAGGGGGACGCGCGAGATGCCCAAGGGGTATATCATCGCCCATATCACCGTGACCGATCCGGAGGCCTACCGCGAGTATGTCGACCGCGACACGCCCATTCTTGAAAGCTTCGGCGGACGGTTCATCGTCCGGGGCGGCGCCTCGGAAGCGCCCGAAGGGCCGATGAAGGACCGCCATGTGGTGATCGAGTTCCCCGATTTCGAGACCGCGAAGCGCGCCTTCCATTCGCCCGAATACCAGGAGGTCGCGCGCATCCGCCACGCCACCGCGTTCAGCGACATCGTTCTGGTCGAGGGCGTGGCATGACCGAGACCGCCACCGACCCCACCGGCCCGGTCCTGGCCGCCGACGGCCTGCCGCTCAAGCGCAGCCTGCGCCGCGCGCTCCGGGCGCAGAAGCTGCGCGCGCTGATGCTGATCGCGCCGCTGCTGATCTTCATCCTGGTGACCTTCATCGCGCCCATCGCCGACATGCTGTTCCGGTCGGTCGAGAACGAGATCGTCGCCGACACCCTGCCGCGGACCGCCCGTGCGATCCAGGATTACGACCCGGATCTGGGCGGGATGCCCTCCGACAAGGTTCTGGCAGCCTTCACCTACGATCTGGTCGCCGCGGACGAGCGCAAGCAGCATACCCGCCTCGGCTCGCGGCTGAACTACGAGTATTCCGGGATCTCGTCCCTGTTCCGCAAGACCGGCCGCCGGGTCGACGATTTCGGCGAGACCTATCGCGACCAGTTCGCCGCGGTCGATCCCGCCTGGGAAGAGCCCGCCACCTGGATCGCGCTGATGGCTGATCCGGACTGGGTCGCCGAATACCGGGCCTGGACCGCGGCGGGCGATGCCGCCAAGGCCGCGCGGCGCGATTTCGCGCAGGCCCAGCCGCTGTTCCGGCTGCGCGACGGGGTCGAGGACATCCTGCCCGAGACCGCCAGCGCCTATGCCGAATTCGCCCGCATCGTGCAGGTCGAGGACGGCGACGACCCGGCGGCCGAAGAACCCTGGGCGCCGGTCTATCTGGCGCTTTACCGGGACCTTCTTCATGTCGGGCCGGGCGCCATCGCCCAGCTCGGCCCCGAGGCCGAGGCGATGCTGGATGCCGCCCATGACGCGGTCGAGGATTTCGCGCCGGTCGATCTGTCCGGGCTGTATCTGAAAGCCGACAAGGATTGGGCCGATCCCGGTGTCTGGGGCACGATCAAGGCCTTCTCTCCCGCCTACACGCCCGGCTATTTCCTGAATGCGGTCGATCTGCAACTGACCCCCGACGGGGTCGCGGCCCAGCCCGAGGACCGGCAGATCTACATCATGCTGTTCGAGCGGACGCTGTTCATGAGCCTGATGATCATGGGGTCCTGCGTGCTTCTGGGCTATCCGATCGCCTATCTGCTGTCGAACCTGCCGCTCCGGACCTCGAACCTGTTGATGATCCTGGTGCTCTTGCCGTTCTGGACCTCGCTTCTGGTGCGGACCTCGGCCTGGAAGGTGCTCTTGCAGCAACAGGGGGTGATCAACGACGTCCTCGTCTGGCTGGGGATCGTGTCGAACAGCGGGCGGCTGATCCTGATCAACAACCAGACGGGCACCATCATCGCGATGACCCATATCCTGCTGCCCTTCATGATCCTGCCGCTTTATTCGGTGATGAAGACCATTCCGCCCACTTACGTGCGGGCCGCGAAAAGCCTTGGCGCCACCAACTGGACGGCCTTCTGGCGGGTCTACTTCCCGCAATCGGTGCCGGGGATCGGCGCGGGCTGCATCCTCGTCTTCATCCTGGCTATCGGCTATTACATCACGCCCGAACTGGTCGGCGGGACCAACGGCACCTTCATCTCGAACCGGATCGCCTATCATATCTCCAGCTCGCTCAACTGGGGGCTGGCGGCCGCGCTGGGCTCGATCCTGCTGGCGGTCGTGCTGATCCTTTACTGGGCCTATGACAAGCTCGTGGGCATCGACAATGTGAGCCTGGGGTAACGCGCATGTCACAGATGGACCTTCCCCCCTATGCCACGGCCGGTCAGCGGATCTGGCATTATGCCTTCTACGTGATCTGCGGGCTGATCTTCTTCTTCCTGATCGCGCCGATCCTCGTCATCATCCCGCTCAGCTTCAACGCCGAGAATTTCTTCACCTTCACGCCGAAGATGCTGGCGCTCGACCCCGAGGGCTATTCGCTGAAGCATTATCAGGAGTTCTTCACCAGCAATTCCTGGCAGCATGCGCTGTGGAACTCGGTCAAGATCGCGCCCGCCGCCACGCTTCTGGCGGTCGGGCTCGGTACGCTCGCGGCGGTGGGGCTCAGCCAGGAACATGTGCCGTTCCGCCGGGCGATCATGGCGATCCTGATCTCGCCGATGATCGTGCCGCTGATCATCTCGGCGGCGGGGATGTATTTCTTCTATTCCCGGATCGGGCTGCAGGGCACCTATGTCGGCGTGGTGCTGGCCCATGCGGCGCTGGGCATTCCCTTCGTCATCATCACCGTGACGGCGACGCTGGTGGGGTTCGACAAGTCGCTGACGCGCGCGTCGGCCAGCCTTGGCGCGAACCCTGTCACGACCTTCTTCAAGGTGCAGATGCCGCTGATCCTGCCGGGCGTCGTCTCGGGCGGGCTTTTCGCCTTCATCACCTCCTTCGACGAGGTGGTGGTGGTGCTGTTCGTCGGCTCGGCCAACCAGCAGACGCTGCCCTGGCAGATGTTCACGGGGCTGCGCGAACAGATCAGCCCGACCATTCTGGCGGTCGCGACGATCCTCGTGGTGATCTCGATCGGGCTGCTGACGGCGGTCGAGATCCTGCGGCGCCGGTCCGAAAAGATGCGCGGCATGAGCCCGGGCTAAGCGGGCGGGGCAGGGCCCCGTTCTCCGCTTGACGGAACAACCGCCGCGCCTGTCTTGTTGAAGAGATGTCTACGGCAAGGGAGGGGAGGCCATGAAACCGTTCAAGACACTGGTACTCGTCGCCAACGAGCGCGAGGCCCGACTGCTGGTCAATCTGGGTCCCGGCAAGGGTCTGAGGGAGGTCAGCCATTTCCAGAAGGCGCGCGAAATCGAATATGCCGACGGGCGCGGCCGCGATCAGGGCGGGCCGGCCGCCGGGCGCCATGCGCTGGAGCCAGCGACCAGCGCGCGACAGCTGAGCCGCGAGAGCTTTGCGATGCATGTTCTGTCGGTCGCGGCCGAGGCCTGGGCGCGGGGCGACTACGACCGCTTCGTGATGACCGCGCCGCCGCAGATGCTGGGCGAATTGCGCAACCGCATCGAAGGCCCGCTTGAGCGCGCGCTTGCCGTCGATCTGAACAAGGACATCGTGGGGGTTGCAGCGACGGACCTGCCTCGCCATTTCGAAGAGGTGATCGTGTTCTGAGACGGGCTGCGTGGGGTAGCCCGGGAATGCGGTCGCAGCGGAGGCTGGACCAATGACCGATACCAACTCGACGCTCAACGACGGCGCGCGGGCATCGGGCGCCCAGGGCAAGGGCTACCGTCCCGCGCTGATCCGGGGGGGCTGGATGCTTGTCATGCTGGCCCTCTTCTACGCCGCGCACACGGTGCTGATCATCGCGGCCGTGCTGCAATTCGGCTGGCTTCTCTTCGCCAAGGAAGAGAACGAGCGGATCGCCGAATTCGGCGACAAGCTGGCCAACTGGATGGCGATTGCCGCGCGCTACCTGACGGTGGCGAGCGAAGCCAAGCCTTTCCCCTGGACCGACTGGAGATAATCGGCCGATCCCGGGCGCAATCGGACCGGGTGGCGCAGAGCCTGCGCCGCCCGGCAGTGCGGCGGGGGCTCAGTCCTCCATCGCCTCCAGTTCGTCGATGAAGCCCGAGATCATCGACAGGCCCTTGTCCCAGAAGGCCGGGTCCGAGGCGTCGAGCCCGAAGGGGGCCAGCAGATCCTTGTGGTGCTTGGACCCGCCCGCCTTCAGCATGTCGAAATACTTGTCCTGGAAGCCCGGACCGCTTTCCTCGTAGACCGCGTAAAGCGCATTCACCAGCCCGTCGCCGAAGGCATAGGCATAGACGTAGAAGGGCGAATGGACGAAATGCGGGACATAGGCCCAGAAGGTCTCGTAGCCCGGCATGAACTCGAAGACGGGCCCGAGGCTTTCGCCCTGAACGCTCATCCAGATCTCGTTGATGTCCTCGGGTGTCAGTTCGCCGCCGCGCCGGGCCGCGTGCAGCTTGCATTCGAAATCGTAGAAGGCGATCTGCCGCACGACCGTGTTGATCATGTCCTCGACCTTGCCCGCCAGCAGGGTCTTTTTCTGGGCCTGCGTCGTGGCGCCCGCCAGCAGCTTGCGGAAGGTCAGCATCTCGCCGAACACGGAGGCCGTCTCGGCCAGCGTCAGGGGCGTCGAGGCCAGCAATTCGCCCTGACCGGCGGCCAGCACCTGATGGACGCCGTGCCCCAGCTCATGGGCGAGCGTCATCACGTCGCGCGGCTTGCCCAGATAGTTCAGCATCACATAGGGGTGGACGTCGGTCACGGTGGGATGGGCGAAGGCCCCCGGCGCCTTGCCGGGTTTGACGCCCGCGTCGATCCAGCCCCGGTCGAAGAAGGGTTCGGCGATCTCGGCCATCTTCGGCGAGAATTCTGCATAGGCCTCCATCACGGTGGTCTTGGCAGCGTTCCAGCCGACCGTCTTCGGCTCCTCGATGGGCAGCGGCGCGTTGCGGTCCCAGACCTGCAGCTTGTCGAGCCCCAGCCATTTCGCCTTCAGCGCGTAATAGCGGTGCGAGAGCTTGGGATAGGCCGCGACCACGGCATTGCGCAGCGCCTCGACGACCTCGGGTTCGACATGGTTCGACAGATGCCGCCCGGTCTGCGGCGTCGGCATCTTGCGCCAGCGGTCCTCGATCTCCTTTTCCTTGGCGAGCGTGTTATGGACCCGGGCAAAGAGCTTGATATTGGCGCCGAAAACCTCGGCCAGCGCGCGCGCGGCCGCCTCGCGCCTGTCGCGGTCGGGATCGGTCAGCAGGTTCAGCGTGCCCTCGATCCCCAGCGCCTCGTCGCCGACTTCGAAGCCAAGCCCGGCGACGGTTTCGTCGAACAGCTTGTTCCAGGCGCTCGCGCCCACCACCGACTGGTCGTGCAGGAATTTTTCCAGCTCGTCCGACAGCTGATAGGGCCGCATCGCCCGCATCCGGTCGAAGACGGGCTTGTAGCGCGCAAGGGCCGGGTCGGCCGTGATCACGGCCTCATAGGCACTGTCGCCGATCCGGTTGAATTCGAGCGAGAAGAACACCAGCGGCGTGGTCGCCGCGGTGATGCGGTCCTGGCAATCCGACAGGAACTTGGCGCGGCCCGCATCCATGGTGTTCTGATAATAGCGCAGCCCCGCAAAGGACATGATCCGCCCGGCCACGCGGTCGATGGCCTCGTAGCGTTCGACGCAAGCCAGCATCCCGGCGGCGTCGAGCCCGGCCAGCTTGCCCTCGTAATCGGCCGCGAAGGCCGTGCATTCCTGTTCGAGCCAGTCCATGTCCCGGGCGATTTCAGGGGCGTCGGGGGCCGCGTAGAGATCGGACAGATCCCATTCCGGCAGGTCGCCCAGAGCGCCGCCGGCGCTGGCATTGGCGTCGAAGACGGGGGCGGGCGGGGCGATGCGCATGGGCGATCCTCATTTGTTGTCTCGACCCAGAGATAGAGTGCCGGGGGGCGGCGGTTCAAGCGCCGGGCTGTCCTTCAGGGCCTGCGTCCGGGTCCGGCGCCTCCAGCAGGGCCTTCAGATCGTCCAGGGTATTGGCCTCGGCGGCGGGCTTGTCGCGCCGCCAGCGCGCCATCCGGGGAAAGCGCAGGGCAAGGCCGGATTTGTGCCGGGGGCTGGCCCGGATGCCCTCGAAGGCGATCTCGAAGACCAGTTCGGGCGCGACCTGTCGCACCGGGCCGAAGCGTTGCAGGGTATTCCTGCGCACCCAGGCGGTGATGTCGCGGAATTCGGCATCGGTCAGCCCGGAATAGGCCTTGGTCACCGGCACCAGCGCAGCGCCGTCCCAGACCGCGAAGGTGAAATCGGTGTAAAGCGTCGCGCGCCGCCCGTGCCCCGCCTGGGCATAGATCATCACCGCATCGACGGTCAGTGGATCGAGCTTCCATTTCCACCAGTCGCCTTTCCTGCGCCCGGCCAGATAGGGCGCGTCCGCGCGTTTCAGCATCACGCCTTCGGCCTCGGCCATGCGCGCCGCGCCCCGGGTCCGGGCCAGATCCTGCCAGTCGTCGAAGGGCAGGACCGGCGACAGGCGCAGCGGCCCGCCGGGCGGCACCCCTGCGATGATCTGTTCCAGCCGGGCGCGGCGTTCGGCCAGCGGGCAGGCGCGGATATCGGTGCCGCCGTCTTCCAGCAGGTCATAGGCAAGAAACGCGGCCGGGGTCTCGGCCAGCAGCCGTTTCGACACGGTCTTCCGCCCGATCCGGGTCTGGAGCACGGCGAAGGGCAGGGGGCGGCCGTCTTTCCAGGCCAGGATCTCGCCGTCGAGCACGGTGCCTGCGGGCAGGAAATCCCGGGCGACGGCCAGTTCGGGAAAGCGGTCCGTGATCAGGTCCTCGCCGCGCGACCACAGGAAATGCGTCCCGCCGCGTGCGATCAGCTGGCCGCGGATGCCGTCCCACTTGTATTCGGCGATCCAGTCGGGGGGCGCGCCCAAGGCCTCGGGCGGGCCCTCGATCTGATAGGCCAGGTAGAACGGATAGGGGCGCGAGAGCGCCGCGGCCGGGTCGGGCGCCTCGATCAGCGCCCGCCAGCTGGTCGTCGCGGGGGTCCAGTCGCCCATCAGGCGGTGCGCCAGCTCGGCCTCGTCCTGCCCGGTGGCACGGGCCAGCGCGCGGGTCATCAGGGTCTGGCTGACGCCGACGCGGAACCCGCCGGTCAGCAGTTTGGTGTAGAGGAACCGTTCGGTCCCGCCGAGGCTGTCCCAGGCGTCAAGGATCGCGGTCTTGCGGGCGGGCTCGTCCATCGCGGCCATGGCAAGGATGTCGGCCATCCGGGCCGACAGGCTGAGGTCGCTGTCCTGCCCGGGCGGCGGCAGGACCAGCGCGATGGTCTCGGCCAGATCGCCCACCACCGGGTAGCAGTGCTCGAACAGCCAAAGCGGCAGCCCCGCCCGTTCGGCCGCCCATTCCCGCAGCCGCGCAGCCGTCACCGCCCGGCGCGGCCGCCGCCCCGACAGAAGCGCCACGGTCCAGAGCCGGTCGGGCTCGGGCGCCTCGGCCAGATAGGCGGCGAGCGCCTCGACCTTGGCGGTGGTGCGGGTGGTCCGGTCGAGCGCTGTATAGAGGGCGGCGAAGCGGTTCATTCCGCGTCGCCTTCGGTCGTTTCGCCCTCCCAGGCGGTGGCGACGATGCCCGCATCATAGCCCTGTTCGGCCAGCCAGCGCCGGAACGGGCCGGTATAGCCATGGGTCACCAGAACCCGCTCGGCCCCCGTCGCGCGGATCGCGGCGTTGAGCCCGTCCCAGTCGGCATGATCGGACAGCACGAAGCCGCGGTCGGCCGCGCGCCGCCTGCGCACACCGCGCAGCGCCATCCAGCCCGAGGCGAGGCCGGTCGAGGCCTGCCCGAAGCGCCGCGCCCAGGCGCTGCCAAGGGCCGAGGGCGGGGCCAGCACCAGCGCGCCGGGATGGGCGCGCGGGTCGGTTTCGGGCGTGACCGGCACCGTGTCGGGCAGGGCGATGCCTTGCGCGCGCATCACCCGGCAGGTGGCCTCGATGGCGCCATGGGTCAGGATCGGGCCCGGCCCTGCGCCGTCCCCTGCGCCGTCGCCAAGCCCGACCAGCAGCCGCTGTGCCTTGCCAAGCGCATAGGCGCCCAGAAGGCTGGCCCGGCCCTGAGCTGCGTTTTCCGCCCACCAGTCGCGGATTTCGGCCATCACCTGCGCTTGCGGGCGCCAGCGGAAGACCGGCAGCCCGAAGGTGCATTCGCTGATGAAGGTGTGGCAGGGCACCGGCTCGAACGGTTCGGACAGCCCGTCGGGCTCGGGCTTGTAATCGCCCGAGACGACCCAGACCTCGCCGTTGCACTCGACCCGGATCTGGGCCGAGCCGGGCACATGGCCCGCCGGGTGGAACGAGACCGACGCCGCGCCGATCCGGCGCGTCTCGGCGTAGCGGATCGTGTCGAGCGCGATGGCGCCCAGCCGGTGGCGCATGACCGGGGCGGCGGTGTCGGTTGCCAGATAGCGGCGGTGGCCGGGGCGGGCATGGTCGGCATGGCCATGGGTGATCAGCGCCCGGTCGACCGGCGCCCAGGGGTCGATGTAAAAATCGCCTGCGGCGCAATAAAGCCCGTGCTCGGTGACGCTCAGAACGCTCATGGCCCGACTATAGCGCGGCCCGGGGCCGGGGCGATTGCATTCGGTGCGGCGGCGGCGCATAGCGCCTCCATGGCCGATGTGCATGTGACCGAACCGATCCATCCCGACGCGCTGGCGCTGCTGGCGGCGGCGGGGCTGAGTGTGTCTTGCGGCTGGGAGGACAGCGACCCCGCGGCCGGGCTGGCCGCCGCGCGGGCCTGGATCCTGCGCACTTTCGTGGTGAGCCCTGCGATGATCGCCGGGGCGCCCGCATTGCAGGCGATCTGCAAGCACGGGGTCGGCACCGACAATATCCCGGTGGCCGAGGCAGAACGCCGGGGCATTCCGGTCTTCAACACGCCCGGGGCCAATGCCAATGCGGTGGCCGAGCATACGATGATGTTGCTTCTGGCGCTGGCGCGGCAGGCGGTGGCGATGGACCGTGTCGCGCGGACGGGCTTTCAGGGCGTCGAGCGGCTGGCGCCGGTCGAGCTTTCGGGCCGGCGGATGCTGATCGCGGGCTTCGGGCCGATCGGCCAGCGGGTCGCGCATCTGGCGCGGGCCTTCGGGATCGAGGTCACGCTCTGGCACCGGCGTCTGAGCGCCGAAGACGCGGGCCTGCCGGTGGTGCGCGATCTGCGGGCCGCGCTGCCCGCCGCGCAGATCCTCAGCCTGCATCTGCCGCTGAACGAGGGCACGCGCGGGCTGATCGGCGCGGCCGAGCTGGCGGCGCTGCCCGAGGGCGCGATCCTGATCAATACCGGGCGGGGCGGTGTCGTCGACGAGGCGGCGCTGGTCGCGGCCGCGCCCCGGCTGGGCGGCATCGGGCTCGATGTGTTCGAGACCGAACCGGCGCGACCCACCGACCCGCTTTTCGCATTGCCGAATGCGCTGGTCTCGCCCCATGCCGCGGCGCGGGGCGACCAGAGCTTTCGTCGGATGGGGATGATGGCCGCCGAGGCCGCGATCCGGGCGCTCGGCGCTTGACAGTGGGGGGAACCCCTGTATAAGCGCGCCATTCCGGCCCCTCGCGGCCGGGATTTTCATTGGTGTTGGTGGCCCCCGCAAGGGGATGCCTGTCAGGGTCCGGGCCGTGCCGGAACGGGTCCAGAGGACAACGCCCTTCATTGCCGCTTTCGGGCGGCGCCCGTTTGAAGGAGATCAGCCGTGACCAAACGCACGTCTGCCAAGTACAAGATCGACCGCCGCATGGGCGAAAACATCTGGGGCCGTGCCAAGTCCCCGGTCAACCGCCGCGAATACGGCCCCGGCCAGCACGGCCAGCGCCGCAAGGGCAAGCTGTCCGACTTCGGGATCCAGCTGCGCGCCAAGCAGAAGCTGAAAGGCTACTACGGCGACATGACCGAGAAACAGTTCCGCCGCATCTTCGCCGAGGCCGAGCGTCAGCGCGGCGATACCGGTGAACTGCTGGTCGGTCTGCTGGAGCGCCGTCTCGACACCGTGGTCTACCGCGCCAAGTTCGTGCCGACCATCTTCGCCGCCCGCCAGTTCGTGAACCACGGCCATGTGACCGTGAACGGCCAGCGCGTCAACATCCCGTCCTACCGGGTCAAGGAAGGCGACGTGGTCGAGGTCCGCGAGAAGTCCAAGCAGATGGCCGCGCTGCTCGAAGCGACCCAGCTGGCCGAGCGTGACGTTCCCGACTATATCGAGGCCGACCATTCCAAGATGACCGCTACCTTCGTGCGGATCCCGGGTCTTGGCGACGTGCCCTATCCGGTGCTGATGGAACCCCACCTCGTCATCGAATTCTACGCGCAGAACTAAGGTTCCGCGCCGACCCGCAAGATCTGGGGCCCGTCCTGCCGCGCGCAGGGCGGGCTCTCTGCGTTGCGGGCGCTGCGGCCTCGGGCGCCGGTCCGGCGGAATCCCTGTCGCCGCGCCGGTTCGCCCGCTTGCCCGAATCCGGGCGGCGCGCTATGGGCCGCTCGCAGAGGGTCCCTGGGAGTTCCGATCATGGCCGAAAAACCTTCCGTCGAGCAGGCGTTCGAACGCGGGCTTTTCGCATCGCGCTGGCTGATGGCGCCGATGTATCTGGGCCTCGTGGTGTCGCTGGCGATGCTGGTCGTCGTCTTCATGCGCGAGATCGCCTATTACGCGCCGCAGGTGCTGACCATGTCCAGCGAGACCGCGATCCTGGCGGTGCTGACGCTGATCGACCTGACGCTGGCGGCCAACCTGCTGCTGATCGTGCTGTTCTCGGGCTACGAGAATTTCGTCTCGAAGCTGGATATCGGCGCCCATAGCGACCGGCCCGACTGGATGGGCACGGTCGATTTCTCGGGGCTCAAGATGAAGCTGATCGCCTCGATCGTGGCGATTTCCGGGATTCACCTGCTGAAACGCTTCATGGAGATCGGGCAGGCCAAGGCCGATGCGATCTATGGCGATACCGAACTGTTCTGGCTGGTGCTGATCCACATGGTCTTCGTGCTGTCGGGCGTGCTGCTGGCGGCGATGGACTGGCTGTCGGCGCGCGCCGGGAAACACTGAGCCGGGGCGGCCCGGCCACGCCGGTCACGCGGTCCGCCGAACCGCCCGGGCGGGGTCTTTTCGTGCTGGCCTTGGCCCCGGCCGTGGGCTACGGATGCCCGCCAAGGAGACAACGAAAATGACCAGGATCCCCCCCCAACCCGGAATTCTCGAGATCGCCCTTTACCAGGGCGGGCAGTCGAAAATCGAGGGGATGAGCGATGTCGTCAAGCTGTCGTCGAACGAGAACCCGTTCGGCACCTCCGAGAAGACGAAAACCGCCTTCTCGCGCTGCGTGCACAGCCTGCATCGCTATCCCTCGACCGACCATGCCGAGCTGCGCGCCGCCATCGGCGAAGAGCACGATCTCGATCCCGAGCGGGTGATCTGCGGCGTCGGGTCGGACGAGATCATCGCCTTTCTCTGTCAGGCCTATGCCGGTCCCGGCGACGAGGTGATCCATACCCGGCACGGCTTTGCCATGTACCGGATTTCGGCACTGGCCGCGGGGGCGACGCCTGTCGAGGTCGAGGAGGTCGAGCGCACCGTCGATGTCGACGCGATCCTTGCCGGGGTCACCGACCGGACCCGGATCGTGTTCCTGGCCAATCCGGGCAACCCGACCGGCACCATGATCCCCGAGGCCGAGACCCGGCGGCTGGCCGAAAACCTGCCCGAGCGCGTGGTGCTGGTGCTTGACGCGGCCTATGCCGAATATGTCGAGGGCTTCGATGGCGGCCGCGCGCTGGTCGACCGGCACCATAACGTGGTGATGACCCGGACCTTCTCGAAGATCTACGGCCTTGGCGGGCTGCGGGTCGGCTGGGCCTATGCCGCGCCCGAGGTGATCGGCGTGCTGAACCGGGTCCGCAGCCCCTTCAACCTCGGCCAGGCGCAGCTTGAGACCGCCGAGGCCGCGGTGCGCGACCAGGCGTTCGTGGCGCGCTGCCGGGCCGAGAACACGCGGCTTGCGGCCTGGCTGGCCGGGGCGCTGACCGAGGCGGGCGTGCCGACGGACCCGACCTTTGCCAATTTCGTGCTGCCCCGCTTTGCCGACGCGGCCGAGGCCGAGGCCTGCGATGCCTATCTCAAGTCGCAGGGGCTGATCGTGCGCCGGGTCGGCGGCTACAAGCTGCCCCATGCGCTGCGCATCACCGTGGGCGACGAGGCCGCCTGCCGACGGGTGGCCCATGCCGTGCGGGCGTTCAAGGAGGGGGCTCGGTGAGCAGCCCGCTCTACGATCGGGTCGCGCTGATCGGGCTGGGCCTGATCGCGGGCTCGATGGCGCTGGCGATGCGCCGGGCGGGGCTGGCGGGCGAGATCGTCGGCACAGCCCGCTCGGCCGAAACCCGCGCCATTGCCGCCGAGATCGGGCTGGTCGACCGCGTGGTCGAGACCGCGGCCGAGGCCGCTGAGGGTGCCGATCTGGTGGTGCTGGCCGTGCCGGTCGGCGCGATGGGCGCGGTCGCGGCCGAGATCGCGCCGCATCTGGCACCCGGTGCCACCTTGACCGACGTGGGGTCTGTCAAGCGCGCGGTGATCGAGACGGTCGCGCCGCATGTGCCCGAGGGCGTTCATTTCATTCCTGCCCACCCGCTGGCCGGGACCGAGCATTCGGGGCCCCGGTCGGGCTTTGCCGAACTGTTCGACAATCGCTGGAGCCTGATCGTGCCGGTGCCCGGCACCGACCCGGCCGCGACCGAGCGGCTCCGGCGGCTCTGGGAAGGCATGGGCGCCAATGTCGAGGAGATGGACCCCGACCACCACGATCTGGTTCTGGCGGTGACCTCGCATGTGCCGCACCTGATCGCCTATACCATGGTGGGCGTCGCCGACGACCTGCGCCGGGTGACCGACAGCGAGGTCATCAAGTATTCGGCTGCGGGCTTTCGCGACTTCACCCGGATCGCGGCTTCGGACCCGACCATGTGGCGCGACGTGTTCCTGACCAACAAGGAAGCCACGCTGGAAATCCTCGGCCGCTTCACCGAAGAACTGTTCGCGCTGCAACGGGCGATCCGGACCGGGCAGGGCGACGAGCTGTTCGACTATTTCACCCGGACGCGCGCCATCCGCCGCGGCATCATCGAGGCCGGCCAGGATACCGACGCGCCCGATTTCGGCCGCGGCACCAAGGCCCGGACCTGATGCGGCGCGCGGGCCTCGGTCTTGCGCTGGTTCTGATCGCCGGAACGGGAAGCGCCGCCACGCTCGACAGTGTGCTGCGCCCGAAGCCGCGCCCGGCCGCCACCCAGGCTGCCACCCGGACCGATGCCGCGACTGTGGCGATGGCAGAGGGGCCGGCCGCCCTGGGCAGGACCCTTGCCCCGGCGCGCCCGCAGCCGCGCCCCGAGGGCGATGCCGAGCTGCCGCTGGCCGGGGCCGAGCCCGACCCGGCCCCGGACCTCGCGCTGCGCCCGCATTCCCGGCCGACCGTCGCCGGGGCGCCCGTCCGCGTGCGCGAGGTCACGGCCGATCTGACCCTCGACCGGTCCGCCCGGCCCGAGCCGCGTCCGAGAACGCCCTATCAGGTGGCGTCGCTGTCGGCGGCGGGCATCCGCACCCAGCCCTCGGCCATCCTGACCCCGCGCGGCGGTGTCGTCTGCGGCGATCCCGCGATCACCGGCCAGATGATCGCGCCGATCCCGGGCCGGATCGCGGGCTGCGGGGTCGACCGGCCGGTGCGGGTGACGGCGGTCGACGGCGTGGCGCTCAGCCAGGCCGCCACCATCGATTGCGACACTGCCCGCGCGCTGCGGGTCTGGGTCAGCGACGGCATCAAGCCCGCCGTGGGGCGTCTGGGCGGGGGCGTTGCCTCGCTGAAGGTCTTTGCCCATTACGCCTGCCGTCCGCGCAACAACCAGAAGGGTGCCAAGGTGTCCGAACACGGGCGCGGCCATGCCGTCGATATCGGCGCGGTGACCTTGCGCAACGGCGTGTCGATGACGGTGGCCCGGGGCTGGAACGACGCCGCGCAGGGCAAGATCCTGCGCCGCATCCATCGCGCGGCCTGCGGTCCCTTCGGCACCGTTCTTGGCCCCGGGTCGGACGGGTTTCACAAGGATCACATCCATGTCGACACGGCGCGCTACCGCAGCGGGTCCTATTGCCGCTGACGCGGCCGGAGCCGTCTAGCGCAGCCGCAAATTCGGCGCAGGTCCCAGCGGCACCGGGCCGAGCCACACTTGCCCCAGCGCAAGGCGCAGCGGCACGTCCAGCATGCCGGGCCGCCCCGACAGCCCCGCCAGCAGCCCCAGCGCCTCTTCCAGCCGGTCCGCGAGCGGCGCGGAAAGCCGCCCCGAGCCGCGCGCAAGCGCGATCATCTCGCGCCAGTTGGTGGCCCGCAGCGTGAGGCTGCCCGAGGGCTGGCCTTCGGCATCGACATCGAACCGGCCTGCCGCCTGCAACGCCAGATCGCCCCATTGCGCGTCAAGCCGCCCGATCTCGACCTGCCGCAATTGCGGCCGCCGGTCCTCGACCGCGTGCCGGTCCCAGGGCGCGTCGAAGACCGCCACGGCCTCGATCGCGACCTGCTGGAAGACGGGCGGCAGCAGCCCGGCCGGATCGAGCGTCGCGACAAGCTTCTCGGGCGGGCGCATGCCGCTCGCGGACAGGCGCAGCCGCTGGGCGCCGGGGCGCTCGTCAAGCGCGGCCGTCTCGATTTCGGCGCCATCCATCGAGGCGCGCCAGCCCGCATCCGACACCAGCCCGAAGGCGCCGATGGAAAGCTGCGCCGAAACCAGCTCCAGCGCCAGACCCGGGCGGAAGGCAAGCGCGCCGGTCATCGCCTCGGCGGTGACCTCGATCCTCTCAGTGGGTGTCGCGATCCGCTGGGTCTCGGGCCAGCGAACGGTGACGCGCTGGGGCCGGTGGCTGTGCGCGGAAAAGCCGAACCAGGGCAGCGACCAGGCCAGCCCCGTGGCCGGATCGGCCAGGTCCAGAGGCGCGAGACGGGTGTCGAAGCGGGCCGGGAAGCCGGTCACCGAGATGCGGCCCGCATCGGCTGCCCACCCTTCGGCGCGGCGGGCATCGAGCCAGCCTGCAAGACCGCGTTCGATCCCGCGCGCGGCCAGCGCCCAGTAGCCCGACCAGGCCAGCGCCGCCAGCACCGCCAGAGACAGAAGAAACCGCATCGCCTTCCCCCCCTTTCGTCCCATGCCCCGATGAGGGTAACAGGGGGCGACGGGAAAGGACCAGACGATGCAGGACGGCTTGTGGGTTTTCGGCTATGGATCGCTTCTGTGGAAGCCGGGCTTCGAGGTGGCCGAGAGGCGGCTCGCGCGGCTCGACGGCTGGCATCGCAGCTTCTGCATGCGCTCGATCCATCATCGCGGCAGCGAGGCCGAGCCGGGGCTGGTGCTGGCGCTGGATGCCGCGCCGGGGGCCTCTTGCCATGGCGTGGCGCTGCGGGCCGCGCCGGGGAGCGAGGAGGCGACCCTGGCCGCGCTGCGGGAACGCGAACTGATCTCGTCGGCCTATTTCGAGGTCGAGCTTGAGGTGACGCCGGAGGCTGGCCCCGACGGGACGGTGCCCGCAGCCTTGCGGGTGGTGGCCTATGTGATCGACCCCGATCACGTGCAGTATTGCGGCGGGCTGCCGCTGGACGAGCAGGCGCGCATCATCGCCCGGGCGAAGGGCGGGATGGGGCCGAACGACGAGTACCTGTTCAATACGGTGGCGCATCTGGCCGAGCTGGGCCTCGCCGATCCCGATCTGGACTGGCTCGCCCAGCGGGTCAGAGCGCTGCAAACGGATTGATTGTTGTGGGGGCGCCCGGCTTCGCCTAGTCTCTGCCCCAAGAATGACCGGGCCAGAACCCAATCCCATGGACAAGACCCCTCGCGAGGCCGAACCGCAGTTTTCCAGGCCGCTGCGGCAGGTTGTGTTGATGACAAGTTCCTGCGTGCTGTTCGCAACGGGGGCCTATCTGGCCTATCCGCAGGTGGCGCCGGTCTTCATGGCCAGCCCCTATCTGAACGGGGCCATCTTCTGCGTGTTCCTGATCGGGGTCGCGACCTGCTTTCTGCAGGTGATCCAGCTGGGCGCCTCGGTGCGCTGGATCGAGGATTTCGCCTCGGGCATCCCGGGCCACAACCTGACCCGCGCGCCGCGCCTGCTGGCGCCGCTGGCGGCATTGCTGCGCAAGCGCCGCGACAAGCGGATGCAGATCAACACGGGCTCGGCCCGCACCATCCTCGATTCCGTCGCAACCCGGATCGAGGAACAGCGCGACATCACCCGCTATCTGACCAACCTTCTGATTTTCCTCGGGCTTCTGGGCACCTTCTACGGGCTGGCCACGGTGGTTCCGGCGGTGGTGGACACCATCCGCTCGCTTGCGCCGCGCGATGGCGAGGGGGGCGTCGAGGTGTTCGGGCGGCTGATGACCGGGCTCGAAAGTCAGCTGGGCGGCATGGGCACGGCCTTTGCCTCGTCGCTTCTGGGGCTGGCGGGCTCGCTGGTGGTGGGGCTTCTCGAACTCTTCGCGGGCCACGGCCAGAACCGGTTCTATCAGGAGCTCGAGGAATGGCTGTCGTCGATCACCCGGCTCGGGTTCTCGACCGGCGAGACCGAGGGCGAGGTCAGTGCCGAGGTCGGGCTGCTGGCCGCCACGCTCGACCAGCTGGCCGAGCAGATGGAGGGGCTGCACACGCTCTTTGCCGAATCCGAGGGCGAGCGGGTGGCGCTGGAAAGCCGGGTCGGCACGCTTGCGGAGGCGGTCAACACGCTGGGCGCGGCGATGGAGCGCCAGCTTGACGACACGCGCGCGGTGACCGAGGCGCTGTCGCGGGTGGCCGATGCGCAGGGACGCGCGACCGCCGCCATCGAGGCGCGGATGGGCGAGGAGGGCGCGCTGGCCGATGCCGAGGCGCGGATGCGGCTGCGGTCGATCGACGTGCAGCTTCTGCGCATTCTCGAAGAGATTTCCGCCGGGCGTCAGGAGACGGTGACCGATCTGCGCGGCGATCTGGCGGCGCTGGGCCGGGTGCTGTCGCGGCTGGCGCCCGGGGACGAGCGGTGGGGCTGAGATGGCCCTGACCCGGCGCGGCGGCGGACGGTTTCAGGCCACGATCTGGCCGGGCTTCGTCGATGCGATGACGGCGCTTCTGCTGGTCCTGATGTTCGTGCTGTCGATCTTCATGCTGGTGCAGGAGATGCTGCGCGAGACCATCACCGGGCAGAAGAGCGAACTGACCGAGCTGAATGCCGAATTGTCGGCCCTGGCCGATGCGCTGGGCATGGAACGGCAGCGCGCCTCGGGGCTCGAAGAGCAGGTGGGCGAACTGGGCGCGGCGTTGACGACGGCGCGCAGTGACGCCGAGGCGCAGGCGGCGCTGATCGCGGCGCTGCGCGACCGGGTCTCGACGGGCGAGGCCGATCTGGCCGCCGCGCGGACCCGGATCGAGGATGTCGAGGCGCGCATGGCTCGGCTTCTGACCGAGCGCGACGCGGCGCAGGCACGTGGCGATGCGCTGGCGGGCGAGGTGGCCGAGCTTGAGGGCACCCGCGACCGGCTGGAGGCGGCGCTGGCCTCGACGCGGCAAGAGGTCGACGCCCAGACCGAGGCCGCGCGGCTGGCTGCGGCCCGGCGCGAGGCGCTGGAGGCCCTGATTGCCGATCTGCGCGCCCGGAACGCCGAAACCGAAGCGGCGCGCGCGGCGCTGGCGGACGAGGTCCAAAGCACCGAGGCCGCGCTGTCGCAGGCCGAAAAGGACCGTCTGGCCGAGGCGGCGGCAGCTGCGGCGCTGCGCGACAGGCTGGCCGGGTCCGAGGACGAACTGACCGCCATGAGCCTGGCGCTGGAAGAGGCCCGCAAGCGGGCCGAGGACACGCTGACCCTGCTGGCGGCGGCCGAGAAGGCGCGCGATCAGGCTGCGGCCAGGGCCGAAGGCGCGCTGACCGAGGCCGACCGGCGCGCGGCGTTGCTGGCGGTGGCGAACGAGACGCTGGACAAGGAAGAGGCAAAATCGGCTGAAAGCCAGCGGCAGGTCGAATTGCTGAACCGCCAGATGGCGGCGCTGCGCGGCCAGTTGGGCGAGTTGCAGGGGTTGCTGGACGCCGCCGAGGATCGCGATGCCGCGGCCCGGATCCAGATCGAGACGCTGGGCAGCAAGTTGAACGCGGCGCTGGCGCGGGCGGCGTCCGAACAGCGCGCCCGGGCCGAACTGGAGGAAGCCGCGCGCCGCAAGGCCGAGGAAGAGGCCGCGCGGCTTGCCGCCGAGAAGAAGACGCTGGAAGGCTACCGGTCGGAATTCTTCGGGCGGATGCGCACGCTGCTGGCCGGGCGCGAGGGCGTCAGGATCGTGGGCGACCGCTTCGTGTTTTCCTCCGAAGTGCTGTTCGAGACCGGCAAGGCGGATCTGTCGGACGATGGCGAGGCGCAGATCGCCAATGTGGTCTCGATCCTGCGCGAGGTCGCGGGCGAGATCCCGCCCGATATCGACTGGATCCTGCGGGTCGACGGCCATACCGACGACGTGCCGCTGGCGAAGGGCGCCGATTTCGCCGACAACTGGGAACTCAGCCAGGCCCGCGCCCTGTCGGTGGTGCGCTACATGACCGAGGATCTGGGCTTTCCGCCCGACCGGCTGGCGGCGGCTGGCTTCGGTCAGTACCAGCCGGTGGCGCGGGGCAACAGCCCCGAGGCGCGCGCCCAGAACCGCCGGATCGAACTGAAGCTGACCGAACGCTGAGCGTCAGCGCCGCCGCCGTCCCTTGGGAACCGGCAGCGGGCGCACCCGCTTCTCGATCTCGTCGTACAGCATCCCGGCGATGTTCTTGCCCGAGGCCTTCTCGATCCCTTCGAGCCCGGGCGAGGAATTGACCTCCAGCACCTTGGGCCCGTCATGGGCGCGCAGAACGTCGACTCCGGCGAGGTTCAGCTTGAAGGCACGGGCCGCGCGGACGGCGGTTTCGCGCTCCTGCGGGGTGATCTTGACCGGAACCGCATAGCCGCCCTGATGCAGGTTCGACCGGAAATCGCCCTCGGCGCCGGTCCGCTTCATCGCCGCCACGACCTTCGAGCCGACGACAAGACAGCGGATGTCCTCGCCCGCGGCTTCCTTGATGAAGCGCTGGACGAGGAACGAGGCCTTCAGTCCGCGAAAGGCCGAGATCACCGATTCGGCCGCGTTGTTGGTCTCGGCCAGCACCACGCCCTTTCCTTGTGTCGATTCCAGCAGCTTGACGATCAGCGGCGCGCCGCCCACCAGCGAGATCAGGTTGCCGGTATCCTTGGGCGAGGCGGCGAAGGCGGTGGTCGGCATTCCGATCCGGTGGCGGGCGAGGATCTGATGCGCATGCAGCTTGTCGCGGCTCGCGGTGATACCTTCCGAGCCGTTGACGCAATAGGTGCCGATGGTCTCGAACTGGCGGATCACGGCGGTGCCATAGGCGGTGACCGAGGCGCCGATCCGGGGGATGATCGCGTCATAGCGCGGCAGGCGGGCGCCATCATAGTGGACCTCGGGCGCCAGTGCGTCGAGCGCCATGTAGCAGCGCGCGGTGTCGATCACCTCGACCACATGGCCGCGCGCCTCGCCTTCGGCCACCAGCCGCGCGGTCGAGTAGTTGTGCGGCTCGCGGCTGATCACGGCGACGCGCAGCACCCGCGCGGGCGCCACCTCGCGCACCCGGGCCGTGTGATAGACGTCATAGGACAGGCGGGGCTGGCAGAAGCTGTCGACCGGGCTGACCAGAACGTCCTCGCCCAGCGCCTGCCGGCCCAGCAGCATCCGGTAGGCCATGCCGCCCCGGTGGGTCAGGGTCAGCTCGATCGGCCAGCGCCGTCCGCCCACCACGATCTCGGCGGCGATGACATAGCGCCATTCGGAATCGCCGTTCGACGAGGTCACCTCGCGGCGGTCGACGATGGTGGCCGAGCAGGGGATCGACAGATCCTCGCGGCCGGGAATCGGATGCACCGCGAACCGGACCTTGGGCCGCGAGGCAGGGCCGAAGGGTTCGATGTCGAAGGCATGCAGCGCCGAGGTCTTGGCGCCGGTATCGACCTTGGCCTTCATCGCGGGCAGCCCCAGCTCGGGCAGCGAAATCCATTCTTCCCAGCCAAGGCGAAAGCCCGGGAGCGCCGGTTCGGTGTGCTCGGTCATGCGGATCGTCCTGTGCGGTGGCCGGGCGCCGGGCCCGTTCCCTTCCCCAAGTGCTGTCCGGTATCCTGTCCCGAGGCCGGACCTCTCGCGCCCTGTTAGCGAAGCCCGCTCCGGGGGCACAAGCGGCGCATCGTCCCGGGGCCGAAGATTTTCATCTGAAGCGGCGCGCCGGAGCCTCTGTCCCCGGCCGCGCCAGGCTGATATGCGAACGCCCATGACGACATTCGGTTTCACCCTTCATGCCACCGACGGGGCCGCGCGCAGCGGCGCCATCGCAACCCCGCGCGGCACGATCCGCACCCCCGCCTTCATGCCTGTCGGCACCGCAGGCACCGTCAAGGCGATGCTGCCCGAAAGCGTGGCCGCGACCGGGGCCGACATCCTTCTGGGCAATACCTATCACCTGATGCTGCGGCCCGGGGCCGAGCGGGTGGCGCGCCTTGGAGGGTTGCACGCCTTCATGCATTGGAACAAGCCCATCCTCACCGATTCCGGCGGGTTCCAGGTCATGAGCCTCGCCGGGCTGAGGAAAATGTCGGAAGACGGGGTCGCCTTCCGGTCGCATATCGACGGCTCGACCCACATGCTGAGCCCCGAACGCAGCATGGAGATCCAGCGCCTCTTGGGGTCCGACATCGTGATGTGTTTCGACGAATGCCCGGCGCTCCCGGCCTCCGAGGCCGAGGTCGCGCGCGCGATGCGGCTGTCGATGCGCTGGGCCGAGCGGTCGAAGCAGGCGTTCGGCGACCGTCCGGGCCATGCGCTGTTCGGGATCATGCAGGGCGGCGTCACCCGCGAGCTGCGCGAGGAATCGGCCCGGGCGCTGACGGCCATCGGCTTCGACGGCTATGCGGTGGGCGGGCTCGCCGTGGGCGAGGGGCAGGAGGCGATGTTCGGCGTCCTTGACTACGCGACCGGTTTCCTGCCCGCCGACCGGCCGCGCTATCTGATGGGCGTCGGCAAGCCCGACGACATCGTGGGCGCGGTCGCGCGCGGCATCGACATGATGGATTGCGTTCTGCCCTCGCGCTCGGGGCGTACGGGGCAGGCCTTTACCCGGCGCGGCGTCGTCAACATCAAGAACGCCCGCCATGCCGACGATCCGCGGCCGCTGGACGAGCACTGTTCCTGCCCGGCCTGCCGCAACTATTCGCGCGCCTATCTGCATCATGTGTTCCGCGCGCAGGAGATCCTCTCGTCGATGCTGCTGACCTGGCACAACCTGCATTATTTCCAGGAGCTGATGGCGGGCATGCGCGCGGCGATCGCCGAGGGCCGTTTCGCGGCCTGGCAGGCGGCGTTCCATGCCGGGCGGGCCGAGGGCGATATCGAGCCGCTCTAGGCGGGGGCGCCGTTGATGGCGGGTTTACCCTGGCGGGGCTTTGCCCGGACGGGGGCCGTCTCGGCGCTTGCGCCGGGGGCGCCGGGCGGGCATTCTGGACCCCGGAACATGGCGGGCATGTTGAATTGGCGACCAATTGCCCCAGATAATGACAGCAGACCGGGGACGGCCATGCGCTGCCGATGATCGGGGCCGGTAGCCGTCCAGCGAACCTAAGGATACCTCATGCCCGAGCATATCAGCTCTTCCTATCCCGTCCTTCCGCTGCGCGATATCGTGGTCTTCCCCCACATGATCGTGCCGCTCTTCGTCGGCCGCGAGAAATCCGTCCGTGCGCTCGAAGAGGTGATGCAGGACGACAAACAGATCCTTCTGTCGGCGCAGATCGACCCGGCGGTGGACGAACCCACGACCGAGGGCATCTACCGGACCGGCGTGCTGGCCAATGTGCTGCAACTGCTCAAGCTGCCCGACGGCACCGTCAAGGTGCTGGTCGAGGGCAAGACGCGGGTGCGCACCACCGGCTATCTCGACAATCCGTCCTTCTTCGAGGCGAGTTGCGAGCCGCTGTCCGAGGAACTGGGCGACGAGGAGGTTGTCGAGGCGCTGCTGCGCTCGGTCGGCGCCGAGTTCGAGCGCTATGCCAAGGTCAAGAAGAACATCCCCGAAGAGGCGCTGTCGGCGGTCGCCGATACCCGCGAACCGGCCAAGCTGGCCGATCTGGTCGCGGGCCATCTTGGCGTCGAGGTCGCGCAGAAGCAGGAGCTTCTGGAAACGCTGACCGTCGCCGCGCGGCTGGAGAAGGTCTATGGCCTGATGCAGGGCGAGATGTCGGTCCTGCAGGTCGAGAAGAAGATCAAGACCCGCGTCAAGTCGCAGATGGAGCGGACCCAGCGCGAATATTATCTGAACGAGCAGATGAAGGCGATCCAGCGCGAGCTGGGCGATGGCGATGACGGCCAGAACGAGATCGCCGAGCTGGAAGAACGGATCGCCGGCATCAAGCTGTCGAAGGAAGCCTCCGAGAAGGTCGCGGCCGAGGTCAAGAAGCTGAAGTCGATGTCGCCGATGTCGGCCGAGGCGACGGTCGTGCGCAACTATCTCGACTGGATCCTGTCGCTGCCCTGGGGCGTGAAATCGCGGGTCAAGAAGGACCTGACGGCGGCCGAGAAGGTTCTGGACAACGACCATTACGGGCTTGAGAAGGTCAAGGAACGGATCGTCGAATATCTGGCGGTGCAACAGCGCAGCCAGAAGCTGAAAGGCCCGATCCTCTGCCTCGTCGGCCCGCCCGGCGTCGGCAAGACCTCGCTTGGCAAGTCGGTGGCGCGGGCGACGGGACGCGAATTCATCCGCATCAGCCTGGGCGGCGTGCGCGACGAATCCGAGATCCGCGGCCACCGGCGGACCTATATCGGTTCGATGCCCGGCAAGATCGTCCAGGCGATGAAGAAGGCCAAGACCACCAATCCGCTGATCCTGCTCGACGAGATCGACAAGATGGGACAGGATTTCCGCGGCGACCCGGCCTCGGCCATGCTGGAGGTGCTGGACCCCGAACAGAACGCGACCTTCGTCGATCACTATCTCGAGGTCGAATATGACCTCTCGAACGTGATGTTCCTGACCACGGCCAACAGCTACAACATGCCGGGGCCGCTTCTGGACCGGATGGAGATCATCAGCCTCGCGGGCTACACCGAGGACGAGAAGCGCGAGATCGCCGAACGTCACCTGGTGCCCAAGCAGATGAAGAACCACGGGCTGAAGGCGAAGGAATTCGAGCTGACGCCCGAGGCGCTGACCGAGATCATCCGCCGCTATACCCGCGAGGCGGGGGTGCGGAACCTCGAACGCGAGATCGCCAAGCTGGGCCGGAAGGCGGTGACCAAGCTGATCAAGAAGGAGACCGACAAGGTCACCATCGGGCCGGATGTCCTCGAGGACTATCTGGGCGTCAAGAAGTACCGCTACGGGCTGGCCGAGAAGGAAGACCAGATCGGCGTCGTGACGGGGCTGGCCTGGACCTCGGTCGGGGGCGATCTTCTGTCGATCGAGGCGCTCAAGCTGCCGGGCAAGGGCCGGATGAAGACCACCGGCAAGCTCGGCGACGTGATGAAGGAATCGATCGATGCCGCGTCGAGCTATGTCCGTTCCATCGCGCCCGATATCGGCTTCAAGCCGCCGCGCTTCGACAAGATCGACATCCACGTCCACGTGCCCGAGGGTGCCACGCCCAAGGACGGGCCGTCGGCCGGGGTGGCGATGGTGACCTCGATCGTGTCGGTGCTGACCCAGATCCCGGTTCGCAAGGATATCGCGATGACCGGCGAGGTGACGCTGCGCGGCAATGTGCTGGCCATCGGCGGGCTCAAGGAGAAACTGCTGGCGGCACTCCGAGGCGGGATCAAGACGGTGCTCATTCCCGAAGAGAACGAGAAGGACCTGCGCGAGATCCCCGACAACGTGAAGGAGGGGCTGACGATCATTCCGGTCGCCCATGTCCGCGAGGTTCTGAAACAGGCCTTGGTGCGCGAACCCGAGCCCATTGAATGGGACGAAGCCGCCGAGGAGGCCGCAGCGGCCGCCGCCGCCAAGGCCTCGGGCGGCGAAACTGCGGGGCAGGTCGCGCACTGACGCGGCAACGTCCGGCACCGTCCATGACAAGGGACGCGCCCGGGAGGGCGCGTCTTTTCGTTTCCGGCCTTTGGGCCGGGGGCAGCGCGGGCGCCCGAAAAAAGCCGAAGCCAATTCGCCCCGACCCTCTTGCAAAGCGCGGCACGGGCGGATAACAAGCGCGCCACGGGTGATTAGCTCAGCGGTAGAGCGCTTCGTTCACATCGAAGATGTCAGGAGTTCGAATCTCTTATCACCCACCATCTTCTCAATGGCTTATGGCGTTTTTGCGAACTGCCCCGGGGTCCGTGAACCTTTCGGAGCTTCGTGACGTCCAGAACGTCGGCCGCGCGGCGCAGGTGGGTCGGAGAGGATCTGGCGTAAACGCGCCCGGTGACTGAGACGTTGGAATGCCCCAGATACTGGCTGATCTCGCTCATCGGAACGCCCGCCTCGGCCATATGGACAGCTGCGGTGTGCCGGAGCACCTGCGGGGACACGTCCTTGAGGCCTGCCGAGGCGACCGCCCGCTGGAACCCCTTGCGGATCGATTTCACCGGCCCCCCCCCGGCCCATCCGATGACCTGATCGCTCAGGGCGGCCTCTTTCGCGGCGGTCAGCGCGGCCCGCGCCCCGGACTTCATCGGGACCACGGCACGACCCTTTCTCGGACCCGTGGTATCCCGGCGCAGATCGATCTGACCTCGTCTCATGTCCACACGATCCCAGGTACGTTCCCGGACTGCCGTCACGCGCGCTGCGGTGGAGAGCATCAGGGTGATCGCAGGCGCGATATACGGTTCGCAGTCTGCGGCCAGCAGCCGGCCGATTTCCGCATGCGTCAGGTGGCGATCACGCGGAGAGGGCTTCGGCGGCCTGTCAATGCATGGCGAGAACTCGATCATGCGCATCCTTGCCGCCCCGTTGAGCGCCGTGCGCAGGCGTCCCGGTTCTGTCCAGGATGAGCCGTCGCCGATCCCGGGCGCACGGCGCGCTGCGGTGTAGGCGCGGCATCTCTGGGTCGAGATCCGGTCGGGGCGAAGCGCGCCGAAATGGGCCAGGATCGGCTTCCCGGTCCAGCGCATGGTTGCCGTCACTGGCCGTCACTGGCCGTCCCGCACGATCTGCGCGATAGGCTTTGGCCGGTTATGTGGCCGCTTCAGCGGCAGAGCGCTGTGCGCTCCAAGCCATCACTTCACGATTTATCGACAAGCTGCTCTAAGCGTTTGGAAATAGCGCCCTGAACCGATGTCGCGATCTCTTCCGGAAAGTCGTGCGGCAGGTCAACGACCGTTGCGGCGATGTTCCCGCCGTGCCGACACGTTCCGCCACACGGCGGCGGATGGTCGGATTATCGGGCAGCAAGTTGTCGAAGACGGGGATTGCTTCACCGCCGAGAAAGCGGTCTTCCCGCAGCGGCAGGGAGAGCGAGATCGGCATCCGATGTTCCCACTCCAGCCAGGAACGGTCGTAGGCAAAGCTGATTGCGCCGGATTTCTCGCGCAGGAGCTGCCCGACAAGCCGCGTGTTCAAGAAGACGTTCAACGGTGCAAAGCTGCGGCGGCGCCCCATCTAGAAGATGTACTCCAGGCCGCTTTGCGCCCCCTTGCTTCTTGGTTGCACCTGGATTTCAAGGTCGAGCGCAGCGAACAGGTCGAAGAGCGTTTCCAGCTTGGTACTGGCGACGCCATTCTCGATCTTGGAGATGGTTTCCTGCAGACCCCGCTTCTGGCTGCGAGGTCTTTTTGTGTGAAACCCTTGGCCTTCCGTGCTTCACGGATGGCATGTCCGATATCCTTGGGGGTGCGCGCTAACTGCGTCATGTCATGTCTCTTTCTGTCCTTATGACGCAAAAATCATATTTTGTCAGTATGATGCGAAGGTCATAAGGCGCCAGTATGATGTTTGCATCATACATCGCCTTTATGGCCTCCGCGTCATAAACCCGCGAGGAAATGCCCCGTCAGAGCGACGGGGCCGGGACTGCGCGGCGGCGATTGCGCACGCGCGTGATGTTCTCGAGGGGCGCCAGGATGTTGCGGCGCTCGGGTGTGCCGGTGGCCGTGGCCATCAGCAGGCGTTCAAGCGCGGCGAAACGCTCATCCGGTTTGTCGTCGGTCAGCGGCTCCAGCTCGTGAATGGTGAAAAACGCGATCATCGTGATCTTTCTGTTCTTGGCATTGTCGAGCCCGAACCGTTTGGGGCTTCGTTGAACAGGACGACCGGCGTCTTCGTGCATGAGAGGGACACCTTTGGGCGCAACATATGTCAAGCAGGCCTGCCCTTGTCCCGCCCCCTACAGCCCGGGGGACTGTTTTCCCGGCAAACGGACGCAGCTGCGCCATCTGCGCTTCCGTCAGCCAGAAAAGCTCGCTCATGATCCCTCCCCAAATCGGGAGTTTGAATTACGCGGCGAGCCCGCGCTCAAGCAGATTTATGGGTCCTGCTCCAGCGCCCATCAGCCGGAAATTCTTGCCCATCGCTCAGTCTCCATGCGGCCCCCAAATCACGCCCCGGCCGTAAATAAATGGGCTCTGACGCGAATTGAGAAGTCATCGGAACGGTTCCCGCTCAAATCGTCGAAACGTGAAATTCTTCCTTCTAGAATCGCCTAAGTTGTGTGATGTTTCTTTACTGCCAAGGCAGAGTGCATGTGAAAGGTGCAAGAGGGGACAGGGTCCCTTCGGTTTTGTCCAACCAATCCATAAAATGGGGACAATTGCCATGAAGATCTCGAAGGGATTTATTGCTGCCGCCTTTGCCGTCGCAACAGGTTTCGCGGGGACCACTGCGATGGCCGACTCGTGCTTCTGGATGTCAACGGATTCCGGCAATCCCTGGGTTCCCGCTCCACAAGGCGATGTCGACAAGGACAAGTGCTTCGCGTTGGATAGCTGCGATGGCGGAAAAGGGGAATCCGGCGGCGGATGCTACAAGTGGGCGGCCAGCGCCGATGCCCCGCGCGAGCCCTGGTATTCCTGCTTCTGGCTCAACAACCAGACCAATGAATGGGTTCCCGCCCCGCAGGGCATGGTCAGCGAGGGCCAATGCCAGGCGCTCGACAGCTGCCAGACCGGTGGCGGAGGCCAGTCGGGCGGCGGATGCTACAAGTGGACCGTCAGCGCAACCGACCCGCAGAATCAGTGGGATTGAGGATTTCTCGGATGGGGGCCGCCCCCGTCCGAGCTTTCAGATCTCTTGAATGCGAAGCGGGTCGTTGCCGCAATTCCTGTCGGTGCGCCGACCGGGACGCCATAAGCGGAAGGGTCATATCGGAGTCAAGTCTTGCGCATGATCGGCGTCGCTGCCGACGTTCGGTCGTTTGGGTCGCTCGCCTCTGCTGACCGGGTGACCCTGCCTGCGCCATCCCGGAGGATCACATAGCCCCGTCGGTCTGCCCTGTGCATGGCAAGATCGCGTCTGCGCGAGGTCCGGGATGGAGGGCAGAGGTGCCGATCTCTCTTCACAAGCAGGCGACAACGACACCGGGGATCCGGGCGGCGATCCAGGCGGGCACGGACCCGGCCTGGATGGTGGCCGAGCGGGACGGGATCTCTGAACAGACGGTCGGGACGTGGCGGGGGCGCGATGACGTTCACGACCGGTGCCACACGCCGCACAGGCTTCAGACGGCGCTGACCCCGGCGCAGGAGGCGGTGGCGTGCGCTGCGCAAGACGCTCCTCCTGCCGCTCGACGAGCTGCCTGCCGTGGTGCGCGAGGTCCTCAATCCGCATGTCTCGCGCTCGGGGCTCGATCGCTGCCTGCGGCGCCATGGCCTGGGCAACCTGCGGGCGCTGCAGCTGAAGGAACCCGGCCCCGCGCATGGCAGCTTCAAGGCCGACGACCCCGGCGACCTGCACATCGACATCAAATACCTGCCCCGGATGGCCGACGAGGATCGCCGCCGCCACCTCTTCCTGGCCATCGACCGGGCCACGCGGTGGGTCTTCGTGCGCATCTACCCGGCACAGAGCGCGGCTAATGCGCGGAGGTTTCTCCGCGATCTCGAGCGCGCGGCCCCGATGAAGATCACCCGGCTGCTGACCGACAACGGCAAGGCCTTCACCGACCGGCTGTTCGGCCTGCACAAGCGCACTGCAACCGGACAGCACGAGTTCGACCTGCTCTGCACGGACCTCGGCATCGAGCATCGTCTTGCGCCTCCGATGCGGCCGCAGACGAACGGCATGGTCGAGCGGTTCAACGGCCGGATCGAGGGCATCCTCCAGAGCCATCGCTTCCACAGCGGCGGGGACCTCGAGCAAACTATCCTGCGCTGCGTGCACCTCTGCAACAGCCAGCTGCCGCAATCGGCCCTGAAGGCCAGAACACCGGTCGACGCCCTCAAGGACTGGCCAGGTCAACGGCCCGAACTCTTCAGGAAGCGGGCATGCAATCACGCGGGATGTGACGCGGATCAGTTCTCGAAGCATGGGTCGCGTTTGACTGTCGTTCGCCACCGAAGTCGACTTCGGCGTTGCGGTTGCGGTTGCGGTTGCGGTTGCGGTTGCGGTTGCGGTTGCGGTTGCGGCGTGTGGGGCGGGTCATCGGGTCGGGCTCGGCGGTGGATTGGTCAGAATCAGAAGAGGATGTGGGCGGCGCACCGTATCCGGCGGATCGCCGGGTCCCTCGTCCCCGCCGGACGTCGCTCTCGCCTTCAGCTGAAAGCTCTTCATGGAAGCCCGGGCATTCACCAGGGTGTCATCGACCGAGAAATGCTCGTCCGAGAGCCGTGGCGCCACCTCGTGATGCGCCAGGATGGCGGCCACGATCCGACGGGATATCTCCGTCGTCAACAACCGGTCGCGGTTCTTGCTGAACACCGTGGGGACCCAGATCGCATCATCGATCCCGAGGCCCAAGAACCAGCGGAAGAGCAGGTTGTAATCCATCTGCTCCATGAGCTGCGGCCCGGACCGGATCGAGTAGAGGGCCTGCAGCAGGCTGGCTGGGATCGACCCCTCCGGCGCGATGGAGGGGTGGCCCTTACCCGAGTGGAGCCGGTCGAACTCGGCGTCCAGCGCGCGCAGCGCATCGTTGACGACGGCCCCGATCCTTCGAAGAGGATGTCGCGCCGGAACTCGATGTTCGAGATCGGCGTAGCTGAACGGCGAGCCCGTCACCTGGTCCGATCCCCGACGAACGTCTCGCCGGTGGAGTGCTGGACATACGGGGGCTCGACCAAGCGGGCGACGACCGCCGCGTCCGAAAGCCCATCAGCCCGGCGACCAGTCGCGGATCAGTTTCTGGCCGTTCCTGCGTCGAGGGGAAAACCCCGCCCCACTCGCGGTCGACCCAGCCCCGGTCAATGAGCTGGGCCAGTTTCACCGACGCGTGGCGCCTGTCGATCATGGCGACAAGCCTGGGCCGGAAAGGATCATCCTGTTCGGTGGCGCGGACCCGGCTTCATCGGGCAATCCGGACTTGCAGGGTTTGCGCATGACGCACACGAAAACCTGCAGATCCACGCCACCAAAACCGCCAGTTCCCCACCTGAAATAAAAGCGTTCTGACCTGGTCAGAGTGACTATATCCGTGCCCGCTCCCGCTGGGGACGGATCGCCTGGGGCAGAAATCGGACGAGGGCAGGGAACTTCGGGGCAAGGGCAGCGTTCTGTGGCTGAAGGGCGGCCGTCGGGGTGCCTTTCATGGAGGCGGGCGTTTCGCTTGCGTCAGATGCGCAGGACTTTGCTCAGCGAGGGGCAGGGACCGGCCAGTATCTGCCGGATCGGTGCAACCGGCGGCGCTCCGGCTCACATCCCCGTGCGCTGCTCTTTTCAGGGGCGGGCATGAGGATTTTGTTATGAGGTGCGGGATGGCTCCCGGTTCCGCACCTGAATCGTACACACCGCCCCTCCTCCCTGGAGGCGGAGAACAAACGAGAGGCAAGGAGAAGACAATGACATCCTATTTTGCACCCGCCGCGATCGCATTGGGTCTTTCCACGGCGATGGCCGCCCCGGCGATGGCGGGCAGCTATGCCCCGGCTCCGGCCGAACCCGTGATCGTGCCCGCCGTGCCGGCTGCCGCGCCCGATGGCGACTGGGGCGGCGCCTATGTCGGTCTGAGCTACGGCTATATCGACGTCGATACCGATAGCGGGGCCCCGGACGATGACAGCGATGCCCTTGGCATCATGGCGGGCTATCGCTGGGACTTCGGCAAGACCGTTGCCGGCGTCGAGGTCGAGTATGGCGAACCCGATCTGAACTTCGGGTCGGAAGAGGTCGACTCGGTGTGGCGGATCAAGGGTCAGTACGGCTACGATTTCGGCCGCACGCTGGCCTACGCGACCGCCGGTATCGCGCCCACCGACACCTCGCTTGGCAGCGAAACCGGCTATCTGGTCGGTCTCGGCGTCGATTACCAGATGACCCCGAACTGGGTGCTGGGCGCCGAAGTGCTGTATCACGACTTCGACGAATTCGGCAGCTCGGGCGTGGGCGCCGACGCGACCACCGCGGCGGTTCGCGTGTCCTACCGGTTCTGACCGGTCACCGGGTCAGATCGGCCAGCACCCGCGGGATCGTCAGAACGTCCTCGCGGGTGCAGTCGAACGGCCCGACCTGAACCCGGATCACCAACCGCCCCTCGTGGCGGGTCTGGGTCAGATAGATACGGCCGTCATCGTTGACCCGCCTCAGCAGGTCGGCGGTGGCGGCCTCGTCGTTCAGGGCAAAGGTGAACAGCGACAGGCGCGGTTCGGTCACGATCTCGACCCCCGGCAGCGCCGCAATGGCGTCGCGCGCCTCTGCCGCCCAGGAGACATGGTTCCTGATGCGAGTGCGCAGGCCCTCGAGCCCGTAGGCGCGCAGCGTGAACCACAGCTTCAGCGCCCGGAAGCGGCGCCCCAGTGGCACCGTCCATTCGTTGAAATCCGTCACCTCCGCCTGACCGGGCGTCTGCAGGTAGTCGGGGCGCAGGCCCAGGGTGCGGACCTGCGGCGCCGGGTCGGCCAGAAACTGCACCGAACAGTCGAACTGGACGCCCAGCCACTTGTGCGGGTTGAAGACAAGCGAGTCGACCGTCTCGATCCCGTCCCAGAGGTCCCGGAATTCGGGGCAGATCATCGCCGAGCCAGCCCAGGCGGCATCGACATGGATATAAAGCCCGTGCGTCCGGGTCACGGCCGCGCAGGCGGCGATGGGGTCGGTCGCGCCGATGCCGGTGGCGCCGACGCACAGAACGACCCCCGCCGGGACCCGCCCGGCCATGAGATCGGCCCGGATCGCGGCATCGAGCGCGGTCGGGTCCATGGCGAAATCGGCGTCGGTCGCGACCTTGACGAGATTCTCCTGCCCGATCCCTGCGATCCGAACTGCCTTGTCGACCGAGCTGTGGGTCTGGGCGCTGGCATAGATCCGCAGCCTCGGCTGCCCGGCGAGACCCCCGGTGTTGCCCGCCCAGCCCAGCGCGCGCTCGCGCATCGTCAGCACCGCCGAAAGCGTTGCGGTAGTGGCGCTGTCATGGATCGTGCCGGTGAAGCGGTCGGAAAGTCCCAATGCCTGACGCAGCCAGCCGACCATCACCTGCTCGATCTCGGTCGCTGCGGGCGAGGTCTGCCACAGCATGCATTGCGCGGCCATGGCACTGGCCAGCTGCTCGGCCAGCATCGAGGCGGGCGAGGCGTTCGACGGGAAATAGGCGAAGAAGCGGGGATGCTGCCAATGGGTCATGGCATCCGGCACCAGCGCCTCGAAATCGGCGAAGATCGTCTCGACCGGTTCCGGGGTCTCGGGCGGCGTGGCGGGCAGTTTCGCGGCCGTTTCGCCCGGGGCGGTGTGGGCGCGGACCGGCCGGTCGCGGAGCCCCGAGTGGTAGGCCTGCGCCCAGTCGGCGGCGCGTTTCGACCAATAGGCGAGATCGTCCTGATTCATGGCCTGTCCCCTCCGTTCGGGTCCGGGATAGGCCCGGGACGGCGGGGCGGGCAAGGAGGCGGGGTGCCTCAGCGGGGGGAGCGGGGTCAGTCGAGGGGGGGCGGGGTCAGTCGAGCGTCGCCTGCACCCGGCGCGGCAGGCTCGCACGCACGGTGTCGTAGCTTTCACGCAGGCGGTGGGCCATCTCTTCGGGGTCGTGGCGGGCGGTTTCGAGCGCGATCCAGCCGCCGCGCGGCAGATAGGGCGCCTTGCCCGCCCGGCCGACCGAGATCAGCATTTCGGCAAAGCCCGGATCGGCACATTTCAGCGAGACCCGGCCCGAGCCCGGCGCCATCAGCGCAAAGATCTTGTCGCCGACCTTCCAGACGTCGGTTCCCGGGCCGAAGGGCTGGCTGCGCGCGGCTCCGGGCAGGCCGTCGCAAAAGGCCAGGATCTGGTCTTCGGTCATCGGGGCAGGCGTCTGGTCGGGCGTCGGGTCGGGTGTCGGGGCGGACATGGGGCGGGGTTCCGGGCGTCGGGACAGGGATCGCAGGCTTGGCAGGACCGTGCCGCGCTGATAAGACACCCGCATGACGACCGTCCGCAACCCCATTTGCTGCATTATCCGCTGACATCCCTCGGGCGGGCCGGGCGTCGTATTTCCCTCAGACAGGATATGTGCCAGAACCCGCCGCGGGACGCGCGCGAAGGATCTGGACCGCATGACCGACATTCAGCTTTACAACACCCGGACCCGCCAGAAGCAGAGGCTCGAGCCGCTCGACCCCGCCAATGTGCGGATGTATGTCTGCGGCCCCACGGTCTATGACCGCGCGCATCTGGGCAATGCCCGGCCCGTGGTCGTGTTTGACGTGCTTTACCGGCTGCTGCGGCATGTCTACGGGGCCGATCACGTCACCTATGTGCGGAACTTCACCGATGTCGACGACAAGATCAACGCCGCGGCGCTGGCGCGCAAGCAGGCGGGCGATCCGCGCCCGCTGGAAGAGCTGATCCGCGAGCGCACCGAAGAGACCATCGGCTGGTATCATGCCGACATGGACGCGCTTGGGGCGCTGAGGCCCGGTCAGGAGCCCCGCGCGACCGAATTCATCGGCGCGATGATCGCGATGATCGAGGACCTGATCGCGAAGGGCCACGCCTATGCGGCCGAGGGCCATGTGCTGTTCCGGGTGCGGTCCTACAAGGACTATGGCGCGCTGTCGGGCCGGTCGGTCGACGACATGATCGCGGGCGCCCGGGTCGAGGTCGCGCCCTTCAAGGAAGACCCGATGGATTTCGTGCTGTGGAAGCCCTCGGACGGTGACCTGCCGGGCTGGGACAGCCCCTGGGGCCGCGGGCGGCCGGGCTGGCATATCGAATGCTCGGCCATGTCCTATGAGCTTTTGGGGCCGAGCTTCGACATTCATGGCGGCGGGATCGACCTGCAGTTTCCCCACCACGAGAACGAGATCGCGCAAAGCTGCTGCGCCCATCCCGAAGGCGATTTCGCGAAGGTCTGGATGCATAACGAGATGCTGCTGGTCGAGGGCAAGAAGATGTCGAAGAGCCTCGGCAACTTCTTCACGGTGCGGGATCTGCTGGATCAGGGCGTGCCGGGCGAGGTGATCCGATTTGTGCTTCTGATGACCCATTACAGAAAGCCTATGGACTGGACCGCAGACAAAGTTCGCCTAGCAGAGAATACTCTTGAACGTTGGCGAACCTTCACCGCTAACCTGGAACCAAGCCCGGAGAATGACTTTGAAGCTGATCCGAGTGTGATCGAAGCACTTGCTGATGATTTGAACACGCATCTGGCTATTTCAAAGCTTAATGCGCTCAAGTCTGAGCCTCAGAAGTTGCTCGATAATGCGCGGCTGTTGGGTTTTCTGTCCGACGAGTCTCGACGCGGAAAAATGGTTCATGCAATTCCGGTCTCGGTCGGAGGAGAGGACGACCTGTTCTGGGGTAACGATTACATTCTTCTCTATAAAATGAGAGATCGCCTTGTCGAACTGCGTAATTCGGCGATGGAAACCAAGGATTTCTTCGAGGTGGACCGTCTGAAGGCGCTGCTGATCGGGGCGGGCGTCGAGGTGCGGATGAGCAAGGCAGGTGTCGAGCTGGTGCCGGGGGCGGGCTTTGATCCAGCCAGGCTGGAGGCACTGGAATGAGCGTGCAACGGCTTGGCGGTTTCACCCGGCGGCACGCCGGGCAGCGCCCGACCCTCCCCCCGGGAGGGCGCCTTGGTGACGTTCTGCGCCGAAGGGGCGGCAGGTGCGGCTGCGATGTCTTGTGCTGCGCGGCCGTTGCGTGCGCCCTCCCGGGCTCGGGCGCTGCCCTTCTTTTCCATGCGGGAGCGGACGCATGAAAGACCGCCTTTATCTTTACGACACCACGCTCCGCGACGGGCAGCAGACGCAGGGCGTTCAGTTCTCGACCGACGAGAAGATCCGCATCGCCCATGTGCTGGACGAGTTGGGGGTCGACTATATCGAGGGCGGCTGGCCCGGCGCGAACCCGACCGACAGCGCCTTCTTCGAGGCGCGGCCCGAAACCCGCGCCACCTTCACCGCCTTCGGCATGACCAAGCGGGCCGGGCGGTCGGCCGAAAACGACGAGGTGCTGGCGGGCGTTCTGAACGCGGGCACCGGGGCGGTCTGTCTGGTTGGCAAGACCCATGATTTCCACGTCACCACGGCGCTGGGGATCGGGCTGGACGAGAATATCGACAATATCGCGAAATCCGTCGCCCATCTGGTGGCGCAGGGCCGCGAGCCGCTGTTCGATGCCGAGCATTTCTTCGACGGCTTCAAGGCCAATCCCGGCTATGCGCTGGACTGCTGCCGCGCCGCTCTGGAGGCGGGCGCGCGCTGGATCGTGCTGTGCGACACCAATGGCGGCACCCTTCCGCCCGAGATCGGCCGGATCACCGCCGAGGTGATCGCGGCGGGCATCCCGGGCGCCCGGCTGGGCATCCACACCCATGACGACACCGGCAATGCGGTCGCGGGCAGTCTGGCCGCCATCGACGCGGGCGCGCGGCAGGTGCAGGGCACGCTGAACGGGCTGGGCGAGCGCTGCGGCAACGCGAACCTGACGACGCTGATCCCGACGCTGCTGCTGAAAGAGCCCTATGCCAGCCGTTTCGAGACCGGGATCACGCCGGAGGCGCTGGCGGGGATCACCCGGGCCTCGCGGCTGCTGGACGAGATCCTGAACCGGGTGCCGCAGAAAAGCGCACCCTATGTCGGGTCTTCGGCTTTCGCGCACAAGGCGGGGCTGCATGCCAGCGCAATCCTGAAGGACCCCACGACCTACGAGCATGTCGAGCCCCAAGCGACCGGCAATATCCGCATCATCCCGATGTCGAACCAGGCCGGGCAGTCGAACCTGCGCCGCCGTTTGGCCGAGGCCGGACTTGAGGTGGCAAAGGACGACCCCCGGCTGGCCGAAATCCTCGACGAGGTGAAGGTGCGCGAGGGGCAGGGCTATTCCTATGATACCGCGCAGGCGAGCTTCGAGCTGATCGCGCGCCGCGTGCTGGACCGGCTGCCCGCCTTCTTCCGGATCAAGCGTTACCGGGTGACGGTCGAACGGCGGCGGCTCGATCCCGCCCGGGTGGTGACCCTGTCCGAGGCGGTGGTGGTGCTGGATGTCGATGGCGAGAGGAAGCTGTCGGTGTCGGAAAGCCTCGATGCCGAGGGCAACGATCGCGGCCCGGTCAACGCGCTCTGGCGGGCGCTGGCCAAGGATCTGGGGCCCTATCAGGCGTTCATCGACGATATGCGGCTTGTCGATTTCAAGGTGCGCATCACCAATGGCGGCACCGAGGCCGTGACCCGGGTCATCATCGACAGCGAGGATGGGGCGGGGCGGCGCTGGGCGACGGTCGGCGTGTCTCCGAACATCGTCGATGCCTCGTTCGAGGCGCTGCTGGACGCGGTGGTCTGGAAACTGGTGCGTGACGGCGCGCCCGACTTCGACGCGCGCCGCCCATGACGCTGGAGGCCTGTGCCGAGATCGTCCGCAAGGGCGATCCCGACCGCTTTCTGGCGGTCATGGCGGCGCCGGTCGCGGCGCGGACGCGGCTCTTGCCGCTTTATGCCTTCAATGTCGAGGTCGCGCGCGCGCCCTGGGTCACCGAAGAGCCGCTGATCGCCGAGATGCGGCTGCAATGGTGGCTGGACGCGCTGGAGGAAATCGCGGGCGGCGGTCCGGTCCGCCGTCACGAGGTGGCGACGCCCCTCTCCGAGGTGCTGGCCCGCGAGGCTGCCCGCGATCTGCTGCCGCTGGTCGAGGCGCGGCGCTGGGACGCCTATCGCGAACCCTTCGCCGATGGCGCAGCCCTCAAGGCGCATCTGGCGGCGACCTCTGGTCGGCTGATGGGGGCGGCTGCCCGGGTGCTGGGCGCCGAAGACGGGCAGGCGGCGCTGGCCGATCTGGGTCTGGCCATGGGGCTTGCGGGCTGGTTTCTGGCGGTGCCCGCGCTTCTGGCGCGGGGACGTCAGCCCTTGCCGGACGACCGGCCGGAGGCCATTGCCGATCTGGCCCGGTCGGGGCTTGCGCGGCTTGCTGCTGCGCACGCGGCGGGCCTTCCGGCCCGTGCGATCCCGGCGGCGCGGACGGCCTGGCGCACGGGCGCGATCCTGAAGCGGGCCGCTGCCCGGCCCGATCGCGTCCGGGGGGGCGGGCTGGAAGAGGCGGAAGTCGCGCGCCGGGCGGGGCTTTTGCGGCGGGCGCTGACCGGCGGCTGGTAGCGCGGCGGGCTTGCCCAAGACGCATCATTCGAAAATGGGGGGAAGTGCAGGTTTCTGCCTGATCCCGCCATTATGGCGCAGCATCAATACGGTGCGTTTTGCTGCGGCCCCCCGAACTTCCGCGAACATGCGGGGAGCGAACCGGTATCTTATAAAGCGTTTAGTGGCCTTGCCTCCGAAGAAAACGCCGCTGCGGCCGGCCCCCGCAACGACGCTGAAAATGCATGTGAAGCCTCCCGACTTCCCAGCCATTCCAGGGTCAGGATGGGCAAACGGACCAGTCGAACTGTTGGCCCATGATCCGAAACAAAGCGTCGAGCGGTTCGCCAAGGGTGAGGGGCACCGGCCTTGGCCCCCCGAGCAACTCGAATACGCAAAAAAAGCGCTTCGAGGGAGTGATCCGCCGCGTCTACTTCCTGAGCTGCTGCACTGGCCAGCGCATCAGCGACGTGGTGCGCCTCAACCCGAACGACGAAGATGATGGCGGTTTCAGCCTGCCGCAGCAGAAAACCGGCGTGAAGCCGTGGTGCCCAATCTTCCCCGAGCTTGAGGCGGAAATGACCAAATGGTGCCGCCGTCGCGGCCCCTGCCTGCTTCGGGAGGACGGCAAGAGCAAAGGCAAGCCATTCAGCACGATCCAGATGTGGAAGGCGTCTGACCGCGAGCGCCAGAAACACCCGAGCCTTGCGGGCGCTGTCCCCCATGGCCTGCGAGCCAATGCGGTGATCCGGCTCCGGGGCGCTGGTTACTCTGCACTGAAGATCTCGGACATGGTGGGGATATCTGTCGATATGGTCGAGCATTTCTGCCGACACGCAGACCGCAAGGCAAGCGGGCAGGCGGTCCCGCAGGACCTACGGGAACGAAACGACGGCACGACTGTGGAACACTGGGAAAGTGGGAAGCAAAAATGACTGAAACACAGTCGCTTATCGGACCGAAAAGAGAGTGCAGGTTTCTGTTGCCAGGTACCTGCGAACCCCGCCTTACGTTGCTAGACGCAAGGGCTTAAGATTTGGTTTTGCGGACTGCTTACGCAGCCAGCGCCACCGGAGCACGGTTGTCATTGGCAACTATCATGCTTGCACCGATAACGGTGGTAGCTCACCGGGCAAAAGCTAACCCCTTTAGACGTCCGTCGATCCTGTTTCGGCCCCAGGATCCCGCCAATGTGGGATATTTGGTGGAGCCGCCGGGTACCGCCCCCGGGTCCGATCCGCTTATTACGGGCGCGTTTATCGCCATAGTCCCTTGCGGGACGGTGCCAAGATAAGCCGAGGCGGCGCGCGCTTCAAGGGGTCAGCGCGCGGGAAGGGCCGCACAATGGGCGCCGCCCGCCGCCTGACCCGAGCCGAGCGCGAAAAGCGCCGGGGCAAGATAGGGGTCGAGCGGGGCGGACCGCGCGAGGTCGAAGGCCAGAAACCCCGCCGCCGCGGTCAGAAGGATCAGAACGACCGGGCGCCGGGTCATCTGCGCGCCTCAAGCCCCAGCAGGGGCCGAAGCTGGATGCCGTACCAGGACCCGGTGAAAGCGGCCGCGAACCAGGCCCAGCCATGCAGGCTGCCGGTCGAGATCCCCGAGAAGAAGGCGCCGATATTGCAGCCGAAGGCAAGCCGCGAGGAATAGCCCAGCAGGAACCCTGCGATCACCACCGCGACCCAGGCCCGCGCCGGGTGATCGGCGATCCGTCCTGTCAGCCCGTCGCGCCAGAATGCGGCCAGTGCCGCCCCGGCGATCAGCCCCAGATCGGTCAGCGAGGTGACGTCGGTCAGCACGCTTTCGCGCAGCCGCTCGGCATTGGCGGGGGCCGACCAGAAGGCCGAGCCCGAGAGGTCGGCCCCGAGCGCCGCCGCGCCCTTCGCGACCCAGAGCCCCAGACCGTAGACGACGCCCCAGGGCTGGCCCGCCACCGCCAGATGCAGGATCGCCAGCCCGGCCAGCAGCACCGCCGCCAGCCAGTAGCGCGCCGGGATCGCGCGCTTGCCCGGATCGGCCAGCGCCATCGCAAGCCCCGCGACCGAGGCCAGCAGCACCAGCGTCAGCGCCAACCCCCCGGTGCCGGTCAGCGCGGCAACCGGCAACGCGCCAAGCTCGGTCCACCAGACCAGATGATAGGCGCCGAAAAAGCTGCCCAGACAGAAGAAGGGCAGGGCGATGGCGCTGACCAGATTGCCCGATCCGGCATTGACCAGTGTGCCCGACCCGCAGCCCAGCACGATCTGCATGCAGGCGCCGAAGACGAAGGCGCCGCCGACCATCGCATAGCCGACAGGGGCATGGGCGCCCACCAGCTCGCCCGGATGGGCGGCCAGCATCGGGAAGGCCGCCGCTGCGACCAGCGCCAGACAGACCATCTGCGCCACCAGCCCCGAGGCGTCCCGCTGCAGGATCATCCGCCGCCAGGGACCGGTAAAGCCGAAGCGCAACCCCTCAAGCACCAGCCCGAAGCCGAGCCCGATCATCAGCAGCGCGCCCGAGCGTGGCCCGGCCATCGCGGCCACGGCCAGAACCGCCAGTGCGCACAGCCCGAAAGCGGCGGTTCGGGGCAGGATGTGGGGGGGAACGGGCATCGTCTGGCTGCTGTCGGTCATGGGGTCAATAGCGTCCGGTCACGCGGTTCCAGAGATTGCGAAGCGGGCCGGGCAGGTTCGCGGTCTCGTGCCCCGAGCGGGTCCAGCCGACCATCGACTCGGGGTAAAGCCTGACCCCCTCGATCCCGGCCAGTTCGCTGAGCGCGAACCAGTTCGTCGCGGCCCAGTGGCCGGTATTGCAAAACGACACCAGCCGGTCGCCCTGGGCAAAGCCGTTGGCCGCGGCGAGATCCGGGACCAGATCGGGCTTGATCAAGGCGGGGGCGTCGCTGCCGAACCAGCCCGAATGGGTGAAATAGCGCGATTGCGGCAGGGTGCCGGGCCGGGCCGCCGCCGGATGCTTGGCATTGCCCGCCCAGAAGGATTGGGGCCGCGCGTCGATCAGGTCGCCGGGCGCGTCGCCCGCGACGATGGCCTCGACATCCTCGGTGGTGGCCAGCCAGTCATGACTGAAGCTTACCTCGATATCGCTGGGCGCGGGGCGCAGCGCCGGGCCGGTCTCGACCGGCAGGCCGGATGCGCTCCAGGCGGTCATGCCGCCGTTCAGGATCGCAAGCGGGCTGACCCCGCTCGATTTCAGCGTCCAGTAAACCCGCGCGGCCGCGCCGAAATCGGACGGGTCGCTGCCCTGATGCACGATCACCGTGGGCCGGTCCCGGGTCACGCCGAGACTGCGCAGCACCTCGGTCAACCGGTCCTCGGGGATCAGCGCGCCCGGATTGTCGGCCGGGCCGCGGAACAGCCCGTAGGGCGCCGAGACCGCGCCGGGAATATGGCCAGCCTCGAAGACCGGGGCGGCGCCATCGGGGCCGCTGCGGATATCGAGCACAAGCGGCGCGACCGCGGCCTGCGCCTCGGCCAGACCCTGGGGGTCGATCAGCGGTCCGAAACCCGGTGCGGCAAGGGCTGCGGGACCGGCAAGAAGGGCAAGGACGAAGGCGGCGCTCGGGGCAAATCTGGTCATCTGGTCACCTCATGAATTGCGCCCCAAAGCTGTGGCGGCCGGACGCGCGACGCAAGGCCGCAACATCTTGTTAACCCTAATCCGATTCGTTTTGAAGGTCGCCTGTTCGTTGTGCGTCTGCCGCGAGACCACGCGTGGACGGTTTCGCGGCATCGCCCCGCCCCGGCCGCGCATCGGGCGGTCCCGCACGGACCGGGCCGCAAATGGGGGGCTGGGCGGGAAATGCCCGCCGGTTGACAGCGGGCGTGGTCGGTTCGCGATTGATCCCTCCGCGCGTCATGCCGATCATGGAGCCACCGGCAATAGAGTAGCAGGGTGGTGTCTCCTGCGCCCGTCTTGCGACGGGTTCTTCGCAGCCACGGTGTTCGACCTGATCCGATCGGGACGGCACTCTGGCTTGTCTATGGGCTTTCCCGATCCTCACTACAGACAGACCGCTCGGTTGCGGTCGGGAAAGCGCAGACCTCATGCCCTCTTACCTTGTGTCTTATTCCGCTCTTGCGGGAGCGATCCTCTGCGAAGTCGCGGGCTCCAGTTTCCTTCTGAAATCGGAGCAGTTCACCAGGCTTGGCCCGACTGCGGTCATGGCCTTGTTCTACATCGCCTCTTTCTATCTCTTGTCGATCGCTCTCAAGACGATTCCTCTCGGCATTGCCTATGCGGTCTGGGGGGGACTGGGCACCGTGCTGATCGCGCTGGTCAGCGTCACGATCTTCCGGCAATCGCTGGATGCGGCGGCCATAGTGGGGATCGCCATGATCGTGGGCGGCGTCGTCATCATGAACGCCTTTTCGACGGTCTCTCACTAGCAGAGGCCACCGCCAAGGGCTTGGCGACAGAGCAAAGATGGCCCGCGAAGGGCCGCGGCTCGTCAGCGGGTCCGGACGGGTCGGCAAGGGCCGAGCCGTCCGGACTGGTCGGCGCCCCGGCAGGAGCGCCGACCCGGTTCAGGCTGCCGCCTCGGCGGCGTCGGGTCCTAGAAGCCCGCCTTGATCTTCTCGAAGGCCGCCGACTGCTTTTCGCGCAGCTCGCCCGGCATCGGCAGTTGCGCCAGCACCGGCACGTCGATCGGGCCGAGCCCGACCGCGGTCAGCGCCTCGTCGCCGATTTCGGCCATCGCCTTGTCGTTCGACTGGCCATAGCCCGCATCCAGCAGCGCCTGGGTCGCGGCGGGGTCGAGCATGGCGTTCAGGAAGTCGTAGGCCTTCTCTTCCGACCCGGGGCCGTCCTTGAGATCGACATAGCCGCACAGCCAGAGCGACGAGCCCTCCTTGGCCTCGCGCTGGAAGCCGATGGGGAAGTCCTGTTCGACCATCGTGGGCAGGGTCTCGTTCCAGGCCCAGGCCACCAGCACCTCGCCCGAGGCCAGAAGCTGCGCCAGCTCGGCCGGATCGGTCCAGTAGGTGCGCAGGTTCGGATGCACCTCGCGCAGCCATTCCACGGCCGCGTCGAACTGGGCATCCGTGGCATGGGTCCAGTTGGTGGTGCCGGTCGCCAGATAGGCCAGCGCGAAGGTGTCGTCCACGTTGTCGGGCAGGGTCACGCGGCCTTCGTATTTCGGGTCCTTGAAGACCTCGAGCGAGGCCACGTCCTCGGCCGGCACCTCCTCGGTGTTATAGGCGATCCCGGTCGAGCCGAAATCGGTCGGCACGAAATAAACGTCGGCGCCGGTATCGGCCACGTCGGTGCCCTTGAGATCGGCGTTCAGATCGCCCCAGGCAGGGATCTTCGAGGTGTCCCAGGGGTCGAGAATGCCGGCTTCGACCCATTTCGTGACCGAGCCCGCGCAGACATGGCTGACATCGGTCCGGAAGCCAGAGCGCAGTTTCTGGAACGCTTCTTCCTCGTCGCCGAAGAAGGTGAAGGTCGGGTTGTCTCCGTATTTGTCCTTGTACTTGGTGTGGAAGGCCGCGTTCTCGAAGCCGGGATAGTCGAACACGAGCAGATCGGCGTCGGTGGCCCAGGCGGCCGACCCTGCAATCAGGGCCGCGGTGCTGGCGAGAATCAGGCGAACGGTCATGGAGGTCCCTCGCATTGGGAATGGGTGCAAGGTAACGCTAGCGGTGCGCCGGGCTCCGCTCAAGACCATTGGCGGGACTCGCCTCCGCGTCGCGGGTCTGCCAAAAGGGGGCCAGGCAAGAGGACGGGGACCGATGGGACAGGCAATGGTCACGGCGGGCTGGTGCCGGCTGATGGCACGATACAATCGCTGGCAGAACCGCGCGATGATGGAAGAGGTGGCCGGGATGGACGAGGCCGCCCGCACGGCCGGGCGCGGCGCCTTCTGGGGGTCGATCCAGGGCACCATGGCGCATCTGCTCTGGGCCGATCACGTCTGGATGTCGCGGCTCGACGGCTGGGAGGCGCCCCATGTGGGGTTGTCCGACAGCGCTCATTTCGTTGCCGACTGGTCGGAATACCGCTCCAAGCGGCAGATCACCGATGCCCGCATCAGCCGCTGGGCGCAGGGCCTGACCGAGGCCGGTCTTGCGGGCGATCTGGCCTGGTATTCGGGGGCCGCGGGGCGCGAGATGGTGGTGCCGCGCGCGGTCTGCGTCGTTCACATGTTCAACCACCAGACCCATCACCGCGGCCAGATCCACGCGATGCTGACCGCCGCCGGGGTGTTGACCGCGCCGACCGATCTGTTTCTGATGCCGGACCTGATCGGGTAGGGACGCCCGACACGGAAAGAGGGAAAAACAGGCATGTTCAGAGCGCTGGTCGTCGAGAAGGATGCGGAGGGCAAGACCCGTGCTTCGGTGCAGGATCTGTCGGAGGACCGGCTGCCCGAGGGCGATGTCACGGTCGCGGTCGAATATTCGACGCTGAACTACAAGGACGGGCTTTGCCTGGGATCGGGCGGCGGGCTGGTGCGCAGCTGGCCGCATGTGCCGGGCATCGACTTCGCGGGCGTGGTCCAGCAAAGCGCCGATCCGCGCTACAAGCCCGGCGACCGGGTGGTGCTGACCGGCTGGCGCGTGGGCGAGGTGCATTGGGGCGGCTATGCCCAGCGGGCGCGGGTGAAGGCCGACTGGCTGGTGCCGCTGCCCGACGGGCTGTCGACCCAGATGGCGATGGCGGTCGGCACGGCGGGCATGGCCGCGATGCTGGCGGTGCTGGCGCTGGAGGATCAGGGGCTGAGGCCCGGCGACGGCCCGGTTCTGGTCACCGGCGCCTCGGGGGGCGTGGGCTCGGTGGCGACGGCGGTGCTGGCGCATCTGGGCCATGAGGTGGCCGCGGTGACCGGCCGCCCCGGGTCCGAAAGCTATCTGCGCGATCTCGGCGCCAGCCGGATCGTGCCGCGCGAGGACCTGTCCGAGGTGACGCGCAAGCCCTTGGAAAGCGAGATCTGGGCGGGCTGCGTCGATCCGGTGGCGGGCGCGATGCTGGGCCGGGTGTTGAAGCAGATGAAATACGGCGCCTCGGTCGCGGCCGTGGGCCTTGCGGGCGGCGCCGCCATCGAGGGCGCTCTGATCACGCCCTTCATCCTGCGCGGCGTGAACCTTCTGGGCATCGACAGCGTGATGCGGCCCTACGAGGACCGTCTGCGCGCCTGGCAGCGGATCGCGACGGACCTGCCGATGGATCGGCTGAAGGGCATGATCCGTCACGCGACGCTGGAGGATCTGCCCGGGCTCGGGGCCGACATCCTGAACGGCAAGGTCCAGGGTCGCGTCGTGGTCGACGTCAACGCCTGAGCCGACCGGGCCTTAAACCGGCCCGGGCCGGATCGGCGGTGGGCGTGTCGAAGCAAAGGCTTGCGGAGATGGGGCGCGGAGGCAAACTCCGCGCCCTTTGCTTTGCAGAGTGAAGCTCTGGCGGCTCTGGCGTTCGGTCTGACTTGCGGAAGGAGAGTCGTCTAATATATTGAAAATAAAAATATTAATTGGATTCTGGCTTCGCCCTTTCCGGGCGTGTCGTTGGCCGGGCTCTTCCCCGCACTTGGTCTTTCGAAGAAAACGTCCTAAGGTTTGGCGCAACGGAACGCCGCCTGTCCGGGGGCGGTGGCGGCGCGACAGGTGTCGGCATGACCGAGTCCGGGACGACTGACTGGCGCCTTTGCCCGTCGGGTGGAGGTTCTGCATCGGGGCGCCCACTGGGCCGCCGGATGTGACGAAGCGCAAGGAGGGCATGATGTTCAAGCAGATCCTGGTGCCGGTCGATCTTGCCCATGCCGACCGGCTGACGCGCGCCTGCGAGGTGGCCGGAGATCTGGCGCGCCATTATGGCATCGGCGTGACCTATGTCGCCGTGGCCGCGCCGCAGCCGGGCGCGGTCGCGCAGTCGCCCGAGGAGTATCGCTGGAAGCTCGATGCCTTTGCCGCGGCCGAGGCCGACCGGCATGGCCACCGGGTGGCCTCGCGGCTGATGGTCAGCCCGGACCCGGCGGCCGAACTCGACGAGGCGCTGGTGCGCGCGCTTGAAGAGTCGGGCGCCGATCTGGTGGTCATGGCAAGCCATGTGCCCGGATGGGCCGAGCATGTCTTCCCGTCGCACGGGGGCAGGCTGGCAAGCCATGCCAAGGCCTCGGTCCTGCTGGTGCGCCCCTAGCGCCCAATAGGGCCGGGGGCCCCGGTCCGGCGGCCCTGAACGAGAAACCGAAGAAGACACGGGTCGCGACCGGCGGCGACCGCCACAGACATGAAGGGGAAAACATGACCGATCAGACGTCCCAGGACCTGACCGATCAGGGAATTCCGGCGCCCGAGGGCGAGGTGGACCTGATCGAGACCGATTACGAAATCGGTCAGGACAATATCGAAGGCAGCCTGGGTCCGTTCGGCTTTGACATTCACAACCCGGTTTTTCTGGTCTCGGGCCTTTCGATCATGGCCTTCGTTTTCTATGCGCTGGCGCTGCCGGGCCAGGCCGAGGCGGTCTTCGGCTGGCTGAGGCCGTTCCTGACCTCGACCTTCGACTGGGTGTTTCTCAGCGCGGGCAACATCTTCGTGCTGTTCTGTCTGGCGCTGATCGTGCTGCCGGTCGGCCGGGTCCGGCTGGGCGGTGCCGAGGCGACGCCCGATTACAGCTATGCGGGCTGGTTCGCGATGCTGTTCGCCGCCGGGATGGGCATCGGGCTGATGTTCTTCGGCGTGCTCGAACCGGTCTATCACATGGCGATTTCCCAGCCGCTGGGCACGCCCTCGCCCTTTGCCGCCGATGGCAGCCTGATCCCCGGCAATGTCGATGCCGCGCGCGAGATGGGGCTGGCGGCGACGATCTATCACTGGGGGCTGCACCCTTGGGCGATCTACGCGGTGGTGGCGCTGGCGCTGGCGCTGTTCACCTATAACAAGGGGCTTCCGCTGACGATCCGGTCGGCCTTCTACCCGATCTTCGGCGAACGGATCTGGGGCTGGACCGGCCATGTCATCGATATCATCGCGGTCTTCGCAACGCTCTTCGGGCTGGCGACCTCGCTGGGCTTCGGGGCGCAGCAGGCCAATGCCGGGCTGCACCATGTCTTCGGGGTGCCCGAGGATCTGACGGTGCAGATCCTGCTGATCACCGGCATCACCGCGATCGCCCTGATCTCGGTGCTGCGCGGGCTCGATGGCGGGGTGAAGGTGCTGTCGGAAATCAACATGGTCGTGGCCGCTCTGCTGCTGGTCTTCGTGCTGGTGGCCGGGCCGACCGGCACCATCCTTGCCGATTTCGGCGAGGGCATGCTGGCCTATGTCAAGGATCTGCCCGCGCTCTCGAACCCGTTCGGGCGCGAGGATACCGATTACATGCAGGGCTGGACCGCCTTCTACTGGGCCTGGTGGATTTCCTGGTCGCCCTTCGTCGGCATGTTCATCGCCCGCGTCAGCCGCGGCCGGACGGTGCGCGAATTCGTGGTCTGCGTTCTGCTGATCCCCAGCCTGGTCTGTGTGCTGTGGATGGCGGTCTTCGGCGGCGCGGCCATCGACCAGGTGCTGTCCGACCCGGTGAACAGCGCGGTCAAGGCGCAGGTGATCGACAGCTACAACCCGCCGATGTCGCTCTTCGCGATGCTCGAGGCGCTGCCCTGGGCGTCGGTCACCTCGGTGATCGGCATCGTGCTGGTGATCGTCTTCTTCGTCACCTCGTCGGATTCGGGCAGCCTGGTGATCGACACGATCACTGCCGGCGGCAAGATCGATGCGCCGCTGCCCCAGCGGGTGTTCTGGTGCGCCTTCGAGGGGGCGGTCGCCATCGTGCTGCTGGTCGGCGGCGGACTGTCGGCGCTGCAGGCGATGGTGATCTCGACCGGGCTTCCGTTCACGCTGGTGCTGCTGATGATGTGCTTTGCCATCTTCCGCGGTCTTCAGGCCGAGGCGCATTAGGGCGATTCGGGCGGGGCTAGAGCGTAATCTCCGGATTTCAAGGCGTTGCGTGGCCGCACTTGGCCGATTAGACAGGTTGGAATGGCCACGCAGCGTCCGGGTGGGGAATGGTTGCGCTCGATACCGAATTTGTCCGCAACCAGTTTCCGGCCTTCCGGTACAAGGAGTTGCGCGACAAGGTGTTCTGCGAGAATGCGGGCGGGTCCTATGCATGCCGCTACGTGATCTGGCGGCTGCACCGCTTTTACCAGGAGCGCAAGGTTCAGCCCTACGGCGCCTTCCCCACGTCGCGCCTGGCGGGCGAAGAGATGGACGAGGCCCGCACCCGTCTGGCCGCACATCTGGGCGTCGGCCGGGACGAGTTGCATTTCGGCCCCTCGACCAGCGCCAATACCTATGTTCTGGCCCAGGCCTTCGGCGCCTGGATCGAGCCGGGCCAGGCCATCGTCGTCACCGATCAGGATCACGAGGCCAATTCGGGCGTCTGGCGGCGGCTTGCGGCGCGCGGCATCGAGTTGCGGGAATGGAAGGTCGATCCCGGGACCGGGCATCTCGACCCCGCGGCGCTTGAGCCTTTGCTGGACGAGACGGTGCGGCTGGTCTGTTTTCCGCATGCCTCGAACATCCTCGGCGAGGTCAACGACGTGGCCCGGATCACCGCTATGGTGCGGCGGGCGGGCGCCTTCACCTGCGTCGACGGGGTCAGCTTCGCCCCGCACGGGCTGCCCGACATCCCGGCGCTGGGGGCCGACATCTATCTTTTCTCGACCTACAAGACCTATGGGCCGCATCAGGGCGTGATGCTGATCCGCCGCGAGCTGGCCTATCAACTGCCCAACCAAGGCCATTGGTTCAATGCCGAGGACGTGTTGCGCCGGTTCGATCCGGCTGGTCCCGATCATGCCCAGGTGGCGGCGGTGGCCGGGATATCGGATTATATCGACGCGCTTTACGACCACCATGTCCGGGGCGGGCGTGACGCCCATGCCCGGGCGGGGATTGTCGCGGGCATGATCCGGATTCAGGAAACCGCAATTCTGGAACCGTTGCTGGAGTATCTGTCGACCCGCCCCGATCTGCGCGTGCTGGGGCCTGCGCGCGCCGGTCCGGCGCGGCTGCCGACGGTGTCGATCGCGCTCGACCGGCCGGGGCACGAGGCGGCCGGGCGGCTGGCCGCCAGGGGGGTGCTGGCGGGCGGCGGCGATTTCTATGCGCGCCGGGTGCTGGAGGCGATGGGGATCGACCCGGCGCTTGGCGTGCTGCGGCTGAGCCTGCTGCACTACACCCTGCCCGAAGAGGTTGACCGCCTCATCGAAGCGCTAGATTCCGAACTCTAGGGCCCGTGCGAGGGCAGGGGCCGCTTTATCGTGGCTATCGGCCTGTGCCGCCGCGCGGCGGGGGTCGATCGGGGATGTGACGAAACCGAATGTCAGACCAAGTGCCCGTGATCTGGTGGGTCCGCCGCGACCTCCGTCTCGGCGACAACGCAGCGCTTGCCGGTGCCATCGCGTCCGGCCGCCCGGTCGTGCCGCTTTTCATCCATGACGAAACGGTCGAGGCGCTGGGCGCGGCGGCGAAATGGCGGCTGGGCGAGGGCGTCGCGTGTTTCGGGCAGGCCCTGTCGGCGCGCGGCTCGCGGCTGATCCTGCGGCGCGGTCCCGCGCTTGACGTGCTGCGCGCGGTGATTGCCGGGACCGGTGCCGCCGCCGTGGTCTGGAGCCGCGCCTATGACCCGGCTTCGGTCGCCCGCGACAAGGCGGTCAAGGCCGCTCTGGCCGAAGACGGTGTCGAGGCGCGGTCCTGCGCCGGGCATCTGCTGTTCGAACCCTGGACGGTCGAGACCGGGCAGGGCGGCTTTTACAAGGTCTACACCCCCTACTGGAAGGCGGTGCGCGACCGCGCCGTTCCCGAGCCCGCCCCCGCACCGGGGCTGATCCCCCGGCCCGACACCTGGCCCGCCTCCGACGAGATCGGGACCTGGCGGATGGGCGCGGCGCTCCGCCGGGGCGCGGCGGTGCTGGCGCGGTTCGCCCCGGTCGGCGAGGCGGCGGCGCAGGACCGGCTGGACGAGTTCGCCACGCGCAAGATCGCCGATTATGCCGACCGGCGCGATATGCCCGCAGCCGACGCCACCTCGGGCCTGTCGGCGCATCTGACCTGCGGCGAGATTTCGGCGCGCGCCTGCTGGCATGCCGGGCTAAATGCGATGGACGCGGGCAAGGCCGGGGCCGAGACCTTCCTCAAGGAGCTGGTCTGGCGCGAATTCGGCTGGCATCTGATGTGGCACAGCCCGCATATCGCCGAGCGGAACTGGCGCGAGGGCTGGGACGGTTTCCCCTGGTCGACAGAAGGCGACAGCCCCGAGGCCACGGCCTGGAAGCGCGGCCGGACCGGCATTCCCTTCGTCGATGCTGCCATGCGCGAGATGTATGTGACCGGCACCATGCACAACCGCGCGCGGATGATCGCGGCCTCCTGGCTGACCAAGAACCTGATGACCCACTGGCGGGTTGGGATGGACTGGTTCGCCGAGCATCTGATCGACTGGGACCCGGCCTCGAATGCCATGGGCTGGCAATGGGTGGCGGGCTCGGGGCCCGATGCCGCGCCCTATTTCCGGATCTTCAATCCCGTCACGCAGGCCGAGAAATTCGACCCCGACGGCGCCTATCGCGACGCCTGGATCGCCGAGGGGCGCCAGAGCCCCGCCCCCCGCGCGCTGGCCTATTTCGACGCGGTGCCGCGCGCCTGGGGGCTTTCGCCGGGCGATGCCTATCCCGCCCCGGCCGTCACGCCCGAGGCCGGGCGCCGCCGTGCTCTGGCGGCCTATGAGGCGCGAGGGGGGTAGGCCGTTGCGGTGGCGCGCGCGATCTGCACAATCGCAGGACAGAACCAGAAAAAACCATAAGGGAACGAGGGAGCCAGGATGACCGTCCTGACGAGTACCAGGGGGCAGGCCGACCTGCCGCGCTATTTTGCACAGGTTTTCGACATCGCAGGCCGAATGGGCCACGGACGGCTCGATTTCGTGCTGTCCGACGGGCGGCGTTTTCGCGCCGAGGGCCGGGCGCCAGGCCCGGTGGCCGAGCTGGACATTCACGACCCGGATGTCTTCGCCCGGCTGATCCGCGAGGGCGATCTGGGCTTTTGCGAAGCCTATGTCGAGGGCGGCTGGTCCACGCCCGATCTGATGGCCTTCATGGATCTCGTTCATGCGGATAACGACGAACTCTTCGACGGGTTCCCCGGCCTGGGGCTGATCCGCGCCTACGAGCGGCTGCGCTTCTGGCTGCAAAGGAACTCGAAGACCCAGGCGCGCAAGAACATTTCTCACCATTACGACCTGGGCAACGACTTCTACGGGCTCTGGCTCGACGAGACGATGACCTATTCCTCGGCGCTGTTCCGCACCGGGCAGGAAAGCCTCGAGGCCGCGCAGGAGCTGAAATACGCGGCCATGGTCGACCAGATGGGGGTGGCGCCGGGCGATCATGTGCTGGAGATTGGCTGCGGCTGGGGCGGTTTCGCCGAATATGCCGCCGGACAGCGGGGGCTGAAGGTCACCGGGCTGACCATCAGCCGCGAACAGCATGATTATGCCGTCGCGCGGATCGCCAAGGCCGGGCTTTCCGACCGGGTCGAGATCAAGCTGCAGGACTATCGCGACGAGACCGGGCGCTATGACGGGATCGCCTCGATCGAGATGTTCGAGGCGGTGGGCGAGAAATACTGGCCGACCTATTTCCGGCAGGTGACCGACTGCCTCAAGCCCGGCGGGCAGGCGACGCTGCAGGTCATCACCGTGCAGGAGCGGCGCTACGAGATCTATCGCAAGGGCGTCGATTTCATCCAGAAATACATCTTTCCGGGTGGCATGCTGCCCAGTCCCGGCGTGCTGCGCGCCCAGGCCAGTGCAGCCGGGCTGGAAATCCGGCGCTCGATGGAATTCGGCGATAGCTATGCGCTGACGCTCCGGCGCTGGCACGAAACCTTCAACGAGCGCTGGGACGATGTCGCGCGGCTTGGGTTCGACGCGCGGTTCCGGCGCATGTGGAACCTCTACCTCGCCTCTTGCGCGGCCACGTTCCAAAGCGGAAACTGCGACGTGACTCAACTGACCGTTGCACGGCCCACCTGACGAATGCCCGCCTGATCCATGCCCACCGCCGCCAAGCTTGTCGCATTCCTTCTCTACGGAGGGCTGGCCTGGGCCGCCTCCGTCGCGCTTGTGCCGAGCTTTCCCGAGGGCATGGATCTGGGCCATTTCTTCACCGTCAACGCGGCGGTGGGGGCGCTGGCGGGCTGGTTCGTCATGGGCCGGCTCGCGGGGCAGGGCTATGGGCTGGCGGTCACGGCGGGACTGCGCACGACCGTGGTGCTGGTCTTCTACGCGCTCTTGATCCATGCCGGGGCCCGGGCCTATGCCCGCACCGTCGAGATGCGCTTTGGCGATCCGGTTGCGGCGGTCTTGGGCTGGATCGGGCTGGCGGCCGACTACGGGGTGCAGCTTTTCACCTCGCCCGCGGCGATGGGCGTGCTGCTGGTCGGCGGCGTTCTGGCCGGGCTGGCGGTCGAAGCCGTGTCACATTTCTGGACCTGAAGGACACGAACATGGAACGCATGTTCTTTTATGGCACGCTGTGCCATCTGCCGCTTTTGGCGCGGGTGCTGGACCGCCCGGCCGGCACGCTGACGACGCGGCCCGCGCGTCTGGCGGATCATGCCGTGCGGCTGGCCGAGGGCGAGAGCTTTCCGCTGATCCTGCCCGAACCCGGCAAGCAGGCCGAGGGGCTTCTAGTCGACGGGCTGACGGCGGAAGACCGTGCGCGGCTCGATTATTACGAGGGCGGCTATGGCTTCGACCGCCAGGAGGTTTCGGTCGAGACCGCCGGGGGGGCCGTCAAGGCCGGGGTCTATGCCCATGACCGCGCGGGGCTCGTGCCGGGCGCGCCCTGGGATCTTGACGGCTGGCGCAGGCGCTGGGGCGATCTGGTGACCGAGGCCGCGTCGGAGGCGATGCTGGGCTATCCCGACCGCCCGCCCGAGGTGACTGCGCGGCGCTACCGGATGATCCTGGCCCGCGCCGCCTCGACGCTGCGCGCCCGCCAGCCGGGGCCTGCCACCCTGCGCAAGCCGACCGGCCCGGGCGATATCGTCGAGACCGCCCGGGTCCAGCCCTATGCGAATTTCTTCGCGGTCGAGGAATATACCTTCCGCCATACCCGCTTCGACGGGCGCATGAGCGACGAGATGGTGCGCGCGGCCTTCCTGACGGGGGACGCCGCGACCGTGCTGCCCTATGACCCGGCCCGCGATGCGGTCTTGCTGATCGAACAGGTGCGCGCGGGGCCCTATGCACGGGGCGACAGCCAGGTCTGGTCGGTCGAGGCCATCGCCGGGCTGATCGACCCGGGCGAAACCCCCGAAGAGACGGTGCGCCGCGAGGCGCTCGAAGAGGCGGGGCTGACGATCGGGGCGCTGCATCGCTGTTTTGGCTATTACACCTCGCCGGGCGCGAAGGCCGAATACATCTACTCGTTCGTGGGCGAGGCCGATCTTGGGGCCGATGCGGGCGGTCTGGGCGGGGTCCCGGCCGAGGGCGAGGACATCCGTGCCCATGTGGTGCCTTTCGCGCGGGCGATGGATCTGGTCGATACCGGCGAGATCGGCAATGCCCCGCTCATCCTGTCGCTTCTCTGGCTTGCACGTCACCGTGAGGCCTTCCGGCCCCCGGCTTGAGTTCCCTCCGGGGCGCCGGTAGCAATGACGAAACCGGCAGGCAGAGGGAGACGCACATGGCGGCGATACGGAGCGATCTGGCCGATCTGGTCGGCAATACGCCTCTGGTGCGCCTGAAAGGGCCATCGGAGGCGACCGGCTGCGAGATCCTCGGCAAGGCCGAATTCCTCAATCCGGGTCAGTCGGTCAAGGACCGCGCCGCCTTGTGGATCATCCGCGATGCGGTGGCGCGCGGCGCGCTGGCGCCGGGCGGCACCATCGTCGAGGGCACGGCGGGCAATACCGGCATCGGGCTGGCGCTGGTCGGCGCCTCGATGGGGTTTCGCACGGTGATCGTGATCCCCGAGACGCAAAGCCGCGAGAAGAAGGACATGCTGCGCCTGGCCGGGGCCGAGCTGGTCGAGGTGCCCGCGAAACCCTATCGCGACCCCGACAACTACGTGCGCTATTCGGGCCGTCTGGCCGAGGCGCTGGCGCAGACCGAAGCCAATGGCGCGATCTGGGCCAACCAGTTCGACAATACCGCCAACCGCCAGGCCCATGCCGAGGGCACCGGCCCCGAGATCTGGGAGCAGACCGGCGGCCGCATCGACGGGTTCATCTGCGCGGTCGGTTCGGGCGGAACGCTGGCGGGGACCGCGATGGCGCTGCAGCCCAGGGGCGTGAGGATCGGGCTGGCCGATCCCCATGGGGCCGCCCTCTACAGCTATTACACCACCGGCGAGATGACATCCGAGGGCTCCTCGATCACCGAGGGGATCGGACAGGGCCGGATCACCGCCAATCTTGAAGGTTTCACCCCCGATTTCTGCTGCCGCATCGGCGACGACGAGGCGCTGGGCGTGGTCTTCGACCTGCTGGCGCAGGAGGGGCTTTGCCTTGGCGGTTCGTCGGGGGTCAATGTCGCGGGCGCCATGCGGATGGCCCGCGAGATGGGTCCGGGCCACAGGATCGTCACCATGCTGTGCGATTCCGGTACCCGCTATCAGTCGCGGCTTTTCGATCCCGCCTTTCTGCGCGGGAAGGGCCTGCCCGTGCCGTCCTGGATGGACGGCCCCAAACGGTCGATGCCGGAGGTGTTCGCCGGATGAAGTTTCGTTTCCTTTTTGCGCTGCTGGCCGTCCTGGCCACAGCCGTTTTGCCGACCGTACTCTCCACCCCCGCGCTGGCTCAGGCCCAGGCCCAGCAGGAGGGCCCCGATTACGCCCAGTGGAACAAGGTCGCCTCGCGGGTGGAGAAGGTTCTTGCCGAGGGCAAGGCCTCGACGGCCGCCTTCGATACGCTGCGTGGCGAACTGGTGGACTGGCGCACGCGGTTTCTCGACGCGCAGAACATCAACTCGGCCCGGATCAAGACCCTGCGCGACCAGATCTCGGCGCTGGGCGATCCGCCCGCCGAGGGCGAGACCGAGCCGCAGGAAATCGCCAAGCGCCGGGCGGAACTGACTAAGCAGCTGAACGAGGCGCAGGCGCCAAGCCTGAAGGCGGTCGAGGCCTATAGCCGGGCCGACGGCCTGATCCGCGAGATCGACCAGATCATCCGCGAACGTCAGGCCGATCAGCTGCTGCAGCTGGGACCCTCGCCGGTGAACCCGGTCAACTGGGCCGCCGGTCTGACCGCGATCCGCGGCACCCTTGTCGAGGTCGGCAACGAGCTGTCGTCGAACTGGGAAAACCCCAATGCGCGCGCGACCATGCGAAGCGCGCTGCCCGTGACGCTGCTGTTTCTGGCCCTGGCAGCCCTCCTGACGGTCAGGGGCCGCCGCTGGATGGAGATGCTGTCGGTGTTTCTGGCCCAGCGCGGCCGGGGCCGGGGACGGACACTCTTTTCCGGCATCGCATCGCTCGGCCAGATCGTGGTGCCGACGCTGGGGATCGTGCTGCTGGCGGGGGCGCTGAAATCCTCGGCGATGCTCGGGCTTCGCACCGAGCGGCTGGCGCAGATCCTGCCGATCCTCGGCTTCACGATCTTCACCGCGGGCTGGCTGGGGGGCCGGGTCTTCGCCCAGCTGGGCGTCAGCCGCGCCATCCTGACCCTGCCGCCCGAGCGGCGCGCCGAGGGAAGGTTCAATTCCTGGATCATCGGGCTGATCCTGGCGCTGGCGATGCTGGCCCAGGAAGTCAGCAAGGTCGAGACCTACTCCGCCGAGGCGGTGGCGGTCCTGAGCTTCCCGATCCTGCTTCTGGCCGGGCTGATGCTGTCGCGGATGGGCCAGCTTCTGCTGGCGCATTCCCGGGCCGACAGCGCCGAAAGCCCCGAAGAGCGGCCCTATCGCAACCGCGTCGCCGCCTTCTTCGGCCGCGCCGCCATCGGGGCCGGGCTGATCGGGCCGCTGCTGGCGGCGGTGGGCTATGCCGAGGCGGGCGATTTCTTCGTCTATCCCTCGATCCTGACGCTGGCTTTGATGGGGTTCCTGCTGCTGTTGCAGCGCTTTGTGACCGATATCTACGCCATCCTGATGGGCCGCGATGTCGAGGACCCCGAGAATGGCGGCGACCTGATCCCGGTGCTGATCGGGATGATGCTGGTGCTGCTGTCCATGCCGGTGCTGGCGCTGATCTGGGGCGCGCGCATCGCCGACCTGACCGAGCTCTGGACGCGCTTCACCGCGGGCTACAGCATCGGCGGCACCCGGATCTCGCCGACGAGCTTCCTGACCTTCGTCGTGGTCTTCACGCTGGGCTATGCGCTGACCCGGCTGGTGCAGGGCATGCTGCGCTCGACCGTACTGCCGAAGACAAAGATCGACCCGGGCGGGCAGACCGCGCTGATCTCGGGCGTGGGCTATGTCGGGATCTTCCTGGCCGGTGTGGTGTCGGTGACGACCGCGGGCATCGACCTCAGCTCGCTGGCCATCGTCGCCGGTGCGCTGTCTGTCGGTATCGGCTTCGGGCTTCAGACCATCGTGCAGAACTTCGTCTCGGGCATCATCCTGCTGATCGAGCGGCCCGTCAGCCAGGGCGACTGGATCGAGGTCGGGGGCGTGATGGGGATCGTCAAGGATATCTCGGTCCGCTCGACCCGGATCCAGACCTTCGACCGCACCGACGTGATCGTGCCCAATGCCGATCTGATCGCCGGGCAGGTGACGAACTGGACCCGGCAGAACCTGACCGGGCGGGTCATCCTCAAGGTCGGTGTCGCCTATGGCAGCGACACCCGCAAGGTCGAGAAGATCCTCATGGAAATCGGCGAAAGCCATCCGCTGGTGATGGTGAACCCGGCGCCGCTGGTGGTGTTCCAGGGCTTCGGCGCCGATGCGCTGGAATTCGAGCTTCGGGTCATTCTGCGCGACATCAACTACGGGCTTTCGGTGCGAACCGAACTGAACCATGAGATTGCCCGCCGGTTTGCGGAGGAAGGGATCGAGATCCCCTTCGCCCAGCGCGACATCTGGCTCAGAAACCCCGAAACCCTGCGCGAGCGGCCTGCGCCGCAGCCGCCGGGTCCGTTCCTGCCGCGCCAGAGCGCCGAACCCCAGCCCGAGCCGCTCGCGGATCTCGGCGGCGACGCCGATGCCGATGGAGGAGATGGCCCACGTTGACCGGCCCGCTTTACCGCAAGGCCCCCTATCTCAGGGAGGCGCCCGCCACGGTCACCGCCCATGCCGAGGGCGGCGTGGTGCTGTCGGCGCCGCTTTTCTATCCGCGCGGCGGCGGCCAGCCCGGCGACACCGGGCGGCTGGTCTGGCAGGGCGGCCAGATGATCGTGGCCGACACCGTCAAGAGCGAGGCGGGGGCCGAGCTGTTGCTGGCGCCCGAGGGTGCCGCCCTGCCGCCGGTTGGAGCCGAACTCACCCAGCATCTCGACTGGGATTGCCGCTATGGGCATATGCGCGTCCATACCGCGCTGCATCTGCTGTCGGTGGTCATTCCGCTGCCGGTCTCCGGCGGCGCCATCGGCGCCGACAAGGGGCGGCTCGACTTCGACATGCCCGAGGCGCCCGGGGACAAGGGGGCGCTCGAGGCGGCCCTGAACGATCTGATCGCCCGCGATCTTCCGGTCGCCGAGCAGTGGATCACCGAGGCCGAACTCGACGCCGGTCCGGGGCTCGTGAAGACGATGTCGGCGGCCCCGCCGCGCGGCACGGGGCGTGTTCGCCTTGTCCGCATCGGCTCCGGCGAGGCCCCGGTCGACCTGCAACCCTGCGGCGGCACCCATGTCGCCCGCACCGGCGAGATCGGCGCGGTCCGTCTTGGCAAGATCGAGAAGAAGGGCCGTCAGAACCGGCGGGTGACGGTGCATCTGGGCGGTTAGCCTCGGCCATGGCACACTCGGCTTCGGACCCGTGCCGGAGGGTCGCGGGGCAGGGGGGGCGAGAGTGGCCAAACTCCTCTTGCATCGCGCCCCCGGCCGAGGGTAGACAGCCTGTCACGGAGAGGTGGCCGAGTGGTCGAAGGCGCACGCCTGGAACGCGTGTAGGCGGGAAACCGTCTCCAGGGTTCGAATCCCTGTCTCTCCGCCAATTCGCCCTATAAGATATTGATTTTATTGACTTTTAGGCGCGCTGCAAGGCTGCGCCCCACGTTGCGCCCATCATCCCCAAAATGCACTCCCGCGCGGCTCGTCACTGGGGATTTCCCCAGTGAGCCTCGCACCGCGCCTCGTGGATCTCATCGCGGCGTAGGCCAAGGTCGGCGGAGGTTGCTGGCAAACCGTTGTCGTCCTCAACTGTTTTCGGTCGGCCATCAGAAGCCACCTCGCCACGCTCCTGCGCAGCGTCGGCGTCCATCTGCAAACCGTTAGCAGATGACTCACCGTGCCCCACGCGCGCGGGTCAGCCGGCATCTGGCAACGGTTGCCAGATGCTCAGCCCCCCTGCACCACATGCACCCCTGCAAAACGTGCACCCCTACGCGCGCGGTTCAGCCTCTGGCGCTATCTGTCCACCGTGGACAGATAGCCGTGCCCCCCCCCTGCGCGCGCGGGTCAGCCCTTCCGGCGGGCCTCTCGGGCATGGGCACCGCAGGACTTGCTGCAAAACCGAGTCGTCGCCTTGGGCTTGGGCATCATCATGCCGCACCAGTCGCAGGGCCGGGGCTTGTTCTTCATCTTCGCGCGGCTGCGACAGGACCGCGAGCAATACACCTGCCCTGAATTGCAGGCGAAGAACGATCCGCCGCAATGCGGACACGTACGCGGGCGTCGCCTCTTGTCCCTGTCCCGTCGATCTGCGGTCTGGCACCGCTCGCAGCAATAGCGAGCTGTCGCAGGCTTCTCTGGCGCCACTGGATCGCCGCACCATGCGCAGGGCGGTCGATCTGCCTTCGCTTCGAGCCGGGCCTTGGCCTCCAGGGCGTTGAAGTAGGAGTTGCGGCAAGTCTTGTCACAAAACGCCCGGTTTGCCCGCACACCGTCTGGCAAAGCCTCTCCGCACCATTCGCACCGCGCGGTCAGGTCGAGCGGATCGCCAACACCACCGCCCGATCCTCGCTGGCCTCCTTGATCCGGGCAACGCGCCTGCGCTTCGAGTCCGCGCAGATTTCCCCGCAATACTTGTGATGTCCCTCGGGCAAGGGTTTGCCGCAGTTGATGCAGCGGGTCCGCTCGATCAGCGTTCCGGCCTCGATCACCCATTCCGGCTGTCCTTCGTTCCATGTCGGGCGCACCGCGCGAACACGCTTGAACGCCTCGTCCAGCAGTTCGCGGGCCATCAGGTCCGCGCTTTCCCAAGTCCAGCCCATCAGGCATAGGTCGCTGCGAATGCCGTGCCGCAAAGGCCCCTCAAGCCCGAACAGCGTCGCCGTTGCCCCGGCCTCGAAGGCCAGCCGGATCACCGCAGCCAGTTCACCGGCCAGAGCGTCAAAGCGGGCCTGCCCGAGACGCCCCCGCCGCGCCTCCCGTTCCCGCCCTTCCAGCTTTCGCTTCATCTTGGCTGCGGCGGGGGTCATCATCAGCATTATGCCGCACCGTCGTTCGTGCCCCAGTTGACCAAGGTCAGCGCCTTGTCGGTTTCGGCCGGATCGAGCCCGGCGGCCTTCGCTGCGGCCAGAGCCTCGATCACGGTTGCCGCCGCCCGCGCCCGCCCGCCTGCGTCATAGGCTTGCAGCGGCCGCAGACAGTCGATCACCACCGGCCCGCCCAGCTTCGCGGACGCTTCCTCGGCCATCAGCATGGCGAGAGGCTGCAAGACCCACTGCGCCAAATGGCGCTGCGCCTCCCTGACAACCGGACCTTGCGCCTCGGGAACGACCAGGGCGGGCAAGACCCCGAAGGCATTGCAGATCGCTGCCCGCGCCGCCGTCAACATCGCATCGGGCATCATGCCGGAAAGGTTCGGGGTCACGTCCTGCGGCTTCCAATCCTGCGTCGGGACCGGCCCGCCTGCCGCCGAAACGTTGACGGATTCCCGCACCAGCACGCGCCCGCGCCGCCCCCGGAAGCCCGCCCCGAGGGTTTCAAGATCCACCTCTTGGCTTTCGGGGAAGGGCACCACCTGAGAGCCCATCGGCGCGTTGCTATAGACCTCGGACAGGGCGGTTTCGATTTGGTGCAGCAGGCCCGCCGTCAGGCTGGATCGCCGCAACGGGGCCTGCCCCGCCCAGGGCTGCGCCGGATCGGGGGCGACGCGGAAATGCAGCACCTCGGCCGCCAGCGCGGTTTCGGTGGTGTTTCCGCCCGCCTCGGGCAGTGACAGACGATAGGCTCGAGGCTTACCGCCCCGCGTCGTCACCTCCCAATCGACCGCCGGGATAAGGTCGTCCCCGACGAAGAAGACAGCTTCGCCCCGCAGCGCCAGAGACCGCGCCGCGACCGCCAGCGCGTGACGGGTCAACAGGTCGGTGCCCTGAACGTCGGCCAGGGATAGCCCGCCCTCCCAGAGGGCGACGCATCCCTGCACCGTCGCCGTCAGTTCCGCGAGGCCCGACACGCCCGCGATATAGGCTTGCCGGGCGCCGATCAGCTGCGCCGTGTAGCCGGTGCTGGATCGGGTTTCGACGGGCTTGCGCTTGAAAGGCCACATGCTCACGCCCTCCTGTAAGGCCGCAGCAGGTCCGCCGCGCCCGAGTTCTGCAACGCCTTCGCCATGTGGGCGGGGTCGCGGTTGATGGTCTCGGAAAGCTGCCCCACGGAAGCCGACCAGGAACGTGCGCCCGCCGGAGTGTCCGCTTCGGCAGCGAGATAGGTCGCGAGCCGCTGCACCGCCGCCGCCACCGCCTCGGGCACCGGCCCGGCCCCTACCGTTGCCGTGATCCGATACGGCCCTTCAAGCGTCAGGTCATAGCCGTTCCAGGTCGCATCGGGGGAGGCCGCGATCCACGCCGAACCGTCCCAGATTTCCGCCGTCAGGTCGGCCACGGGGCGAAGCGGCGGAATCCACATGCCCGGCCCCTTCACCGTCCAGGTCACCGTGCGGGGGGCAAAGCGCCAGGCAATGTGATGCTCGACGCGCTGCCATGCCACCGGGGCCATCGTCAGCGCATCCCCGGTCAGTCCCGGGATTGCGGGATACGCCGAAGGCGCACCTTCCGTCTGAGCCATATACTCGATCATACGCGCCACCTTTTCAGGGGGTGGGTCAGGCCCTTAGGGGTGCGATCCCATTGGAAATGCCGAAGGTCTGCCTCGGTCTCGTGATAGGCTGGCCGCGTGACCATGGAGAGTTCGAAGAGGATCGCGGCGAAGATCGTTCGAATGAGCGCATTGCCTTCCTCAGGCGGTTCCTCGGTCACGTCCTCGGGTTTCTCGACAGCCTCGGGTGGGGCCACGCGAAACCCTGGGGAAATACCCGTGATGAGACCGGCGGCAAAGCCCGCAAGGAAGTCCTGCACCCAGCTGGCCCGCTGGATCTCGGGGGTCAGGACAGCTTCGAAGCTCAGCGCCTCCGCCGAGTCCTGCAACATCAGCGTCCCGGCCTTCCGGCTGGCAAGGGGGCGGTCGAAGGAATGGCACAGAAGAAGGTGAATATCGCGGTCGGGATCGTCCACCGCGAAGGAGAATGCATTGGGCGCGAATTGCTCTTTCTTCGGCCTGCGCCCCTTGCCTCCCGCGTCCAGAACCGCGCGCTTGCCATAAGGGAACCGCCCTGTCAGGCGGCGAGACCCATCCCCCGCCGCCCGCAGTTCCAGGCCCCCGTTGAAGACGGGGCTTTCCATCACGCCAGCTCCAGCCCGGTGACGAGTTCCAGCTGCGACGCGCGAGCCACCGTCACATCGGCGGTGGTCAGAGCCGTCAACCGAAGCCCGCCCGACTGCGCATCGCTGAACGGGTCGCGGATCAGATCCACAGCACCCCAAAGGCCGACGAAGACGGGCGAGACGCCGCCCGCCGCAGTCGTCAGCAGAACCGAGGTCTCTTTCGGGGTGCCCGCGGGCGCCGCGAGCGCGTTGGTCGTCTGCGCCACGCCGCCGAGTTGGGCGGTCATCCGCGCCCATTCGGTGATGCCGGTCCCTGCGAAAGCCTCGGCATCGTCCATGAAGGCCCAGAGTTCGGGGCGAACCAGCGCCTTGACCGCGCCGGGATCAGCGGCGGCATTGGCGGTCATGAACCGCACCACTGCCGCCCGCAGCGCCGCCCAAGACGCCGGGCCCGCCGCATCGGTGGACGTGATGCCATAGGTCGCCGCGCCGGTCACCACGCCCAGCGGCTGCCCGTTCGCTCCGGTGCCGAGGAAGATCGCCTTGTCCAGCTCGGCCGACATGGCGCCGTTCATGTCGCGGCGGATCGCCTGCTCCAGCGCCTCGCCCGATTGTTGCAGCGCCTTGCGCGTGATGCGCATATGCACGCCCAAGGTTTGCTCAGGTTTCAGCGCCTTGTCGGTTGTGGCGTAGGCGGTCGGGCCGGGAACCGAAGCCGTCTCGCCGTCCGCCCATCCCGCCGTGACGGCCGAGGTCGTCACCGGCCATTCGGTCGCGCCCGATCCGATCTGGATCATCTGCGCGCCCATCTTCGCCGCCACGGATGCCGGGAACAACCGGTCAATGATTGGCCGCGTGGTCATCGGGTCCGGGGTGCCGCTCGCCATCGTCTCACCGGCGCGGGTTTCCAGCGCCATGAGCGGAACCGGGATGCCGCGATAACCGCCCGCGTTGCGAAGCTCGGTCACGACTTCCGCCGTCTTGCCCGACAGCGCCCGGCCTTCGTCCAGGTGCAACGCGACTTGGCGAAGCTCGAAGCCCGCCACCAGATCGGCAAATTCCCGATCCGCGCGGGTCTCAAGATCTTTGCCCGCCTCGCGCCGTTCCTCGGTTTCCGCGATCAGCGCCGCGCGATACCGCGTCTCATTCGTCCGATATTCCGCATCGAGGCTTTCCATCGAACGGGTTTCATCGTCGGTCGGGCTGTCCTTCCCGACCAGTTCGGCCAGCTTCTGGCGGATCTCCGATTGCCGCCGCTGGATCTTCACGGAATCAAGCATTTGTCACTCCTGCTCGATAGGTTGGCGGCCCGTTTCACGGACCAGTTTTTTCCAAGCGTCTCGCTCGGGGTCGATCCGGCCGAGGCCGATTTCGATACGGGTTTTGCGAGCATGACAGCGCCCGCAAAGGCATTGCAGGTTGCCGAGGTCGAAGGGGGCGCCGCCGTCGCGCAGGGGCGTGATGTGGTCCACCTCAAGCCGCCCCTTGGCGCCGCACTCGACACACCGCCAGCCGTCGCGCCGCTTGGCCTCAAGCCGAACAGCCTTCCACCGTTGCGTGCGGTAGATCGCAGAACCGACACGGGGGAACCGTCCTAGACCCATGCCACGCGCCCCCCTCGGGCCTTCGGGGCGCCGGTCATGCGGACGCCTTGTGCCACCGCCAACACCGTGGCCGCCGCCGCGTCGATCCGGCCGAGGCTTCGAGCCTTGGCGAGTTTGTGGTTCCCAGCAGGGTCTACCAGCGTGATCGCGTCCGCGAAGGCAGAGCGCAGCAGAAGCGAGGGAACCGTTTTCACCTTCCCTTCAAAGAGTGCTCGCCGGAACCGCTCCACATCCTCGGAGCCGTCTTTCCACCCGAACCCGCGCCAGATGAACGGCACCCGATCAAGGCCAGCGTTCCGCAACGCCTCAAGAAACTCAGCATGTCGGAAACGGTCGCCGCAGATCGCCGCCGGAGCCTGCCCGTTCAACCGCTCGACAACGCTTGCCAGGAAACGGCCCACGGGCACGGTTGTCTCTCCCATCGTCACCAGCTCGCCCCGGTCGCACATTTCGACATAGCGCCGGGCCACGCCGTCAGCCTGCCCGCGATCCGCAAGGCCCGGTTTCGTGGGGAAGGCCGCCACACACTCAAGGCGCCCGGTCAGGGGCCAATACAGCGAAGCGGCGGACATGCTCCGCGAGCCGCCCAGGTCAACGCCAAGGATCACCGGCCCTTCCCGCTCGGGCAGAGCGTCGGGCGCGACTTCCGCGCTCATCCATTCGTCAACCGTGACCAACACCGACCGATCATCGGAGGCGACACGTTCATTCCGGTTGAGATTGCGGAAGGACGACAGCGCCGAACCGCCGCGCGCAATCGCCCGTCGCGCCTGCGCCTGTAGCCATTCCGGGGTTGAGCCGATACCCTCTTTCGCGCCGGGGTTGGCGATCAGCAGGCTTTCCAGATCGTCGGGCGGCAAGCCCGGTTCCGGCCGGTGTTCCTGCACATACGTTCCGGGGGGCGGTTCATCCAGCCAGCGGGAAAAGGTGTTGGCGTCGTCCGGGGCGGACGTGGAAATGATGAGCGCCCGGCCGTCGCGTTTCCCCAGGCCCGACAGGATTGCGTTCTCTAGGCTGTCGCCCTTCTCGCGTTCCCACGCCGCCCGCTCGTCGAGGATCGCCAGCGTCGGGGCGCCGCCGAGGATCGACTTGCCATCGGCCGCGATCACGCGCGCTAGCCCGCCGCCGTTCTCGGCCGTCTCCACTTCCAGCTTGCTACCGCGCCGGATCGTGAATTGTTCCTGTTCGTCCTCAGGCAGGCCCTCGATGAAGCCCACCAGGAAGCCGAAAGCGATCTTGGCTTGGTCCCGGTTCCGCGCGGCGAAAATGATCTCGCGTTTCGGCTGGGGCGCAATCTCGCCCATCAGGTGCCCGAGCGAGAGCCCGGCAGACAGAGCCGTCTTAGCGTTCCCGCGTCCGATGCTGAGACAGCCAACGGCCACGTCCTTCGCGAAGGCGCCCCGGATAAAGTCCTTCTGATAGCCCGCCAGCCTCAACCGCCGCCCGGCCGTGCGCCCCTCGGGCACGATCAGCCGGGGCAGGAACCGCAGCGCCGCCGAGGCTTCTTTCGACGCCCTAGCCACGATTTCCCCCGGATTTTTTCGGGAGTGAGAAAGGAAGAGCCCGCTCCGCGACGGCCTCCCCTCTCCCATGCGAAGCCATTGGGACCATTCTCAGCGCCTCCCGTGCAGGCGGTAGTGCATCACCGGCCCGCTGGGGTCGCTGCGGACGGGCTCGGCGTTGACAAGCGTGAACGTGCCCGCGTTGGTCGTGAGCTTGTCGTTCAGCGCGGGCGTCACGTCGGCATGGGGCAGCATGGCCGCCACGAGATCGCCAGCCTGTATCAGCGAACCCGTGCGATACTCCACGTCCGCTCCGGTCTCGATGATCTGCACCGCCCATGTCTCGGTCGTCACCGTGCCAGTCTCGCCGGGGCGGGTGCGCGTGTCAGTCGTCCGGGCCAGCGTGGCGGCACCGCCGAAGCGGGCCGTGAGACGGGCAGTCAAGGCGGAATGGCGTGGAGACATGTCACCCAAAAAGGTAAGCAATGCTGCCTTATATCATTGTCCAACATAGGTCAGTAAGAGTTACCTATATGCAGGAGACACACTACCGTCACCCGCTCCTTCCCCCCGCATGCAGGGGAAGGCCCTTCGCTGCCTCGATCCGTATCCGCGCGATGCCCGGTATCGGGGGCCAGCCGCCTTCCCGCAGGCTTTGCACCTGCCCCGGTCGTGGGAGCCGTCCCCGTTTCCGGTCCCCGGTCGTCGGCCTCACATAGCCTTTGCCGGTGGGTTTCGTTGTCGCGCATCTGAGCGGCCCAGAAGGAGCCGGTTCCGCTCGGGTCGGGTGATGTCCCCGGATCGTCATACCCCGTTGATCTGGCTCAACGGTCAAAGGCGAGGGCGGTTGATGGGATATGCCCGGCTCATGGTCCGGTCTGCTCACGATGGATGGACGCCCCCGCACCGCGCCCGAGGCACGGGGGCGAGGGTGGGTCAGTCGTCCCGGTGAACGGCCCGGTGATGCGCCCGGCAGAGCCACGTCACATCAAGGGGGCGGTCATAGTCGTCGTGGTGGGCTTCCGATTTCGGATCGCCGCAGACTTCGCAGGGCTGTCGTTCCAGCAGACCCAGGCGCATGGCGTTCCGCACCGTGAGGTGGGCGAGGTAGCTTCGCGGGTTCCGCTTCCGCCAACGCTGTTGCCGGGTCGGCCGCCGGGTGCTATCGTCTGCCTCGGTAGACTGATTTTTGCCCTCGGTCGCGGTTGCCGCCGCACCGGGGGTTTTCCTTGCCCCCATCATCGCGCCCCCTCGACAAAGCCGGTGAGGCCCGCATCGGTCAGGCGAAGACGCACTTGATTGGCGTGGCCGGGGCTGAGACAGTCGATGATTTCGACGGGCTCGCCGGGACGGTGCACGGTGATCGTCGTTCCACCGTCCCGTGTCTCGACGCGGTAAAAGCCGCGAGGCTTCAACGCCATGAGATCGTCAAGGCTCAGATCGCTTGCGGAAAACATCACGCCGCGACCCCCGCGCGGGTCTTCTCCCACGCTTCGATTTCGGACAGGCGCCAGCGGGCGCAGCCGGGGGTGAGTTTCACAACGCGGGGAAAGCCGGGCTGTTCTTTGGCCCAGCGCCACACGGTCGGGCGATGAACGCCCCAACGCGCGGCAAGGTCTTTATCGGAAAGGAAAGTTTCTTGCATCTGTCGCAGTCCTCAGTTTGACTAACGACAGGATGCGACAGGCGGCTCGGGTAATTCGTGGGGTCTTACCCTTTTTTCTTCGGGTTCCGCACCGACCCCTTAATCGTCTCTGAGCTCACTTTAAATTCTGCCGCAAGCATTTCGCGAATGCGCGTCCATGTTCTGCTCGGTTTCTCCCGGAACAGTTCGTTCGCCCGCTCCTGCGCTTTCTCGCCGTGCCGGTTCGCGAAGCTCCCGGAGGAGCGGATTGTTCGGCCCCGCTCGCTGGCTTTCAATTGACGCTCACCGCAAAGGGCTTTGTCTTCCCATTGAAATTTTACCTGAGCCAGCGCCCATTTCACGCCAGCATCAAAAGCATGTCGCGCAGCTAGGTCTGCGTTCTTATTTTCAATTTCAATTTTCGCGCAATCAATAGAGCATACAATAACATGAGCAAAGTCCGAAGGCGAATGCTCTGGCGTTTCCTCTGTATAAGGCTCATGGGCAAGAATTGACCTTGAAGTCTCATATGCCCGCTTTGACACCGCACCGAAGATGCCGCCGTATTTCTTAATATCGTCGTTCCATGTGCTCCATGACGCCCGCACCCTTTCCATATCCTCGCGGTTCCGCACGTCACCCATGTTCACTTCATACGAGGTGATGCCGGTGCCGAACTTCCACTTCTTCATCCTGCCGCCTCCATCTTGACCACCTTGGCCCCAGCCTCGCCCCGCAGGAACGCGCCCCATGCGGCCATCATTTGGCGCCGCCGGTCCAGCATGTCGGACCGCCGATAGGCCCTTTCCACGTCGCTGCCAACGGTATGGGCGAGCGCAATTTCGGCCATGTCGCGGGGATAGCCACGTTCGGCCGTCCAGTCGCGGAAGGTCGAGCGCAGTCCATGCGGGACAGCAGGGCGCCCGGATCGCGGGTCGAGATAGCCGCCCTCGCGCGCCTCGTTGATCCGCCTCATGCACGCCGAAAGCGCCATGTCCGACAGCATCCCGCCACGTGCCGCCGGGAAGGCATAGGAACTGCCCGCCATCCTCGGCAGGGCTTTCAGCAGCACCACCGCCTCGGCCGTCAGCGGCACGCGATGTTCCCGGCCTGCCTTCATCCGCTCTGCGGGTATCGTCCAGAGCCCCGCCGTGAGGTCAAATTCCTCCCATGTCGCCCCACGCACTTCGCCCGAGCGGGCAGCCGTCAAGGCCATCAACTCCAAGGCCCGCGTTGCCATGCCGTCCCGGCCGCGCAGGTCCGCGAACCAGTCGGGCGCATCGGCCAGCGCCAAGGCGGGATGGTGCGCGACCTTTGCCACCTTGCCGGGCTTGGGCAGGATCGCGTCGAGATTGCCCTTCCAACGGGCCGGATTGTCGCCCGTCCGGTGCCCGGCCACGGTCGCCCATGCCAGCACCGCCTCGATGCGCCCGCGCAGTCGGGATGCCGTCTCGGTCTTGCTCGTCCAGATCGGTTCAAGCGCCCGCTGCACGTCCGACACGGTGATTTCGTCCACCAGCATCGGCCCGAGCGCGGGCACCGCGTAGGCGTCCAGCGTGGATCGCCATTGGGCCTTGTGCTTTTCGTTGCGCAGTTCGCCCAACTTGGCGGCGCAGTATTTTTCAACCGCCTTGGCGAAGGTAAGCCCGCGCCGCTGTTGCGCCGCCAGAGCGGCCCGTGCGGCCTTGCGCTGTTCCACGGGGTCTATGCCCTGCCGGATCATGTCCCGCGCCTCCCGCGCCCGCTCGCGAGCTTGGGCAAGAGTTACGTCAGGATAGCCACCAAGACCAATGTCTCGCCGCTTGGCCCCCACTGTCGCGCGCAGGATCCACGACTTGGCGCCGGTCGGGGCTACCTGCATCATCAGCCCCGAGACGCCGCCCACCGCGAAAACCGCGTTGCGCCCCCGGCCGGGGTGTTCCAGCCGCTTCACGTCTAGGGCCGAAAGTTCCTTCGCCTTCCTCGGCACGGTTCGAGGCCCCCTTCTCTGCGCCCAACGTAAAACCCATCAAAAAGCATGGCATTGGACGTTACGGATTGCAACAGGGGGATACAGGGGGACGCTATATTTTGTTGGGAGACGGGGCAATAATGCGCCGGGGTGCTACATGCTGATACAGGGCAAGGGCTGCCTGTCTCTCCGCCACTCGCCCTCGCGAAAGCGTTCTCCCGATCCGGCTGCGGCCGGAGTTTCTCGTTGTATTAGAGGGTTATGCGGGAGGGGCTGAGCACTGGCCTCGTCGCCAGAAGGCCCGGAAGCGGTCTCTGAGGGCCGATATTCTCCGGACCTCATGACTGCGCCGATTTGGTGAATAGATTTCAAGTATCTGGAATTGCTATATTTTTCTGAGGCTGCGGCTGAACACTTCGATTTCAGGGTCGCGCGTCGAGAAGGAACCGAAATCGAACCTATGCATAGTCGAAGTATCAGTCGGACCCTGGCAAAAGGGATAGCCCGAGTTCTTTCAGGAACGAGTTGTGTCTCGAAGTTGCCTCTCGGATCTGGTTTCCGATGTCGAGCAACTCCTTCTGCGTAGAGCCCAAATCGATCTCTACCTCGTCAACGGCGGTACTGATGTATCGCGAGATGTTGAGGTTGTAGCCTTCTTGAGCGATGCGCTCCATGCTCACGCGCTTCGAGTAGCGGTCCTCTTCCTTGCGGAACTGGTACGTTTCAATGATCTTGCCGATGTGCTCATCCGTCAGCTGGTTCTGACGCTTGCCCTTCGCAAAGTGCTCCGCCGCGTTGATGAACAGGACGTCATCCGGCTTTTTGCACTTCTTTAGGACGAGAATGCAGACCGGGATGCCGGTCGAGTAGAATAGGTTCGCTGGCAGGCCGATTACCGTGTCTATGTGACCGTCCTTCAACAGCTTCGTCCGGATGCGCTCCTCTGCCCCACCCCGGAAAAGCACGCCGTGAGGGAGGATGATGGCCATAACGCCCTCATCTTTCAGGTAGTGAAACCCGTGCAGCAGGAAGGCGAAGTCGGCGGCCGACTTGGGCGCAAGCCCGTAGTTCTTGAACCGCACATCATCGCCCATCGCTTCGGTCGGCTCCCAGCGGAAACTGAACGGCGGGTTTGCCACCACGGCATCGAAAGAGGGCTTCTTGGCGGGGTTCAGTTCGCGCAGGATATCCCAATCATTGGCCAGAGTATCGCCGTGGTAGATTTCAAATTCGGTGTCCTTCACCCCATGCAGCAGCATGTTCATGCGGGCGAGGTTGTAGGTCGTGATGTTGCTTTCCTGACCGAATATCTTGCCAATGCCATGCGTGCCCATCCGCTTGCGAACGTTCAGCAAGAGCGAGCCCGATCCGCAAGCAAAGTCCAAGACGCTAGCCAATCGGTCCTTTTGGCCCGTCGCGGGTTCCTGGCTGTCCAAGGTCACGATCGCCGATAGAATGTCGGAAATCTGCTGCGGGGTGTAGAACTCGCCCGCCTTCTTGCCCGAACCGGCGGCGAACTGTCCGATCAGGTACTCATAAGCATCGCCAAGATGATCCACCTCGGACGAGAACTCGGCCAACCCGCGGGCGATCTCGGCGATGATCGAACACAGTTTTTTGTTCTTGTCCGCCTGCGTCTTGCCCAGCTTTTCCGAGTAAAGGTTGATCTCGGAGAACAGGCCACCGAAGGTGCTCTGGAAGGACTCTGTTTCAATATACTTGAAACCTCTGTCTAGCGTCAGCAGTAGCTCATCGCTTTGTATACGGGCAAGGTCGGCAATGTTGTTCCACAGATAGGGTGGCTGGATTACATAGTGCACCTTGCGGCGCATCTGCTTTTCAAATTCAGCCACATCGTCTGGATTACGCCGATACCAGAGCTGCAATGGAGTCGCGATGTCCGACTGCCTCGGATCTGCAACATCCAGTGGCATCTCTTCGATGCTCCGTGCGCTCTGCCGAGCTTTCGCAGCCTTCTCGGCTGCTTCGGCCCTCAGGGCGGAAACCCGTGCTCGTTCAGCCGCAACGTCCGAGTCACTTGGATAGTCCCCCCCCAGCTCTCGCTTCGCTGCCGCCTCGTAGTTGTCCGACAAGTAGCGCAGGAACAGGAAGGACAGCATGTAATCGCGAAAGTCGTCCGCGTTCATCGCTCCGCGCAGCGTGTCGGCGATGTTCCAGAGCGTCTTGCCCAGTTGCTTTTGGATTTGGTCGTTCATTGTGCGGGTGCTTCCTCAGGGGCGTCGACAGGCGCAAGTGCGGGTGCGGGCGCATGAAGGACAAAGTTGTACTTGTCCTTCAAGCCCACGAAAACCCTGTCAAAAAGTTCTCGTGAGTCCTGCTCCAGGATTTCGCCTTCGAAGTAATACACCTTCTTATGCGAAAGCGTGTTGATGACACGCGCGACATCCTCGGGATCGCTGATGCCTATTTCTCTCAGGACATAGCCAAACTGGCCAACTCCAAGGAACGACGCGACATTCTCCAACACCTGACGCAGCAGCGCGAAGTGAAATGCCCGTACCTCATTTGCTGCCCACGCTTGTTCAAGCAGTTGCAGAAGGCGCAAGTGGTAAAGCAACACGTCGTTGTTCGGGCTCTCCAACGCAAGCTCACCATTTTTAGCGCTTAGAATGCCAATTTTCGCATGCTTCTTGAACTTATCAGCCTTCTCACCCTTCTTCAGCCAATCGGCTAGGATCGCGAAAAACCCAAGGTGATGCGTCGTGATGATGAACTTGCGCTTCTGGAAGTGGTCTTCGATCAAATCGAACAGGGTTGAAGCGGTGATGAAGATGTTATGATCATCCAGGCTGGAAACCGGATCATCGATAAAGAAGTGGGATGCCTGCTGGTCTGCCCATCCATCCACCTCGAAAAGCGCGAGGAAGAAGCACCAGACGAAAATCCGCTCTTCCCCGCGAGAAATCTTGAAGGGGACTTTTGTGACGATGTTGGCGTCATCGGGGTCAGGAACTTCCTGAAAGAACGACACCGCTTGAATGCCATCCTGTGGGTCGTCGTAGTAAAGAAACTCAAAACGATAGCCCGGCTTGAAGCGGTTCAGCTTATCGCGCACGTTGTCTTCGGTCAGCGCGCTGTGGAACTTGTTCAGGCTGCACTTGCGGATATCCAACTGAATGGGCGTTCCATCGTTCTCGGGATCGTTCTGCCAGACGAACAGATCCTCGCTGTAGGCGTTGTAATAGACACCTGAGTGCGTGCCTGCCTCGTCTTTGGTCGCATCCTTGTAGGCGACCGAAAGCCGCGTCTTGCCGGTTGCGTTGAACGCATAGACCAAAACGATCTTTTCTTTTGCTTTCAGGAGGGTGTCAGCAATGTCGGAGTGGTTCATGAATCTTTTTCTTCAATGGTTGGGAAAAGCTGCTGCATTAGCCCCTTCTTGTGCGCGGCCAACGTGTCGAGCTTTCGCGTCTCGGCAGAAATGAGGTCGTCGAGGGAGCTGAGGCAGTCGGCGATGCGCTGTTGTTCGTCAGTCGTGGTTGGAACAAAAACAACAATGTCGCCGATCTTGGTTGGCGAGGTGTGACGGACTTTCGCTCCAGATGCCGTGTCATGGATCGCTTTTCGAACCGGGAGCGTATTAAGTACGTGGAAAAAGAACTCGTTCAACCAAGCAACTCCAGGCCTTTTTGTCACCAGGCCAAGTCTTTGATTATGTAGAAACTTGTCAGACTGGGGAACGAGAGCCGGACTGCCAAGCAAACCAGCCGCCTGTTCGGTCATGGCAATCAGCATGTCTCCCTCGTTGAGCACATATTCACGCGGAATTTCGCCGTTGAAGTATTTCTGTTTCTCGCCTCGATCGCGGTATCCGCCCTCCTCGTAGAAGTTACCGGGTGTGAGGAGAACATAGTCACCTTCATTGCTGAAGAACTCACTTTGGAAAGCGTAGCCGTGCTTTATCTCACAGAGCTCGGAGAACGTACTTCTTTCCCAACCACCCGTCCCTTCAAACTCAGGGAAGCGGAGGCGGGGTTGGGTTTCGCCTTCCTGGGGGAAAAGCTGCTGCATCAGGCCCTTCTTGTGGGCCCTCAGCGCCTCCACCTTCCGACCTTGCGCCTCGATCAGCGCGTCAGCTGAGTCCAGACAGTCGGCGATCTTTTGTTGTTCCTTGAGAGAATTTGGACCGGCTGGGACCGGCACGGGCAAAGCCAAGAGATCAGTGTTGTTGATGCTGAGAGAGCCATGAGCGCGGGCTCCAATTTCAATGAACTTCCGCAACCACCGCCCGTGCAGATTGCCAAGAAACAGGTAGTTCAAATACTTCGGGGAAGTCGCCTCGCCTTTGATGCGGAAGCAAGTGAATATGCTGTTGGGGACGGCAGCAAGCTTTTCACCGGTGTAAAGCGCGATAAATCCCTCGGGGTATTCTTTTGTCGCGCTCTTGTTGTAGGCAAAGTCATTCTTCTGGAGAAGCAAGTAGTTCTTGTAAGAATCACCCGCGATGATCCGCCCGAACTTCTCCATTTGGCTGACAAGGCCAACGCCGGAAGTGATGCTCATCGGGACACAGGTCTTGTCCCCGACCTTCTTGGTGCTGATCGACGCGACAGAGCCAAGGGAAACATTCTCCCAAGCCCCAGCATCCTGAAACTCGGGAAAACGCCGTTCAGGCACGAACGCAGCCCCGCCGCCCGTCGCGGCAGACGATTTCAGCTTACTGCTCATATGCACTCAGCCCCGAAATCTCACGCCCACCGGCGCGCTTCAACAGCAGCGGCATCAGGTCGGCCATCAGGTCCAGTTCCTTCACCCGCCGTGCCTTCCAGTTCAGGCCAAGGGGCCCCATCAGGTCGGTCAGCGCCTCGCCATCAAAGATCATGCGTTGCAAGATGGTGTCGACAAAGCCTTGCAACGCTTCGGTCGCCAGCCCGTGCTTGCCCGCGATGCTTGCCAGTTCCGCCGCGTGCTTCTCCGCCTTGAATCGACTGTAACCGTCGCGGATGACCCTTTCGCTTAGTCCCTCGCCCGCCTTGAGGGTGTTGATATAGGCCGCGATATCCTCGCGCTCATCCATGAACTTGGCATCTGACTGGATCAGGCCGATCAATTCCTCGCGGCTCATCTTCTGCTTGCCAGGTGTTGCCTCGGAATAGCGAGCGATCAGACCCATGATGTAGTCATAATCGATGACGGCCGAGGCGAAGAGGACGAATTCGAAGTCCAGTTGGTCGGCGTCCTGGCTCGGCGCGCCATCGCCCTGATCATGGCCCTTGCCCTGCTGGGCCCTAAGGCGTTGGGCCGTTTCGAGATACGCACCGCGGAAGCCAAGCAGGTTTTCGCGCGGCAGGACCTGCTCGATATCATCGCGGTTTTCTTCGGTCAGGTCGGTGTACTGGTCAAGCTGGGTCTTGAGGCGCTGGACCTCTTTGAAGTGTTCAATGAACGCCGCGCGGGCCGCATCGCCCTTGAGCTTCGGCACCGCATCCGGGGCGCAGTCGAGGCCCTGCGATTTCATGAAGGAATCGAGATTCTGCACCGCGGTTTCTAGCTTCTGGATGACCACGGGCGCCTTGTCGACCAGCCAGATTTCTCGGGCTTTCTCGGCGGCGGCCTCGCCTGAGAACAGCGCAATGGCGGCATCGACCGCGCCCTGTTGCTGGCGGAAGTCGAGGATGTTGCCATAGGGCTTGGTGGCGTTCAGCACCCGGTTCGTGCGCGAGAAGGCCTGGATCAGTCCGTGATGCTTCAGGTTCTTGTCGACGTAGAGGGTGTTCAGGAACTTAGAGTCAAAGCCGGTCAGCAGCATGTCGACGACAATCGTGATGTCGATCTTGTGGTGTGGTTGGTTCGGGTAAGCCTTCTTGAGGTCAGCATCCGGCCATTGCTGGTCTTTGATGCGCTTCTGCACGTCCTGATAATACAGGTCGAATTCGCCGATCTTGTGGTTGGTGCCGTAATGGGCGTTGTAGTCGGCGAGGATGGCTTTCAGCGCCTCCTTCTTCTTATCGGGTTCAACCGCGTTGTCTTCCTTCTCCTGCGGCAGGTCCTCCTGGATCTGCTTTACGTCCGGATTGCCCTCGGCAGGCGGGGAGAAGACGCAGGCGATGTTCAGCGGTTGGAAGCTGGGATCGGCGGCCAGCTTCTCGGCCTGCACGGTCTTGAAGAGTGCGTGATATTCGATGGCGTCATTGATCGACGATGTGGCAAGCAGGGCGTTGAAACGACGCTGACCAGTGGCTTGGTCATGCTTGGCGAGGATCGCCTCGATTACGGCCCGTTTCGCCAGGGGTTCGCCCGGCTTGGGCAGGGTTTTGCCCTGTGGCTTGAAGTAGTCCACATGGAACCGAAGGACGTTGCCGTCTTCGATGGCGTGGGTGATCGTGTAGGTGTGAAGGCGCCGCTGGAAGAGGTCGTCCGTCGTCTTCATGCTGGCTTGGGTGTCTTCGATCTTCTGCTGGGCGGCGTTTTGGTCGAAGATGGGCGTTCCCGTAAAACCGAAGAGCTGGGCGCGCGGGAAGAACTCCTTGATGGCCCTGTGGTTCTCGCCGAACTGGGAACGGTGGCATTCGTCAAAGATGAAGGCGATACGCTTGTCGCGCAGGGGTTCTAGCTGTTCTTTGAAGCTCTTCTTGCCGTCCTTCTTCTGCTGCTTGTTGCGCTTGCTGTTCTCGTCCAACGCGAGCCCCAGCTTCTGGATCGTGCAAACGATGACCTTGTCGGCGTAATCATCCGAAACAAGCCGGCGAACAAGGGAAGCGGTGTTGGTGTTTTCTTCGACGCAGCCTTCCTGAAACTTGTTGAACTCCTCGCGCGTCTGTCTATCGAGGTCCTTGCGGTCCACAACGAAGAGGCACTTCTCGATGTCGGGATTGTCCTTCAAAAGCGTTGACGCTTTGAAAGAGGTAAGCGTCTTGCCGCTGCCAGTCGTGTGCCAAATGTAGCCATTGCCGCAGTCTTGGGCGATGGAGTCGACAATCGCCTTCACCGCATAGACTTGATACGGCCGCATCATCAGGAGCTTTTGCTCGCTTGCGACAAGAACCATGTAGCGGCTGATCGTCTGGCCGAGGGTGCACTTCGCAAGAAACGTCTCGGCGAAGCTGTCGAGGTGTACAACCTTCGCGTTGTCGACATCCGCGAACTCATAGACTGGCAGAAAGCGCTCGTCGGCATTGAAGGCAAAATGGCGCGTATTGTTGTTCGAGAAGTAGAACGTTCTATCACGATTACTTACAATGAACAGCTGCAGAAAGCACAGAATTGTCCTAGTATAGCCGTTCCCCGGGTCATTCTTGTATTCGACTATCTGCTCCATGGCACGACGCGGGCTTATGCCGAGAGTCTTGAGTTCGATCTGAACGACTGGCACGCCGTTGATCAGGAGAATGACGTCATAGCGATGGTGGCTGTTGTCCGTATTAATACGGAGCTGATTGACCACCTCAAAGGAATTCTTGCACCAGTCCTTTATGTTAACGAGCGTGTAGTTCAGCGGCGTGCCGTCATCGCGGGTGAAATTGCTCCGCTCTCGTAAGATTCGAGCTGCTGTGAAAACGTCTGGGGTAACGATTTCATCGAGCAGCCGCTGAAACTCACTATCGGTAAGCGTCACGCGATTCAGTTGTTCGAACTTCCGCCTGAAGTTCTCTTCCAGCGTGGCCCGATCACGGATATCGGGGCGATATTCATATTTGAGATCTCTTAGCTTGGCGACCAGATCCTCTTCAAGATCGCGTTCAGCTTTGCTCATTGTCGTTGCAGCATTCATCGCGTGAACAGTCCCATCGAACAGAACAAGGTGTCTGAAATCGGGTCGAAACCTTTATCCAAAAGATGCCCTGCACCGCAGGGGCCCTCGATAGTCTTCGTGCCAATATTTTTCTTAATCAATCGTCCGCCCCGTCGGCTTTATCGGAGCTGTTTTGTTGTCCGTTTTCAATACCTTTCAGGCGATCGTACTCTTCGACCGCCATCACTACAACGACCGGTCGTCCGTGCTTTGCAACTGCGACAGGCCCAGCCCGGGCGAGATCAATCAGTCGGCCGAAGCCGTACTTCGCGTCTTTCGCGCTCAGGGTCTGCATCTCACTCCCCGCCCTTGGCCTTTCGTATTATTGGCCATTTTGGCCCAATGAAGCAATAGGAGTTGCTGCGCGGGATGTAGGAAATCAGATGGTCAGGTGTGGCCGAAGGTGCTCTTCTGTTCGTTCCAGCTATGCGGAAACGGTTCAAGCACACGCGCCAGCGTCACCACCGGGCCCGGCTTCCCGTCCAGGATCGCCTCGACGATGTCGGGCGCGATTAGGGTTAGGCGCAGAACGCGGGTCATGTACGACGGCGCGATCCCCTCGCGCTCGGCCAGTTCGGCGACGGTCGCGAACTCGCCCGACTCCAGCATGCGCTTCCAGCGGAAAGCGCGGGCCAGAGCCTTGACCAGCGCGCTATCGATCTTGCGCGGTCGCGCTGAGCCCTCGGGCATCTGCATCTCCTTCCGTCCACCGCGCTTCACAACGCGGAACGGGACGTAGAGCGTCACAGTCTCGGGGATCGGCGACCCACGGCTCATGCGGCCTCTCCGATACTGCCAGCCAGCATTTCGCGCGCGAGTCCGCTGAGGCCATCAACGCGCAGCCGGACGTTCAACCCGTCCGTGCCGATGTCCACGCGCTCAACCATCAGCGCCACGATGCGCGCCTGCTCGGCGGGGAAGAGTTCCTCCCACAGCGGGTCGATCTGCTGCAGGGCTACGCGAGCCTCGGCCTCAGTAATGTCGGCGGCATGGGCGCAGGCGGCCTTCCACGTGCCCGCCACGATCTCCGGCTGGCGAAACACAGTGCGAAGCTGGTCGATGACCGCGGCCTCGATCGCGCCCGCTGGCACGCGACCCACCGGGCAGGATCCGGCACCGTGCTTCAACACCGCTTGGCTGACATAGTAGCGGTAGAGCCGGTCGCCCTTGCGCGTGTGGGTCGGTGAGAAGGCGGCGCCATCGGGCCCGAACAGTAGCCCCTTCAGCAGGGCGGGCGTGTCGGCGCGTGTGCGGGCGGCGCGCTTCCGGGGGCTCTCCTGCAGGATCGCATGGACACGGTCCCATGTCTCGCGATCGACGATGGCGTCGTGCTCGCCGGGATAGCTCTCGCCCTTGTGCACTGCCTCGCCGATATAGGCGCGGTTGCTGAGGATCCGATAGGTGTATTTTTTGTCGATCCGGTTGCCGCGTGGCGTCCGGATGCCGCGTGTGCCAACCTCTCGCGCCAGTTCCGTGCACGACCCGATCTCAAGAAAGCGCGCGAAGATCCAACGAACCTGTGCTGCGGCCTCCAAGTCGACCACCAGCTTCCGGTTCTCGACGCGGTAACCGTATGGTGGCACCCCGCCCATCCACATGCCCTTCTTCCGGCTGGCGGCGACCTTGTCGCGGATGCGCTCGGCCGTCACTTCGCGCTCGAATTGGGCGAACGACAGCAGGATGTTCAGCGTCAGCCGCCCCATCGAGGTGGTCGTGTTGAACGACTGCGTGACCGAGACGAACGTCACGCCGTTCCTGTCGAATACCTCTACCAGCTTGGCAAAGTCGGCGAGCGAACGGCTGAGGCGGTCGATCTTGTAGACGACGACCACGTCGACCAGCCCGTCCTCGATGTCCTCCAGCAGCCGCTTGAGGCCGGGCCGTTCCAGCGTGCCGCCGGAGATGCCGCCGTCGTCATACTGATCGCGGACAAGTACCCAGCCCTCGGACCGCTGGCTGGCGATGTACGCCTCACAGGCTTCGCGTTGGGCGTGCAGGCTGTTGAACTCCTGCTCCAGCCCTTCCTCGGAGGATTTCCGAGTGTAGATCGCGCAGCGCAGTTTCCGGACCATTCCTGATTTCGCAGGGGCCTTCGTCATGTCCGCGCCCTCCGATTCTTGAGGCCGAAGAACACCCAGCCATTCCAGCGCGTGCCCGTGATGGCGCGCGCGATAGCGGACAGCGACTTGTACGGCCGCCCCTGCCATTCGAAGCCGTCGGCCGTGACGGTGACGATCTGCTCGACGCCCTGCCATTCGCGCAGGAGGCGCGTGCCGGTGATCGGGCGGTCGCGATCGGCACGGATGCTGCGCTTCTTGCTGTCGCCGCCGTCCAGTTCCTCGCCCAGCCGCTCAAGGCGCCGGATCGTCTCCGGCTTCAGCCCGCCATAGGCGAGCTCCTGGATGCGATAGGCCAGCCGGCTTTCGAGGTAGCGGCGATTGAAAGGTGGTGGCTCGCTGTCGAACAGCTCGCGCCACTGTTGCTTCAGGTCAGGCGTCGGCGTGGTCTTGAGCGCGGCCAGGCGCGCGGGGATCGGATCGTGGGTCGTCATGCGGTTCTCCGGTGAGTTGGAGTTGCATGACGGCATTGGTCGGTCGGAGAGTGTAGGCAAATTTCTCCAGTATCGTCAGGGTGTTCGTCTCGCTCTCGCATCCGCAACCGAACCAGCCCAATCGCCAGCAGGCGGCAGAGTTCGGTGCGGCGCTCGGGGGGCGTCATCTGGTCGGGTGGCAGTGGGTTCGACCCCAGCCGCGGATATGTCGGTGCGTTTCGCATGGGGGAAACGCTACCCGCGCACCCTCTGAAAACAACCGGAATCAATGGCTTATGGGAGTTCCGCGTAAGCCTGCGCAGAGGATGGGAACCGGCGGAGCCTCAGTGACGGGTCGCCGGCGCGACCTCGGCATCGGTGTCGAGAACCAGCGCCGATCGCCAGAGCGGTGTCTTGACGAACAGCGCATCCTCCGACCGGTACCGGCTGGCGCCGTCCTGCTTCTCCAGAAGGCCGGCCCAGCAGAGTGGGCGTAGCACCTGGACGTAGAGGCTGCTCATCATGGTGTCGAACCCGACCTCCGGCTCGCCATAGAAGACGCGCCGGAGGTCGGCGCCTGTCGCGCCGTCCTCGGTTTCTACGTTCAGCACATTCAGGAAGACGTCCCAGTTGCCGAGGATCGGCGCATCGTCGAAGCGTGACATGCTGGCGTGGTTGAGGCGGAACAGGAAAAACGGGACGACCGTGCCGAAGATCCGACCTGGATGGCCGACCAACGCCTGGCCTGCCTTGGTCAGGCGGAACTCGCCCTTGTAGTGTCGGCCGAGCTTCATCGCGATCATCAGGTCATGCAGCACCATGAGGGGGGCGAAGTCGGGCTCGTTCAGCACCTTGTTGACGGCGAAGAGGTCCGCCTCTGTGTGGCCTGGCCAGTCAAACTCGGCCGCGGCCCAGTGCACGAAGATCCGTTTGAACGCCTTGGACGGCGTCAGGGGGATGCCGCCGTGCTCGCCGATCCAGGCGGAGGTCTTCGCGATCCCGCGGACCAGCGGCGAGAACGCCAGCGACGGATCGGCATCGTCGATCTCCCGAAACGCGATCATGATCGCCGATCCTTGCGCGCCAGATCAGCCATGGCCTTGCTCAGCAGATGTCGCGGGATGCTGACCAGCGCGAAGCGTTTCTTGTCCGATGGCGCCACATCATGGGGCGCCTCGATCACCAGTTCGACGTGATCCTCGCTGGCGTGCAGTTCCAAAGTGATGTCGGCGTCTTCGAAATCCACTTCGTGGCGGCGACCATTTCGGCCCCGGATGATGACGTGCGCCATGCTCAGATCTCCCGCGCGAACCAGCGGATGCGGCCGACGATATGAATCTCGTCGGCCGTTCTTTCGTATTCGGGATAGTGCTTGTTGTCGGAAATCACGCGAACCGTTGGCGGATCGCTGTTGGCGATGTGCTCGAGCCGCTTGGCGACGAGTCCCATGCCGTCGTCGAGAACAAAGATGCCCGGCGGGTTCGGGGCGCGGCGCGTCATGTCAACGAGAACCGTGTCGCCGTCGAGCAGCGTCGGGGCCATGCTGTCGCCCTCGACATGCATGATGCGGAGCTGGGACGGGGTGGCCTTGAGGCTGTTCCGGATCCAGGAGCGCCGGAAGTGGTAGGCGCGCTCGGCGCTGTCGCCATGGTCCTCGACAACAGCGCCACCGCCCATCGACGGACGAGGGCTTGCATGCGCGATCGAGACGAAGGTCTCGTCCGGGTTCTCGATGAAGGGCGACGGGCCCTCGACCTCGCCGATGCCGTGGATCAGCCAGTCGCGGTCCACCTTCAGCACGCGGGCAACTTCGGCCAGCCGGTCGATGCTCGGGCGCGCGGAGCGGCCGCGCAGGATGTCGTAGACAAAGGAGCGGTTCACGCCGGCCATCTCGGCGACGTGGGCGGGACTGATGCCAAGCTGGTTGGCCCGGGCCCTGAGGCGGTCGGAAAGCGTGTGGTGCTCGGTCATGACATCCCCACCCAGCTGTGGATGAAATAGGATAAAATCGGATTGATCGAGGCCCGTCAAGCGAATAAGAACAGAAGGTAAACATCTTACACGGGAATCGGCACGGAGGGCAGTGAATGCACATTGACAAATTGTACTTCACGCTCCCCGAGATCCTCGACCGGTGGCAGATCACGGAAGCGGACCTGATCTACCTCGCGGAGAACGACAAGCTCCGCCTGTCGGTGCGGGTGTTCGGCGTGCCCATGGAGTTCGGCGACTACGAGGAAGGTGCGGACGGCGAACCCTGCCGGGTGCCGTGGGAGCAGAACTACTACAGCGGCCTGCTCGATCTCCATGCCCGCGATGTGTTCCAGCTTTTCCGGTGCGGTGAGGTTCATCTCGCGAGTTTTCGGACGCCGAGGGCCGACTACGCGGAGACCTGGGGCGATGCGCAGCCCGTCCTCGTCATGATCGGCGACCTGCTGCTAAGGCGCGATGAACGCGACCGTTTCGAGGTCGAGACCGGGTTCTCGCCCGGCGGACAGCCGATGGAGGAGGCCACCTTCATCCACTCGGCCGACTATCTCGAGGTTCGCTGCGACGGCTGCCGGTTCAAGCTGGGCCCGATCCAGGCGGAGGTCGTGCGCGCGCTGCACGAGGCAGCGCAGGCCGGCGCGCCCTGGCAGAACGGCAAGGCGATTCTGTCGCGCGCCGGCTCTAAGAGCCTGCGCATGGCCGACGTCTTCAAGTCGCAGAAGGACTGGCGGCATCTGATCCGCTCCGACCGGCGCGGCGGATACCGTCTGAATCTCGACTGAGCGATCCCCGTCCGCCCGGTCCCTGTGGGATCGGGAGGGGGATGGGTGAGGGATGGCGGCGCCCCGTCAACGGCCAAGAGCCAGTCCTGCAAGGACCGACTGATCCCCCTCCGCATCCCCCGCCAGTCCCCACGACATCCCACACCGTAATTGCGCACTGTCTCCTCAACGACGACACGAGAGGAGACACCGATGCTGCAGAGGCATTGCCTGAACCAGAAGGAGCTGGCCCGGCGCTGGGGGATCTCCCACCGGACGCTGGAACGCTGGCGCTACAACGGCCAGGGGCCGGCCTTCCTCAAGCTCGGCGGACGCGTGCTCTACCGGCTCGCCGATATCGAAGCCTTCGAGCAGAGCCAGCTGCAGCGTGCCCTGAAAATCAGCGAGGCGGTCGCGCGCGTCGGTCATTCGCCCCGTCGGCTGACCGCTGACCCCGCGCGGGCCGCACGGGTATGCTGATGGTCGCCGCAACCCCGATCGGCGCCCGCGTGGCGACGCCGAAGCTCACCGATGTCGAGCTCTACGCCTGGATCGCACAGGCCGAGGCTGGCGCCCGGATCGAGTATCACCGCGGCTTTCTCGGGATCGACGTCACGCCGGTGATCTCGACCCTGCCGGAGCCCGAGCGCCGCCAGCTCGCCGACCTCGGTCAGGCCGCGCTGGGCGCCTTCGAGAAGGGCCTCGTCCACCTCGTGCAGGAGCGCGTGGGCCCCGACCACTTCGCCTACATCGCCGTCGCGCGACCCAGACCCAGAGCCGCCAACGCCTCGCTCTCGGCGCTGCTCCTCGAAGAGCGCGCCGCGTGATGGCTTTGCCATTCCCTTCCAACGGAGACCCCGCCATGCCGCACCCCGACAATGCCCCCCGCCTCATTGACCTCGAAGGTCTCGCCCTCGGCGACATCGCGGCGCTGCCGCCTGAGATGCTGCTGGATCTGCAGACGACGGCGCTCGCCGAGACCGCCCGCGTGAAGCGGCTGCGGGACCGGCTCGAGGCCGGGATCGCGCAGCGCTTCGAGGCCGCCGTCGCGGCCGAGCGGGCCGCGCAGGGCAAGACCAGCGGCACCGTTCGGGTCGAGGACGAGGGCGTCGTGATCGTCGCGGACCTGCCGAAGAAGGTCTCCTGGGATCAGGACCGGCTTGCCGCCATGGCCGAGCGCATCCGCGCCGGCGGCGACGATCCGACCGAGTATCTCGAGATCGCCTACCGCGTGCCCGAGCGGCGCTTCGGCGCCTGGCCCGCGGCGATGCGCGAGGGCTTCGCGGACGCGCGCAGCGAGACCACCGGCAAACCCGTCTTCCGGCTCGAGGCTCGAGACCGGTGACGCGCGGCGGCGGGACGCCCGCACGGCAACGCCGGGCAGGTTCCCCTTCGGCACCCGGTCACCCCCGCCGCCGCGCACCCTGAACGCAACTCCCGGAGAACCCCATGGCCTTCCGCATCATCACCGCCGACGAACGGCTCTCGACCGCCGAGAACAAGACGTCCCTAGCCATCTTCGGCCCGCCCGGCGTCGGCAAGACGACGCTCCTGAAATCCCTGCCCGCCGAGGAGACGGTCTGTCTCGATCTCGAGGCCGGCATGAAGTCGGTGCAGGACTGGCGCGGGGACTCGATCCCGGTGCGCAGCTTCACCGATTTCCGCGACCTCGCCGTGCTGATTGGCGGCCACGATCCGGCCCAGCATCCGAAGTCCTGGTATGGCGCCGAGTATCACGCCTGGCTGCAGCAGCAGTATCTCGGCACCGGCATCGAGGACTTTCTCGCCCGGAAACGGATCGTCTTCGTCGACTCGATCACCGACCTGACGCGGCAGGCCATGGCCTATGCCCGCCAGCAGCCCGAGGCCTTCTCCGAGCGGACCGGGAAGCCCGATGTCCGCGGCGCCTACGGGCTCCTGGGCCGCGAGGTGATCCAGGCGCTGAAGCACCTGCAGCACGCCCGCGTCAAGACGGTGATCTTCGTCGGCGTGCTCGAGAAGATGACCGACGAGTTCGGCACGGCGACCTGGCAGCCGCAGATGGAGGGCACCAAGGCCGGGCGCGAATTGCCGGGCATCGTCGATCAGGTGGTCTCCATGCAGCTCTTCGGCCGCGACGCCAAGGGCGACTGGACCCTCGATGAGACCTCCGCCGAGCGCCGGCTCGTCTGCCGCTCCGGCAACCCCTGGGGCCTTCCCGCCAAGGACCGCTCCGGTCGTCTCGACACGACGGAGCCACCCGATCTCGGCGCGCTGATCGCGAAGATCGACGGCCGCGCGCCCGCTCACCCCGCCACCCCTTCCTGATCCAGACGCAAAGGACAGACCCATGAGCTACGATCTCAACGACGCCCAGCCGCAGATGGCCCCCATCGGCGAGCTGATCCCCGACGGCACCTTCGCCAAGGTCCGCCTGACCGTGCGCCCCGGCGGCGTCGACGGCGCCACGCCGATGGACGCAAAACTCCTGAAGGCCTCGCAGTCGAGCGACGCGAAGATGCTGGACTGCGAGTTCACCATCCTCGAGGGGCCCCATGCCCGGCGGAAGTTCTGGCAGAGCTTCACCGTGGCGGGCGGCAAGGTCGACGAGAAGGGCCAGTCGATCGGCTGGAAGATCTCCAAGTCCACCTTTCGGGCGATGGTCGACAGCGCTCTCGAGCTCGATCCCAGGGACGAGAGCCCCGACGCCAAGGCCAAGCGGGTGCTGCCCGGGCTCAAACATCTCGACGGCATCGTCTTCGTCGCGCGGATCATGGTGGAGCCCGCCTCGAACCCGCAATACCGCGACCAGAACCGCATCGCCAACGTCGTTCTGCCTGACGAGCCGCAGCATGCCGCGATCATGCGGGGCGAAGCCGTTCCTCCGGAGCCCGTCAACGCCCCGCCGCGCAAGGCCGCGAGCGCGCCGGCGCCGGGCTGGCAGGCGCCCACGCCGGCATGGGGCGCGCAGCCGCAAGCGCCGTCCGCGGTTCCGGCCTGGGGCGCGCAGGCGCCGGCCCAGCAGCCTCCCGCCCAGCAGCCGTCCGCCCAGCAGCCGCCTGCGTCCCCGCCGAGCGGAGCGCCGGCGACCGGCATGCCCGCCTGGCTCAATGGGTGAGGCGCGATCGGCAGCGCGGCGGCGGAGGTCAAACCGGCCTTCGCCGCTGCCCGAGGTCCGGCGCGATCCGGCCGGGCCGATGACCCCGGATGAATGGCAGGCGCACGTGACGCGCGAAGCGGCGCTGGAGATCGGACGATGGCTCGAGGCCCGAGGAAGACTGCACGCCCCCATCGCAAGCCTCAGCCTCGGCGACCTCGAAGCCATGGCCAGCAACGCGATCTCGCGCTGGATCGTGCTCCAGTCCGAAAAGCTCCAGAGGGCGGGTTGGCCGCCCGAGGACCCGATCGGGAGCTTCTTGCTCGGGTAGCGCTCTGCGCCGTCTGCGCCCGAGAGGCGCGCGGCTTCGGCTACTGCCACGGCCTCCGCTGGGATCGCCATCCATACCACCGCTTCTGCTCGCGCCGCTGTCAGGACGTGGGCAGCGCCATCGCCCAAAGGAACAACGGCATGATCGACAAGACCGCGCGCGAGGCCCGTGCGATCCGCGATGCGCGGACGCTCTTCGCCGAAGCGCTCACCGACCTCGGGCTCATGGAGCCCTTCTTCCACCGCAGCGCCGAGGACATCGACCGCCTGATCGAGGCGGCCGTCACCGGCTACATCGACAGCATGCAGGACCAGGCCGCGCGCAAGGAGCGCAACGGCACGGTCCTCGACGACCCGATCCCATTTTAGGAGCGCGGTGATGATCGACCTGAACGACGACACCGCGTCCTGCAGCTGGAAACCTCTGCTCGAGGCGGCCACCGAGAACGCCGTCACCGACTTCGAGATCGAGTTCTGCGACAGCCTCCGCGAGAAGCTCGCGCGGTTCGGCGAGAGCGCCCGGCTGACGGACGCGCAGTTCCACAAGCTGACCTGCATCGCGCGGGCCGGCGGGTTCTGGGAGCGCGAGCGATGATCGACCTGAACCATGGCTCGGGTTTCCTCTACGGCGCCGGCGCGCCGCGCCCGCCCATTGCCGAAGCCGTGTCCGCCGCCATCGACACGGCGCTGTCCGCGCGCCACCGCGCCGAGCGTCCGCGCACCTATGTCAGCTCCTCGGGTCTCGGCCGCGACTGCCTGCGCCAGATCCAGTACGACTTCCTCGCGGTCCCAAAAGACGAGGGCCGTGAGTTCGCGCCGCGCACGCTGCGCATCTTCGAGGCGGGCCACCGGGCCGAGGACATCGTCGCGGGCTGGTTCCGGATCGCCGGCTTCGACTTGCGCACCGAGCGCCCCGATGGTCGCCAGTTCGGGTTTGAGGCCCTCGGCGGGCGCTTCAGGGGCCATATCGACGGCTGTCTCGTGTCGGGCCCCGTCGCGATGGACTATCCCGCGCTCTGGGAGAACAAGGCGCTCGGCGCGGCCAGCTGGAAGGATGTGGTCAAGCGCGGCGTCAGCCTCGCACGGCCGGTCTACGCGGCCCAGATCGCCCTCTATCAGGCCTACATGGAGCTGCCGGCCCCGGCGCTCTTCACCGCGCTGAACCGCGACACGATGGAGCTGCACGCCGAGCTCGTGCCCTTCGGTGCGCATCTCGCGCAGGAAATGTCGGATCGCGCCGTCGCCGTGGTTCGGGCCTCCGAGGCCGGGGAATGGCTGCCGCGCGCCGCGGCCGAGCCCACGGCCGTCCTCTGCCGTGGCGGCATGGCGGCCGGCAAGTGGCACGCGCCCTGTGCCTGGGCGACACGGTGTTGGGGAGATCGGTCATGATCCCTGACGCCTACGAGCTCAAGCGGATCGTCCGCGCCCATCGCGAGCGGTTCTGGTGCTCCGACCTTCTCGGAGCGGCGGAGTTCGCGCCGATCTATTTCTTCGACGATCAGGCCGCCTTCGACGGCGATATCGTAGACCACGCGATGACCCGGGTGCTGACCGGTCCGCTTCGGCTGCCGCATCCCTCCGTGATCTTCGAGGTGCGCGAGCAGCGCGCGTCTCCCTCGGGCCTGATCGTCTGCGCCCGCGCCGACGGTGATATCGTCGAGGCCACGTTCCTCATGCGCAAGCGGGCGCCGCGCGGCTGGACGGATTGCCTGGTGCGGATCTGGATGCATCCGGACGGCAAGGCGGAGATCGAGGGCAACCCGGCCGAGCGACACGACGAGACGGTCCGCGGTCACGGCGAAGTCGCCGCCGGCATCGTCTGGCGCGCGCTGACCATCCTCGGCGCCTCACCTGAAATCCGCGACCGCAAGGTGTCGCTCGCGAAACGGTCCCGCCTGTCCCGTGAGGGCGTACGCGGTTGGGTCTGGCGTCAGGTCGCCATCGATCCGGCTCGCCTTCAGGCAGCGACACCGCCGCAGGGCGGCAGTCACGCCAGCCCGCGCTGGCATATCCGACGCGGTCACTGGCGGCAGCTCGCCGACGGGCGCCGGGTCTTCGTCCGCCAGTGCGAGGTGGGCGATCCAACCCGCGGTGGGATCGTCAAGGATTACGCAGTGGAGGCACGCCATTCATGACCGAGTTCACCCCATCCGCCACGCAGGCCGCCGCGATCCGCGAGATCAAGGAGTGGTTCGAGACCCGCACAGAGCAGCAGCAGGTATTCCGCCTGTTCGGCTATGCCGGGTCCGGCAAGAGCACCGTGCTGAAGTTTGCGCTCGAGGAACTCGGCCTCTCGCCCCACCGCAGCGCGAAGGACGGCCGCTGCGTGCCAGGCGTCGTTACCGCCACCTTCACCGGCAAGGCCGCGCTGGTGCTGACCCGCAAGGGCACGCCGGCGCGCACCATCCACAGCCTGATCTATTCGGTGATCGAGGCGACCGAGGAGGAAATCGAGGAGGCTGCCCGAAAGATCGCGGTCGCCGAACGCGACGCCCGCCGGCTGACCGGGTTCGCGCGCACCACGGCCGATGCCGCGATCGAGGCGATGCGCCAGGGGCTCTCGGCCATGAAGCATCCGCGCTTCGCCCTGAATCCGCAGAGCGACGCTGCCGACGCCCGGCTCATCGTGCTCGACGAGGTGTCGATGGTTGGCGAGGAGATGGCGCGCGACCTGATGAGCTTCGGAAAGCCGATCCTCGTGCTCGGGGATCCCGGCCAGCTGCCGCCGATCCGGGGCGAAGGCGCCTTCACCCGCGACGAGCCGGACGTGATGCTGACCGAGATCCACCGCCAGGCGGCCGAGAGCGCGATCATCCGCCTCGCCACCATGGCGCGCGAGGGCCGGCCCATCGGCTTCGGCGTCTACGACGATCATGTCGCAAAGCTCCGCAAGGGCGACATCACGCCGGAACAGGCGCTGCGCGGCGGCCAACTGATCTGCGGGCTGAACGCCACGCGGCTGCAGATCAACAACGCCATGCGCGCGGCTGCGGGGCTCGGTGGGACCTGGCTGCCCACGGGGCCGGCCGAGAAGATCATCTGCCTGAAGAACCAGAACGATCTGGGGCTGATCAACGGGATGTTCGTGACGCTCGAGGACATCGTCGACGAGGGCAGCCTCTACTTCTCCGCCGTCGTCCATGACGAGGACGGGCGCCACATCGGCGAGCCCTATGAGGACGGGCGCCCGGGCCGGCTGCGCATCTACAAGGGGCATTTCGAGGATCACGTCGCCTACGACGACAAGCGCCATGACCGCGACTACAAGGAGAAGCGCCTGCTGACCGAGGCGACCTTCGGCTGGGCGATCACCGCTCACAAGGCGCAGGGCTCGCAGTGGGAGAATGTGATCGTCTGGGACGACGGGCTGGGCCGCAGCGAGATTGATCGGCGCCGCTGGCTCTACACTGCGATCACCCGGGCCGAGCGCGGGCTCGTCCTCCTGGCCTGAGGGGCGCGATGATCGACCTCAACGACATCGCAGTCGCGAAGACCCGGCACGATCTCGCGGCGGTGAAGGAGCGGCTGGCATGCACCGCGGCCGACTGGCTGCCGGGGCTCTTTCCCGAGGCACGGCTCGCGCGCGACCGCCGTTCCTTGCGCTGCGCGGACCTTTCCGGGCGCCCGCCGCGCAAGGAGGGATCCTGCACCATCCACCTCGACGGACCCTATGCCGGCTGGGGCTTCGACTACGCCACCGGCGAGCGGGCCGGTCCCATCGACCTGATCGCGCAGGCGACAGGGCTCTGCGACGGCGCGCTCTTCGACGAGGCGGCGCGGTTGGCGGGGATAGACCATCCCGCGCCGCGGTCAGCGCCGTCGTCGACCATGCGCGCACGCCCGGACCATTCGGCCGAGATCGCGCGTCTTGTCGGCGGGGCGGTACCGCTCGCGGGCACGCCAGGCGAAACCTACCTGCACGCCCGCGGGCTGTCGGATCCCGGATCGCCCGACCTGCTGTTCCACCCCGATCTCCCGGACTTCGACAGCTGCCGGGGCTGGCCCGGCCTGATCGCGATCGTGCGGCTGCCGGACGGGGAGCGCGCACCGGGCATCCACCGCACGTTCCTGCTCGATGACGGCAGCGCCAAGGCGCCCCCGGGCAAGAAGATGCTCGGCAGCGTGAAGGATGCCGTGGTCCGGCTCTTCCCGATGTCCGAGGACGGCCACATCGGCATCGCCGAGGGTATCGAGACGGCGCTCGCTGCCCACGCGCTCTTCGGCACACCGGTTTGGGCAGCGCTGTCGGCCGACGGTCTGGCGCGGTTCCAGTGGCCCGAGGGCACCCGGCGCGTCACCATCTACGCCGATGCTGGGGACGCCGGCCGTCAGGCGGCCGCAACGCTCTCGGACCGCCTGAACCGGGCCGACATCCCGAACGAGATCGTTGCGCCGCTGCATGGCGACGATTTCAACGACGACTTTCTGCGAGGCGCTCGCGCCGAGGACTACGCGCGCCCGGCAGGCGCGACAGCGAGTAAGCAGGCCGCAGACCCCATCGACGCCGAGACGGCCACCCCCGTTGTCGCCTCCGCCGACGATCCCGCCACCTTGATCGCCGCGGCCGAGGCGTTGACCAACCCGCCCGAGTTCGAAGCGCTGTCCACGCTGCTCGGGCGCATCGCGCTGGCGAAGCTAGACCCGCTGCCCGAGCGGCAGGTCATCGCGCGGATCAAGTCCGCGACCGGGATCGGCATGTCGGTGCTGACCCAGCAGTTGGCCGAGCTTCGTCGCCGTGTGAACGCCACCGGCGATCCGCACGCGCCGATCCCGAAGCCCGCCTGGTTCAGGCGCCTTCGGCTCGATCTGGCCGGCGCGCCCGAGCGCAACGAGGCCAACGTCATCGTCGCGCTGACCTCAGATCCGGCCTTCGCCGGCGTGCTGGCCTTCGACGAGTTCGGGCAGGAGATCGTGGTGCGCCAGCCGCTGCCGTGGGACGCCGGAATCGCCTCCCTCCCGCGCTCCTGGGAGGACGCCGACGACATCCGCGCCGCCGAATGGCTGCAGCTGCGCGGCATCAACGTCGCGCCGGTGGTCGTGAGCCGCGCCGTCGGCGCCGTCGCCCGCGAGCTGCGCATCCATCCCGTCCGCGACTGGCTCGACACCCTGACATGGGACGGCACGCCCCGCATCGAGACCTGGTCCAGCACCTATCTCGGCGCCGAACCCACCGCGTTCCATCACACCATCGGCGCGCTCTGGCTGATCTCGGCCGTCGCCCGCATCTACCGACCCGGCGTGAAGGCCGACCACATGCTGATCCTCGAGGGGCCGCAGGGCGCGCGCAAGTCCACCGCGATCAAGGTGCTGGCCGGCGAGGAATGGTTCACCGACGAACTGCCGGAACTCGGCTCGAAGGACGCGGCGCTGCACATGCAGGGCGTCTGGATCGTCGAGATCGCCGAACTCGACGCTATCGGCCGCGCCGAGGTCTCGCGCATCAAGGCGTTCCTGACCCGCACCACCGACCGCTTCCGCCCGCCCTACGGCCGCTACACCGTCGAGGTGCCCCGGCAGTGCGTGTTCGCCGGCACCGTGAACCCCGACACCTATCTGCGCGACGAGACCGGCAACCGCCGCTTCTGGCCCCTCCGCTGCGGGGCCATCGACATCGCGGCGCTCGCGCGCGACCGGGACCAGCTCTGGGCCGAGGCCGTCCACCGTTTCCGCGCCGGCGCGATCTGGTGGATCAACGATCCGGCCCTGCTGGATGAGGCCCGCGAGGAACAGGACCGCCGCTACCAGTCGGACGCCTGGGACGACCTGATCGAACACTGGCTGACGCACGAGATCCGCACCGTCTCCGATGGCTTCCCCGACTATGGCAACTCCCGCACCGAGAGCGTGCCGCGCCCGGAGTCGCTGCGGGATGTGTCGGTTGGTGAGATCCTCGAGGAGGCCATCGGGCTCGAACCCGCGCGCTGGACGCGCGGGGACCAGATGCGCGTCTCGGCCTACCTCAAGGCGAACGGCTGGGAGCGGTACCGACGGCGCGACGAGGGCGGGCGCGAGGCGTCACGCGAGTGGCGATATCGGCGAGGTACGGGATAGGCCTCAGAAAGGTGGCAACCGGCCCTTACCGACCGCGTGGTCGCAGCCTCGTTACCGTTCGAACATCCTGTGCTACCGCAGTGCTCGCTTGGAGCCACTGCCGCATTTCTTGGAAAACCGGGTGGCTGCCGTCTGGGTCTGCTAGGGTCAAGAGTACTGCAAAAGGCACTCCTTCCGCGGGGAACTGCGCCTCAGCACGAACGAGGCTAGTAACCTCCAGACGCCATTGCGACGAGCTTCCTTTCTCAACAAATGTGCTCTCATACTGCTTGGCGGGCCACCATTTGAGGCCGTGGTCTATGAGCGCCTTCTCGGGTATCGCGAGATTGGTTGACTTGGGTAGGTAGCGGGCCGCGATCTGGTTCGTGAAGCGGACACTGCCATCGGAAGCGGGCTCCGGCTGACGCTGCTTCAGCGATGCCTCAAGATTGACGCGGACGAACTCGGCACCGAAGGCTGGATCAAGCGGTGGTGCGTAAACGAGCGTGATTTTGGCGAGGCCTGAGCAGCGTCCGTCTGTAACAAGGCTTTGTGGCCAACTGAACGGGAACCGGAGTATGACCGGCTTCTTCTCGCCAATGCTAAGGCGGCTTTGGAAAAGCAGCGTGATCTGGTGGTCGTCCGTTTCCAGCATCGTGGCGACGGCTCGCGGCCTGCCGAAACCCGCGAATTGCCGGCCAATGTCCTTGAGACCACGCTTCGTCAGTGGCTCGGGCATCGCCGTGTGATGCAGCAACATTGCCCGAAGCGCTTCGACAGACAAGCCGCCCTCGGTAGCGGTGTCGAGGCCTGCCAACGTACGCGCAACCAGCGGCGCGGCGAAACTCGTGCCGACGACGCTCTGCCTGCCGCCCGAAGGAGACAATGACGCAAGCCCGGTGGGCTTTCCGGGCCCACTCCCTCCTGTTCCGCCATAGCACGCGACATCGGGCTTGACACCAACTTGGAGACCGGGCCCGCGCGTCGTGTAAACGGTCGGCGCGTCGGCAATCTGATTGGTGTTTGGAGGATTGAGTGCGCCGACCGAGATCGACCTGACGCTCTCGGCGGGCTTGAAGATCGTGTCGGGTGAGGTTCGTGACGCGAAATAGTTGATGACGTCGACTGGACGCTTCTGCCAGGCGGAACGCGCCTGAGCGGGTGGCAGGTTCCCGGCAGAATTCACGAAGACCACGCCGTAGGTATCTGCGATCTGGTCGAGGCGAGAAGCGTAGATACTGTACCGGTGCCGCTCGACCGGCGCGACCGCGTTTATGGAGAGATTAAACACTCTGACGCCATGTTCGTTCTTCGCCTCTGCGACGGCCTGCTCGATCTCCTCTAGGAAGTCGGAGAAACCTCGACGATAACGAGCCATGAACGGACCGTTAGGGTACAGGGGTATGTCGTAGAGACGGCAGCCATTCGCCTCGGGCGCGACGTCAACGCTATTGAGCGTTTGCCCAATGGTCAGGAGTCCGGCGACGTTCGTGCCGTGGACCGCGTCATATTCTCCTGACGATAGATAATCGAACCGTCCCGCAACCCAGCCGTCAAGAACCGGCGCCACACCGGAGTCGATGACACCCACGATCGGGTAAGTCGATCGGCCCTCCGGAACGGGGATGGCAACCGGTTCGGCCGCGGCAGTGGCATCAGAACTTGAACGGTCGTCTGTCAGCTCGAGCAGAACAGGTGGCAAGATCGCACGCACCAAAGGATGCTTCTGGAGCGCAGTCAGGGTCGCCTCGTGTCGTTCCGGATTTCGGTCCATCGAAGAGAGGCTGATTTCCTGGCCTGAGTCGCTTCCAGCCACACCTCCTCGATTGTCGATCAGAGCGTCGACAGGCTGTGTGGTCAGCTGAACTTCGAGGACGGGGGTTCGTCCAACCTCAAAGGCGAGATAACTGCGCGCACCCAGGCCGAGAGACAATAACAGCCGCTCAAGTGAGCGCCGTAATGCGATCCGTCCGAGCGGGTCATCGGCGATCACCCGTTCGGCAGGCGTCTCGAAAAGTTCGACCTGATAGCCGGAGACTGCCCGAGGATCCTCGAGCGCCGCAAGTGCTGCTGCGGTAGAAAATGCACGTTTCTGCTCGGGAGGTGCGATTTCGATGGTCTCGATGGCGCCGACTTCTGCTCGCGCGATGGTCGGCGCCTTGTAAGGCTTATTGTCAACCCTCCGATACTTTGTCTCGACGGAGGCTTCAGCCTGCTCGATGCGCTGTCGCAGAGCTTTCAGGTAGATCAACGGAGCTCGAAAATAGAGCGTTCCGACCGCGTCTGCCCCTACACACGGGAATTGGTCGGGCTTGAACAGCCACCATACAGGTCGATAGGATTTTGCCAGTGCTTCGTTGCGCATCTGGATTTTCAGATACGCCGCAGGACCATAACGGCTCGCCCGAATCTCGTCGATGATCCAGTCGATTGCGGCCAGCAGCGAGTCCTTGTGGGCGACGAATGCCTTGTCCGCGTCCTCGAAAAAATCCTTGTTCCGCGGCGGCTGTCCCGGATCGGGCGCCTGATGAAAATCTCGATCGTTCAGGATGATCTGAACCGGATTATTGGGCATGCGACGCCTCCAGCAGTGGCAGATGGCGCTTCGCCTTCTTGAGGTCGCTCACCCGCGACTGGCCGTACCCCGTCGCCTCACCTATTTCGGTTTGCTTGAGCGAAAGCGTACCATCATTCGCGATCAGGCTGATAAAAGCTTCTTGATCGACGGCGAGGATGCGGGCCGCCACATGATCGTTCTGCGGTGCACGGGCTAGTACAGAACTCAAGGCACGGAACAATCCTGGCCCGTCATGAGATTCGCCGCTGAGCGCCAGCGTCCGTTTCACGGCCGTGCACACTCTTTCGATGTCGGCCCCCGTGCACCCCGCGAGACAATATGAGAATACCCTGAGGGTAGAGGCAGGCGGTTCGAGCGGTTGGAGGAACCGCGCAATCAGGCTTTCGCGGGCGGGCTCGTCCGGCTCGCCGAGTTGAAGATGCGTTTCGAAGCGACGCCAAACGGCTGGGTCCAGGAGCTTGTCATGGTTCGTAATAGCGATCGTGATTCCGAAGTTGCGCCGCTGATCGAGATTCTGCAGCAAGGTGTTGACCACGCGCTTGATCTCGCCGATCTCTTGCGGATCGTCCCGGAGCTTCGCGAGCGCGTCGAACTCGTCCAGCAGCAGAACGCAGGCGTATCGGTTGGCGAAGTCGAACAGGTTCGCAATATTGCGCGCGGTAGTGCCCAGAAACGATGATATCAGGCCGTCGATGCGTGCCACGACCAGAGGTAATCCTAACCGGACGGCGATATAGTGGGCGGTAATGGTCTTACCCGAACCAGGCGGCCCATAAATCAACAGAGAGCGCGTGGGCGACACACCTACCTCCTGCAGCGCGGCCTCGCTGGCCCATTCCCGCAGCAGACCCTCGACCGTTTCTGACACTACTGCCCTATAAACGGGCGCCAGGCCGTCCCGACCCGGAAAATCAACTGTGCACAACCGGGCCCCGGTCTCTCTATCGATCGGCGGGTTAACTCCCTGCTCGAGGACTTCCCCGGAGATATGGCCGCGCGACATCTCTACGCGGCTCGGAGCTAGTTCCTGTGTGTCGCGCGCGGCGGCGCGCAAGCGCTCTAACGTGGCGGCTTCCTTCGTCGCTCCGGCCTTCTCGAGGCGCTCACGAAGACGCAGCACCTGCTTGTCCACAGCCTCCGGATCCCCGGCCAGACCGGCCCGAACGATGCTCTGGATGACCGCGAAGTGCTCCATGTCGAAAATCCACCATCAGGTTTGCTAGTTGCCGATTCATATCGCTGGTAGCTCGAGCCTACAAGGCAAAATCCAAAAAATTATCTGCGATGCCTGAAAAAATATCGACACCACAGCCATCCTGATCGGACTCTGGACAAGATGGTGAGCGCCTCGCGTTCGGTGACGCTGCCAAGCGGGCGACGACCGCTTTGGCGGGCCCACTGCCAGTTCTCGTACCGCGCTGCCATCAGACCGCTTTCTCCGCCCACCCTGTCGTCCTCACTCAGCGTTTCAGTCGCTGCTCGGCTCTCGTCACGGCGCTCTGTCCCAACCTCCCCGGTGGTCCCAACCTTGTCCCAACCTCCCGAGGGGGTTGGGGACACGAAAAGACGTTCAAAAACAACGGTGTCCCCAACCTCACCCTGTGGTCCCAACCTTTTGCTACACATTCATGTGGGAGAACGGAAAAGGTCGGGAACATGTTTTTCTAAACGAAAAGAGAAGGACCCCCGTTGGGGACACCGAGGTTGGGACCACATCCGGTCAAGCCATTGGAGTAAAACAATAAAGGGTTGCCCCAACCCCCTCGAAGGTTGGGACCACGCGCTCGGAGGTTGGGACCGGGACGGGCAGCGCGTCGATCTTCGCCCGCCGCGTCGTCCCTGGTCGTTTTCGCTTTGGCCGGGGACCGCCGGATGCTACATCTTGCGGTGACCGAAGCCGAAGGCCCACAGCTTGTGAGCCTTCACGATGAACACACCGATCCCCGCGCAGGACCTGAGCCCCGAAACGGGCGCGATCTCCCGGTCCTGTATCCTCGCCCTCGATCTCGGCACCACGACCGGCTGGGCGCTTCGCAGCCATGACGGACTGATCACCAGCGGTACGGTCAGCTTTCGTCCCGGACGCTTCGACGGCGGCGGCATGCGATACCTCCGTTTCACCAACTGGCTGACCGAACTCGACCGTCTGTCCGGGCCCATCGCCGCGATCTGGTTCGAGGAGGTGCGCCGCCACGCTGGCACCGACGCGGCCCACATCTACGGCGGACTGATGGCAACCCTGACTTCTTGGGCCGAGCTGCGCGGCGTTCCGTACGAGGGTGTTCCGGTCGGCACAATCAAGCGCCACGCCACCGGCAAGGGCAACGCGCCCAAGGAGGCGATGATCGCCGCGGCGCGAGCACGAGGGTTCTCGCCCGCCGACGACAACGAGGCCGACGCCATTGCCATCCTGCACTGGGCGATCGAGACGAACGGGGGCCTGGGATGAGGTGGTACCCGAAAGGCTACGGCGGCACGCGCCGGGATCCGGATCAGGTGAAGCGCGATGGCTGGCATGACGAAGGCGTGCTCGCCGTCTCCGTCGACGACGACCGGCTGAAGTGGCCGGAGCGTGAGCTGGTCCGTCAGCTCGGGGAGAAGCTGTATGGACCTCGGGCGGGCGGCCGGGAGGCCGCGAATGGCTGAGTGGGCGCCCACCATGGTCGAGGACCGCCTTGAGAGCGCGGCCGACGTGTTCCGGTCGCTGCCCGAGGTGAAGCCGCAGGGCTACTTCAACGCCTGGCCCGAGTACTTCCACAGCTTCGCCGACAAGGTCGGCCAGGAGCCCCGAACCCGCAGGCCCAAACCCGGCCCGCGCGACATCACGCAGGCCGAGGATGCTCTGCTCTGGCTGCGCTGGCTCGATCCCGCCGATGCGCGCCTGCTCTGGCTCCGGGCGAACCGGAAACCGTGGAAACCGATCTGCTGGGAGCTGGGCATCAGCCGTGCCACCGCGAACCGTCGCTGGCAGTACGGGATAGCCGTGATCGTCTGGCGGTTGAACGGGAGGCGCGTGCCGCAGAAGCGGTCGATGGAGTTCGTGGTGGCGCACGCGTCGCACCGAGCCTGTCAAGGCACGACGGGCGCGTGAGACACTTTTCGGCGAGACACCGGACGGCGAGACGGATCGCCCTTCTGACGCTATCCATGGCGATATACTCGGGGTCGTGCGCTCGGACGGACCGGCGCTGATCCCGAGGTGGACACCGGGGCTGGCTTCCGGGGTCCAGCCGGGGTCCAGGCTGCCAAGCCGTTGTTTTTCGGTTCCTTTCTGGGCCGGAACGTATGCTGGCGGGCTTGGCGCGATATTTCGCCAGCGACAGGGCCGGATTTTTGGGAAGCCACCGGAGTCCAGCGTCCAGCCGCGACGCCACGAAACCCTCGTGAATTCAAACATCTGACCGGCCGCCCGGGGTGGATACCCAGCGGATGCCGGAGTCCAGCCGGAAACCGGTGCACCCCGCCGTGCCGGAGTCCACCCGGCGGATGCCGATCGACCATCGACAGGAACCTTCATGACCCTCGCCTTCGCCCCCGAGCGGATCGAGACCTGGCCTCTTGCGCGCCTGCAGCCCTACGCGAAGAACGCGAAGGTGCACGGGGCCGACCAGGTCGCGAAGATCGCCGCCAGCATGGCCGAGTTCGGCTGGACGGTACCCTGCCTCGTCGGCGAGGACGGCGAGCTGATCGCGGGCCACGGGCGCGTACTCGCTGCGACGCAGCTCGGACTGACCGAGGCGCCGGTGATCGTGCTGGGCCATCTGACCGAGGCGCAGCGGCGGGCCTACCGGATCGCGGACAACAAGCTGACGGAACTCGGCAGCTGGGACGAGGCGCTTCTCTCGGCCGAGCTGCAGGACCTGCTCGCTGACGACTACGACCTGTCGCTGGTGGGCTTCTCGGATGGCGAGCTGGACAAGCTCTTGACCTTCGATCCGGACGGGGGCGGTGAAGAAGAAGGTGGCGCCGGCGGCTCGGTGCCGCCGGTGACCATCCCCGAGCCTCCCCGCAATCCGGCTTCGCGCACGGGCGATCTGTGGATCCTCGGCGACCACTGGCTGCTCTGCGGCGACAGCACGAACCACGACGACGTGCGTCGTTTGATGAACGGCGAGCGCGCGGTGCTGTTCGCCACCGACCCGCCATATCTCGTGGACTACGACGGCTCGAACCATCCGACGCGGAACAAGGATTGGTCCGCCTCCTACGGCACGACCTGGGACGACAGCTCGCAGGGCGCGGACCTCTACGACGGCTTCATCGAGGCGGCGGTTGCGGAGGCGATCACCGAGGATGCCGCCTGGTACTGCTGGCACGCCTCGCGCCGCCAGGCGATGCTCGAGGCCTGCTGGGAGAAGGCCGGCGCCTTCGTCCATCAGCAGATCATCTGGGTGAAGGACCGCGGGGTTCTCACCCGCTCGCACTACCTCTGGAAGCACGAGCCCTGCTTCATGGGCTGGCGCCGCCCGAACCGGCCGCCGAAGGTGGCGGAGCAGACGCTGCCGTCCACATGGGAGATGCCGTCTTTCGCCAAGGACGAGCGCCCCGATCACCCAACGCCGAAACCGCTCGACGCCTTCGGCATCCCGATGCGCCAGCACGTCGCCCGTGGCGGCCTCTGCTACGAGCCCTTCTCCGGCTCCGGCTCGCAGATCATGGCGGGCGAGGCCAACGGCCGCCGCGTCTGCGCGATGGAGATCAGCCCGGCCTATGTCGATGTCGCCGTGGAACGCTGGCAGGCCGAGACCGGCCGCGACGCGATCCTCGACGGCGATGGTCGGACCTTCGCCGAGGTGAAGGCCGAGCGGCTGGGCGAGACTCCGGCCGCTGCCGAGGGGGCCCACGCGGCCTGACGACGTGGATGGCGTGGCTCTACCTTCCGCCGGCCTGCCTGCCGGAGCCGGCGACGCGTGCCTGTTCGGCCTCTCGCTCTGCTCCGGCGCCGGCGGGCTCGACCTCGGGCTGCACCTCGCATGCCCCGGTTATCGCACTGTGGGTCACGTCGAGCGGGATGCCTACGCCGCGGCCATCCTCGTGGCGCGGATGGAAGACGCGTCCCTGGATCACGCGCCTGTCTGGGACGACGTTGCCAGTTTCGACGGCCGCCCGTGGCGCGGCGCGGTGGACATCGTCACTGCGGGCTATCCGTGCCAGCCGTTCTCCGTCGCGGGCAAGCGCCGGGGCGCGGACGACCCGAGGCACCTCTGGCCCCATGTCGCCCGCGTCATTGGCGAATGCGAGCCGCCCTTCGTGTTCCTCGAGAACGTCGCCCATCATCTCCGCCTCGGCTTCCCCGAAGTCGCCAGCGGACTGGTCGGCATGGGCTACCGCCTTGCGGCGGGCCTCTTCACGGCGGCGGAAGTCGGCGCGCCCCATCGGCGCGAGCGGCTCTTCATCCTCGCCCACCGCGAGCGCGACCACCTGGCCGACCCCGCGCGCCTGCTCGGGGACCCGCTCGAGCGGAGGCAACCGGACGGAGATGATGCGGCTCTGGCCGACGCCGCTGGCGGGCGACAGCAAGGGCACGCGGAACTCGACGAGCAATCGCAGCGAGACGGCGCGCCCGCGCAACGACGGGTCCACGCTCTGCGACGCGACCCGGCTCTGGATGACGCCGACGGCGCGCGATCACAAAGACGGGGCGACGAGCCTCGCGAACACGCCGGTGAACGGGCTGCTTGGCCGCCAGGTCCTGGTGACGCCGATGGCTGGCGCGCATTCCTGCGACACGCCCCGGACCTTGAACCCGCTGTTCGTCGAGGCGCTGATGGGCTGGCCCACCGGGTGGACCGGCTTCGGCTCTGTGGCAACGGCGTGGTCCCTCTGGTCGCGGCGCATGCGCTGCGAACTCTGGCAGCTGAACTGCTGGCCGATGGATGAGGGGGCACGATGAAGCAGAGCCGGGCCATGTCGCTGGTCGAGGCGGTCGCGAACGTGGCGGTTGGCTACGGCGTCGCGGTCTTGACGCAGATCCTGATCTTCCCGGTATTCGGGCTGCACACGACGCTCGCGCAGAACCTGAAGATGGGGGCGGTGTTCACGCTGGTGAGCATCGCACGATCCTTCGCCCTGCGGCGGGTGTTCGAGACGATCCGGGTGCGGATGACGTCCGAAGGGTCGGCTCGCGGCGGTCTCAACGGTGACGCCACACCTTGACGGCCGAAACCAGCAGGATCGCGGCAAGCATCGGCAGCAGGATCTCGCCGGGGGCGATGCCCAGCAGGCGCCCGCCGATCCAGGCGCCGAGGATCGACCCTGCCGCCATGACGACGAGGAAGGCGCGGTTTCGTGCGAGGACCGAGAAACTGCGATCCTGGCTGTAGCGGGCGAAGCCGACAAGCATGGTCGGAAGGCTGATGGCGAGCGACAGAGATCCCGCCAGCTTGATGTCGGCCCCGAAGAGAAGAACCAGCGTCGGGATCAGCAACTCGCCCCCGGCGACACCGAGCAGCGAGGCGACGACGCCGATGACGAACCCTGCGGCGAGGCCGGCCAGCACCTTTCCGACGCCGCTCAGCAGCGGCTCGCCCGCCGTGACGTCGTGGCCGAAGACAAGGGCTGCCGCGATCACGACCAGCAGCGCGGCGATCACCTTGTAGAGGCTTTCGGTGGCGATGCGGGTTGCCCAGCCGGCGCCGAGCCACGCGCCCAGAAGACTGCCGCCGAGCAGGTTGAGAACGATCGACCAGTGCGCAAGGATGGCGTCCACCGGCACGGTTTCGGTTCGGAAGATCAGCGCCGTCGCGACCACGACGAGGCTGACCGCCTTGTTGAGGATGACCGCCTCGAGGGCAGCGAAGCGGAAGAGGCCGATGAGCAGAGGCAGCCGGAACTCGGCTCCGCCGAGGCCGATGAGCCCGCCAAGCGTGCCGATCACCGCGCCGGCCGCAAACGCCTCCGGCAGACGTCGCCCCGATTCCCGTGCTGTACTCTCCTGCGTCATGTGCCGGGTTCTAAAGGGAAACGGGCCGGTGTGCAGCACGTGATCGGTTGGCCCCATGGAGGGAAGCTCTTTCCGGCGCAGCCTTACGATGGCTGACGGCCGTGACCGCCGTTCGACCGAAGCACCGCCGCCCCATTCGGGACGGCGGCATCGAGACCTTCGCGGTGTGCGGCGTCAGTCGCGCGGCAGGCTGTAGACCCGCCCGCGGCCATCCATCTTCTCGGAAGTGACTTCGAGCCCGAGCTTCTTCTTGAGCGCGCCGGCGAAGGCGCCTCGGACCGTGTGCGGCTGCCATCCGGTTTCGGCGACGATCTCGTCGATGGTCGCGCCGCCGTCGGCGCGGAGCATCTCGATCAGCTTTGCCTGCTTGGTGCCCGCGCGCGGTGTGCGCGCCTTGGGCGCGGGGTCGGCCTCCGCGGGAGCGTCCTGCGTGGGCTCCGCGCTCGGCGTTTCGTCGGCGCACGTGGGCGCGCTGTCGCGGCTTTCCGACTCGACGCCGATGGCGGCGAGGCCCGCGTCCGTGATGTGCAGGAGGATGGCGCGGCCGTGTTCGTCGTTGCGCCAGATCCGGTTGAGGGCGGCGTCGGCCTTGGTCTGGCTGTCGGTCGCCGTCTCGGCGATCAGCCCGCGCTTCAGCAGTGCGCCGACCACCTTGGTGGCGGCCCCGCCGCGGAGCGAGCCGGGAAGCGGCAGGACGTTGCGGTCCTCGCGTTGCGCGGCGGCGCTGAGGATCACGAGCTGGGTGTCGGAAAGCTTGGTCATCTGGGGGTCTCCGGTTTCGGGGACGCGACCGTCGCGACCCTCCTACGACCCCGAGCCGCGCAGGGCGCGCGGCGGGAGTTCCGGCAGCGCCGGAGATCAGCGGGCGTGTTCGCCTTCGCCGAAAGCGCTGTCGGTGATGCGCTTCAGGAGGCTGGCGTAGTGTTCGAGGATGCCGACATGGCCCCAGTTGATCTCGTCGGGGTGGGCGCTGAAGTGGTCGTCGCTCAGCGCCTGCAGCCGGGCGAGCCTCTCGTCGATCTCGGCCTTCTTGCCGATGAAGGCCGCGAGCGCGGCTTCCTTGTTCCGGCGCGCCCTCTCGGCGCGGGCCTCAAAGCGCGGGGTGGTGATCGGGTTCAGGCGGGTCGTCATCGTGGTGGCTCCTTGGTGAGTTGCATCGTCCTCGTGGGATGGACGTTCGCTCTATCCGCGAGGCTTATCAACGGCATAAGCATCTGACTTTGAATGATAATCGGGGCTGGCGATGCGGGGCATGAGCGAGCGCCAGTACGCCGCCCATGTCGGGCTGTCGCGCGGCGCGATCCAGAAGGCGAAGGCTGCCGGTCGGCTCGTCCTGCACGAGGACGGCAGCATCAACGCGGTCGCCAGCGACGCGCGGCGGGCGGAGACGACGGACCCGTCGAAGACCCGCAAGCCGCCTGCGCCGAAGCTGAAACCCGTGCCCGAGGCCGCCGTCGCCGCCGTGGGCGACACACTACGCGAACAGGGGCTGTACTCCCCGGCCGTCGGCGGCGGCACCACGTTCCTGCAGGCCAAGACCGCGAACGAGGTGCTGAAGGCGCAGGAGCGGCGTATCCGGCTCCAGAAGCTGAAGGGGGAACTGGTCGACCGTGCGCGGGCAGAGACGCTGATGTTCCGGCTCGCGCGCGACGAGCGCGATGCGTGGGTGACGTGGCCGGCGCGGGTTGCCGCGCTGATGGCCTCGGAACTCACCGCGGCGCTGGGGGACGGGTGCGAGGTGGAGGCGGCGCTGATGCAGAAGGTTCTGGAGTCCCATGTCCGCGCCCAGCTCGACAGCCTCGCGGAGATCCGACCCGGGCTTGGGTGAGAACGTCTTCGGGTTCGACGGCGCCGCCGCGCTGATCCGCGCCTGGTCGCGGGGCCTGCGTCCCGACCCGGACCTGACCGTCTCGAGTTGGGCCGACCGCCACCGGAAACTCGCCTCGCGCGCCTCGGCCGAGCCGGGGCAGTACCGGACCGCGCGCACGCCCTACATGCGCGAGATCATGGACCGGCTCTCGCCTGGCGATCCCACGCAGCGGATCGTGTTCATGAAGGCCGCGCAGGTCGGCGCGACCGAGGCCGGCAACAACTGGATCGGCTTCGTCATCCACCAGGCGCCGGGGCCGATGCTGGCGGTCCAGCCGACGGTGGAACTGGCCAAGCGGAACTCGCGCCAGCGAATCGACCCGCTGATCGACGAGAGCCCGGACCTGCGGGAGCGGGTGAAGCCCGCCCGCTCGCGGGATGCGGGCAACACGATGCTGTCGAAGGAGTTTGCCGGCGGCATCCTGATCATGACCGGGGCCAACTCGGCGGTGGGGCTGCGCTCGACCCCGGCGCGGTACATCTTCCTCGACGAGGTCGACGCCTATCCCGCCTCGGCCGACGAGGAAGGCGACCCGGTCACGCTAGCCGAAGCGCGGTCGCTGACCTTCGCACACCGGCGCAAGGTCTTCCTGGTCTCGACCCCGACGATCCGGGGGCTGAGCCGGATCGAGCGGGAATATGAGGCGAGCGACCAGCGGCGGTTCTTCGTGCCGTGCCCGCATTGCGACGCGCTGCAATGGCTGAAGTTCGAACGGCTGCGCTGGAAGAAAAGGCGCCCGGAGACGGCCGAGTATCTCTGCGAGGGCTGCGAGCGGCCGATCGCGGAGCACCACAAGACGAGGATGCTCGAGCGCGGCGAGTGGCGTGCGACCGCCACGGCCGCCGATCCGGCGACGGTCGGCTACCACCTGTCGGCGCTCTACTCGCCGGTGGGTTGGCTCAGCTGGCAGCGGATCGCGCAGGCGCATGAGGCGGCACGGGGCAGCGACGAGGCGATGCGGGCGTTCCGGAACACCATCCTCGGCGAGACCTGGATGGAGACCGGCGAAGCGCCCGACTGGCAGCGGCTAGCCGACCGGCGTGAAGCCTGGTCCCCAGGCACGGTGCCCGAGCGCGGTCTGTTCCTGACCGCGGGCGCCGACGTGCAGAAGGACCGGATCGAGGTCGACCTCTGGGCCTGGGGCCGCGGGCTGGAAAGCTGGCTCGTCGATCATCTCGTGCTCGAAGGCGGGCCCGGCGATCCGGCCTGCTGGCAGCAGCTGACGGATCTGCTGGGACGGACTTGGACGCATGCGTCGGGTCAGCCGATGGCGCTCGCCCGGCTCGCGATCGATACAGGCTACGAGACCAGCGCGGTCTATGCATGGTCGCGCCAGGTAGGGTTCGCGCAGGTTGCGCCGGTGAAGGGCGTCGAGGGGTTCACCCGGACGAGCCCGGTGACCGGGCCGACCTATGTCGACGCGACCATCGCCGGCAAGCGGCTGCGGCGCGGGGCGAGGCTCTGGACCGTGGCGACGTCGACCTTCAAGGCCGAGACCTATCGCTTCCTGCGGCAGGACCGGCCGACGAAAGAGGAACAGGTGGCGGGCGCGCTGTGCCCGCCCGGCACGATCCACCTGCCGGACTGGGCGGACGGCGAATGGCTCAAGCAGCTGACCGCCGAGCAGCTGGTGACGGTGAAGGGCAAGCGTGGCTTCACGCGGCTCGAATGGCAGAAGCTCCGCGAGCGCAACGAGGCGCTGGACACCCGCGTCTATGCCCGCGCGGCCGCGTGGATCCTCGGGGCGGATCGGTGGCCCGAGGCGCGGTGGGCCGATCTGGAAGCGCAGCTCGGGGTGGCGAAGCAGGACGGATCCGAACCCGGTCCGGCAACGGCGCCGGCCGTCCCGACACGAACGATGCAGCGCCGGCGCACGGTGCGCTCGAACTACATGAGGTGATCCATGGCCACGGCCGCAGAGCTCCGCGCCCGCCGCGACGCGCTGACCGCGCAGCGGTCCTCGGGCGTGGCGCGGGTCAGCTACGACGGCAAGACCGTGGACTATCGCAGCGTCGCCGAGATCGACCGGGCCATCGAAGCGCTGGATCGCGAGATCGCCGCGGCCGAGGGGCGTCGGATCGTCCGGCAGGTCCGCGTGATGACAGCGAAGGGGCTCTGATCCATGGGCCTCTTCGACCGTTTCCGCCATCGCCCGACCCGCGGCCCCGCTGCCGTGCGCGCTCGTCTCGAAGGCGCCATGGCCAAGCGGCGCTTGCGGGGATGGAACCCACCGCTAGAGAACATCAACGCGTTGGTCGCATCAGGTGGACCCAAACTGCTGGCGCGCTCGCGCGAACTTGTGGTGACCAACGGCTATGCCGCCAATGCCTGCGAGGCTTTTGCCGCAAACCTTGTGGGTGACGGGATCAAACCGTCCTCGCTCATCACGGATGCGGCGCTGCGCGACAAGGTCCAGAAGCTCTGGCTCGCCTGGACGGACGAGGCGGATGCCGATGGGCTGACCGATTTCTACGGTCTGCAGGCCATGGTCGCGCGCGAGATGTTCGTGGCCGGCGAATGCTTCGTCCGGCTGCGCCCACGCCGGGCCGAGGACGGTCTGCTGGTGCCGCTGCAGCTGCAGCTTCTCCAGTCGGAAATGCTGCCCTTCGAGAAGACGGAGACGGCTGCGAACGGCAACCGCATCCGCTGCGGGATCGAGTTCGACGCGATCGGCCGGCGCGTGGCCTACCACTTCCGCCGGCGCCATCCGGGCGACAGCACCGATCAGGGCGCAGTGATCCCGGAGACGGTGCGCGTGCCGGCGGCGGATGTGCTGCACATCTATCGCCCCATCGACGCGGGCCAGATCCGGGGACTCCCGCATATCGCACCCGCGATGGTGCGGCTGTTCCTCCTGGACCAGTACGACGACGCCGAACTCGACCGGAAGAAGACCGCGGCGATGTTCGCGGGTTTCATCACCAAGACCGCGCCGGAAGAGCCCATGATGGGGGAGGCCGAGGCGGATCTCGACGGCACGGCCATTGCGAGCCTCGAGCCCGGCACGATGCAGGTGCTGCTGCCGGGCGAGGACGTGAAATTCTCTTCGCCCGCGGATGTCGGCGGCGGCTATGAGGCGTTCCAGTACCGCACGCTGCTGGCGGTCTCCGCCTCGCTCGGGCTGCCCTATCACCTCGTCACCGGCGATGTCCGGCAGGCGAACTACTCGAGCCTCAGGGCGGAGCTCGTCGAGTTCCGCCGCCGCATCGGCCAGCTGCAGCATGGCGTGATCGTGCACCAGCTCTGCCGCGCGGTGTGGCAGTGCTGGCTGGAGACGGCGGTGCTGTCGGGCGCGCTCGACGCCGATCCCGCGACGGTGCGGCCGGTGCAATGGATCCCTCCGCGCTGGGACTGGGTCGATCCGCTGAAGGACATCCAGGCGCAGGTCCTGGCGATGGAGGCTGGCATCACCTCGCGGCGCAAGGTGGTCGAGGCGACCGGCTACGACGTCGAGGAAGTGGACCGCGAGAACGCCGCCGACGCCGCGCGCGCGACAGTTCTCGGCCTGCGCTACCGCACGAGTCCCGGCGAGACGCAGGGCGCCCGCGCGACGCCTGCAACGCGGGCCGAGCCCAACAATGGCGCCGGCAACGATACGGACGACGGCGCCGCGGCGACCGATCCGGCCACCGAACAGGAGTGACGACATGGCAAGCTGGTATGCGATCCGCGCCCGGGGGACCGGTGCGGAAGTGGCGATCTATGACGAGATCGGCGCCTACGGGGTCTCGGCGAAGGGCTTTCTCGCGGAGCTGGGCGCGCTGCCCGAGGGCACGCCCGTCGATCTGCGGCTGAACAGCCCCGGCGGCTCGGTCTTCGACGCGGTCGCGATCCACAACGCGATCAAGCGCCACGAGGGCACCGTCACGGTCTGGATCGACGGCATCGCCGCTTCGGCCGCCTCCTACATCGCGATGGCGGGCGACGAGATCGTCATGCCCGAGAACGCCTTCCTGATGATCCACGACCCGGCTGGCCTCGCGATGGGGACGGCCGAGGACATGCGCGCCATGGCCGAGGCGCTCGACAAGGTGAAGGGCAGCCTCGTCTCGGGCTACGCCGCGAAATCCGGCCGGACGCCGGAGGAGGTCTCCGCGCTCATGGCGACCGAGACCTGGTTCGACGCCGCCGACGCCGTGGCGCAGGGCTTCGCCGACAGGCTGATCGAGCCCGTCCGGATCGCCGCGCGCTTCGACATCGGGCGCTTCCGCAATGCGCCGCCGGTGCTGGTCGAAGTGATCGAGGCTGAGCCGGAGCCAGACGGCGAAATCGACGACGCCGCGACCGATGCGGAAACTGCCGACACAGAGACCGCGGAGAACGATGAAGTCTCCGACGCCGAGGACGATCCGGCCGTTCCCTACGCCTCGGAGCCGCCGGCCGAGACGCCACCGCCCAGCGGCGCGCCGCCGGATCCTGCCGTGATCCGGGCCGAGGCCATCGGCCACGCCCGGGCCGTCGTCGACCTCTGCCGCCTCGCGGGCCAGCCGCAGATGGCCGGCCGCTTCCTCGAAGAGAACGCGAGCCTCGCCGAGGTGCGCGCGGCACTCCTCGCCGCCAAGGCCGAGGCTGAGCCCGAGATCGCGCCCCATCACCCGCAGCCCGGCCGGTCCTCGGCCGCGCGCCCCTGGGGCGAGGTCGTCGCCCGCACCTTCAAGCTGAAAGGATGACACCATGACCACGCTGAATGAGGCCACGCACCCCGGCGGCTTGCTCGTTTGGGAAGCCTTCCGCGACTACACCCGCGAGACGATCACAGTCGCCGCCGGCACGCTCGAGCCCGGCACGGTGCTCGGCAAGATCACCGCCTCGGGTAAGTACGCCGCCCACGACCCGGCCGCCGTCGACGGCACCGAGACCGCCGTCGCCGTGCTCTGGGGCACGGCGGATGCGTCCGGTGGCGATGCGCCGGCCGTCGCGGTCGTTCGCGGGCCTGCCATCGTCAATCGCCACGATCTCGTCTTCGCCGGTACGCCCAGCGAGGCCGAGATCGCGGCTGCGCACGCCGCGCTCCTCGCTGCGGGCATCCTCGTCCGCTGACCCAATCCCTGCAGGAGGCATCCTCATGGCCACCATGGACATCTTCGAAGGCGATGCCTTCACCATCGTCGAGCTCACGCGCGCGCTCGAGAACATCCCCTACAAGCCCGCGCTGCTCTCGGGCTCGGCCCTCTTCAGCCCGCGCGGCGTGCGCTCCCGCACCGTCGTGATCGAGAGCCGCGACGGCACGCTGTCGCTCATTCCGTTCTCCGAGCGCGGCTCGGCCTACGAACAGCAGGTGCCCGACCGACGCGAGATGCGCGCCTTCGTCTGCCGCCAGTTCAAGAAGCAGGACGTGCTCTGGGCCTCCGAGATCCAGTCGGTCCGCGACTTCGGCTCCGAGAGCGCGACCCAGCAGGTGCAGACCGAGGTCGCGTATCGGCTGCGCAAACTCCGCCAGGATGCCGAGACCACCTTCGAATACCACCTCCTGAACGGTATCCAGGGGTTGGTGAAGGATCCGAAAGACCACGCCACGGTGGTGAACTACTTCACGGAGTTCGGTATCACGCCTGCGGCCGAGATCGACTTCGACCTCGACAACGCGAGCCCGGCCTCCGGGGCGCTGCGCAAGCGCTGCCAGGCGCTCATCGAGAGCGTCGAGGAGTCGATGGGCGGGCTCTCGGCCGGCGCCGTGCAGGTCCGCGCCGAATGCGGTTCGGCCTTCTTCGCCGATCTCGTGGCCCACAAGGAGGTGCGGGAGACCTATCTCAATACCGCCGCCGCGGCCGATCTGCGAGGGCGTGTCGCCGACGAGGTCAGCTTCGGCGGCATCACCTTCCGCCGCTACCGGGGCGGGGTCGGCTTCACGGTCCCGACCGACAAGGCGTACTTCTATCCCGAAGGCATCGAGGGGCTCTTCGAGATCTACTACGCCCCGGCCGACACCTTCGAGACGGTGAACACGCTGGGCCAGCCGCTCTATGCCCGGACGATCCCCGACCGGGACCGCGACGAATGGGTGCGGCTGGAGATCGAGAGCAACCCGCTGCCTATCTGCACTCGCCCGCAGGTGCTGCGCTCGGCACGACGGACCTGACGGGTCAGAGCGTGACGCTGTATCGGGCGTGAAGATCGCTGAGATGCCGGACTAGCCAGTCGGTCGGTTCGGTGTCCTGCCAGAAGCGCCAGAGTTCCGGATAGCTCATCGCCTCGAACACCGGTGATGATCCTGCCACGCGCGCCCTGAACTCGTCGATCTCCTCACGATGGGCCACGAACTCGGGACCGGCATCCGGGTTCGCGGGCTCCCAGAACAGATAGAGCAGCGTCACGGGGCGGTCTGGAAAGGTCCGAGCCAGACCGAACGCATGCTTGATGAGCTGTGCAGCGTCGAGCCAGGTGTAATGGTCCGGGCGATCCCGGAGGCGCAGCATTTCGCGAAAGAATCCTTGGTCGCGCCGCGCGTCCCTGATCTGCTCCTCGTAGGCGGGCGAGAATTCAGCCCGGTGGGCCGACAGGTGTTCGGTCAGCTTGGACTCGATCCCGACCACGCCGCCGGGGCCCGACAGCACGACGTCGAGGTTGGGAGCGCGGCCGCCGCGGAGTCCGGTGGGGCATTTCCTTTCGAAGAGAAGATCGTCGAAACCGGCACCCATCGGCATGGCGAGGTCGGCGATCCGGCTCCGAAACGGCGCGAAGCAGTTGACTGCCAGCCCGGATGAAGAATGCGCTGCCCGGAACTTGGTCTGCAGCTCATTGCCGTCTCCGGACGACAGGTCTGCTTCGAAATCCTCCGGCAACACCTGCGGAAGAAGGGTGTCGCGGAAATCTGCAGCATAGCCTTTCGGGTCGAGGGACGTGTCCGGGTGCTGGCGCATGAACGCCTCTGACAGCGCCTGAACGGCTCGGACCCTCGTCGGGCGCTCTGAAATCGATTCCTGTTTCATGGGAGCAGTATAGCCATGACCAGCGCGTTCGCATCCGCCCTCGACGCGCTCTTCGCGGATGCGCATCTCGCGCGCGACATCGTCTACATCGCTGAGGGCGGCGCGCCGTCGCTGGTCCGCGCCATCCTGCGGCGCCCCGACGACGTCACCAGTTTCGGCGAGGCGCGGATCTGGTCGGAGAGCTTCCGGCTCGATCTGCGCCTTTCCGAAGTGGCCAACCCGCGTCCCGGTGACCGGATCGAGATCGACGGCGAAGCCTTCCTCATCCAGGGCGAACCCGTTCGCGACCGCGAGCGGCTCGTCTGGAATGTCGACCTGCGCCCGGCCTGACCGCGATGAAGCTGAAGCTCGACATCACGCCGGACCTCGTCGCCGCTATGGCCGCCGAGGTGAAGGCCGGCGAGAAGGCCGTCACCGCCGCCATGCGAGAAGCGGGCACCGGGCTGAAGACCGCCTGGCGCAGCCAGATCACCGGCGCGGGGCTGGGACGCCGGCTCGCCAACTCGATCCGGAGCCAGACCTACCCGAAGGCCGGCGAGAGCCTGAACGCCGCGGCGCTGGTCTGGTCCAAGGCGCCGGTCATCGTGGGCGCGCATGACACCGGTCCGCTAATCCGCTCCAAGGACGGGTTCTGGCTGGCGATCCCGCTGCCCGCGGCGGGCAAGTCCCTGCGCGGCGGTAGGATCACGCCCGGCGAATGGGAGCGCCGCCGCGGCCTGCGCCTGCGCTTCGTCTACCGCCGCACCGGACCGAGCTTGCTGGTCGCGGAGGGGCGGCTGAACACGAAGGGCCAGGCGGTTGTGTCGCGCTCGAAGACCGGGCGCGGAAAGGTCACCGCGCCGATCTTCCTGTTGGTGCCGCAGGTCAAGCTGCCAAAGCGGCTCGATCTGGATCGCGACGCCGGGCAGGCGCTGGACAGGGTGCCGGGTCTGATCGTGGCGAATTGGGTTGAGGGGCGGCTTGGATGAGTGCGCAACCATTGGAAGAAACCGCCGGACGCTCGACGGAGCGCATTATTCAGCGCCCACCCATTTCAACACAGCAAGTGCCTCTGGCGAACTACGAACGCGAAGCTTGATTTCCCCGCGTGACGTTTCTTCCGAAGCGGGAAAGCGCTCTTTGGTCTTGCCCGGATCAATAAGCCCTGCATTCAAGGCAGGCTTCCGAAAGTACCACAGGACCCACTTCTGATTCAGGACCGCTGAAAACAGCCAGTCGCCCTTGGCTTCGAAACGAAGTTCTCGTTCTATGTAACCATGTCCGGCCGGGCGCACCGTGGTCCCGCCACGAAAATGAGCATGGGCAAAGGTCAAATAGGCGTCGCGGACGGCAGCATCGATGGCTGTTGCCGCTCGTAGCTGTTCTTCGAGTCTATGCGGATCAAGCAGCATCTTTCCTCCCACCGCTTGGTTCCGCGCGGCCTTCATTAATCCAAACACCCTCGAAACAAACGTCAAGCGCGGAGTCGCGTGACAGATATGCCCACACCACGTGAAACCATCCTCGCCGCGCTGCACACGCGTCTCTCGGCGCTGCCCGCCACGGCCCTGCGGGGCGAGGTACTGCCCGAGCGCATCCCGACCGAGGGACTGCTGATCCTGCGCGACGGCGAGCCTGGGGAGCCCGAAGTCACGCTGTCGCCGCTGGCCTATCACTACCAGCACCGGGTGGAGATTGAGGCGGTCGTGCAGGGTGCCGACCGTGACACCGCCTTCGACACTTTGACCGCCAGCATCGGCACGGCGCTCGCCGCCGACCGGACGCTGGGCGGGGTCTGCGACTGGGTGGAGGCGGAAGCGCCGCGGCCGGTCGATCTGCCGGTTGACGGCGCGGCCGGCCTGAAGGCCGCCGTGATCCCGGTGGTGCTTCACTACACAACGGCCGACCCGCTCGGCTGATCCCGACAACCCGAGGAGAACACCATGGCACGAGCCCAGGGGGCGCGGGCGCTGATGGCGCTTGCGTTCGAGACGACCTATGGAACGCCGCCCGCCAGCGGCTTCACCCGCATGCCCTTCGCCAGCACGTCGCTCGGCGCGGAGCAGCCGCTGTTGAACTCGGAACTGCTAGGCTACGGCCGCGATCCGCTGGCGCCGATCAAGGATGCGGTGACGGCAGACGGCGATGTCGTCGTCCCGCTCGACGCGGAGGCCTTCGGCTTCTGGCTGAAGGCGGCCTTCGGGGCGCCGACCACGACCGGCATCGGTCCCTGGACGCACGAGTTCCAGTCGGGGTCCTGGACTCTGCCGAGCATGTCGATCGAGACCGGCATGCCCGAAGTGCCGCGCTATGCGATGTATTCCGGCTGCGTTCTGGACCAGGTCACCTGGCAGATGCAGCGCTCGGGCCTCCTGACCGCAACGGCGCGGCTGGTGGCGCAGGGCGAGACGGTCGGAACGACCACCAGCGCCGGAACACCTACCGCGCTGGAGCTGAAGCGCTTCGGCCATTTCAACGGCGCGATCAGCCGGAATGGCAGCGCCCTCGGCAATGTGGTCTCCGCCGAGATCACCTACGCCAACAACCTCGACCGGATCGAGACCATCCGCTCGGACGGGCGCATCGACGGGGCGGACCCGTCCATCGCGGCGCTCACCGGCCGGATCGAGGTGCGCTTCGCCGACCAGACGCTGGTGACGCAGGCGATCAATGGCGAGGCCTGCGAGATGGAGTTCGCCTACGTCCTGCCGTCCGGCGAGAGCTTCGCCTTCACCGTGCACGCCGTCTACCTGCCGCGCCCGCGGATCGAGATTTCCGGGCCGCAGGGGGTGCAGGCGACCTTCGACTGGCAGGCGGCCCGCGACAGCGTCGTCGGCCGGATGTGCACAGCAACCCTCGTGAACGATGTGGAGACCTTGTCTTAAGAATACCCCCGGTTCCCGTGCGATACGGGAGCCGCTGTCCGGCACCTCAAATATGCCGGACAGCGGCGG
>NZ_QNVX01000060.1:0-205 GCF_003314725.1 Rhodovulum sp. BSW8
GGTCGCCATCGGTTCGAGACCCGCTGGCGAGGGCCGACAGGGCAGCGTTTGAACGCCGACCGCTTCGGCTTGTCGCCCTCGACGTCCGGCAGGCGCGAGAGGCATTCGCCATCGGGTTTGAACCAATGGCGCCGCAATGGCTCAGCGCTGCAGGCAGCACTGCAGTGCAGAGCGTGTCAGATGCGGGATGGACGGCTGCAGGGCA
>NZ_QNVX01000061.1:0-1648 GCF_003314725.1 Rhodovulum sp. BSW8
GCTCTTTCGCATGCGTCTGCTCCTTCGCGGTTGAGCAGACTCTACATCAGACTGAGGGATCTCGCGGGGGGCAGGTCAGTCCGTCAGTCAGAAAAGATTGCTAGCAGCGCCCCAACCGCTTTGTGGGCGCGAGTCGAGACGGCTGGGTGGCATCAAGAAGATCGATAAATCCCGGTCCTAAAACAGTCGAGAAAGCCCCCAGCTGAAGATTGAGAATGACCCGAATAGAAATATCGCTAGAACATCAGCGCACGCGAAACCAAAAAACATGACACTGTAAAAAGACTTGTTGGACGGGCAGTCATTGTACCAGATGAGGGCAATTACTTTCAGAGCAAATACAGGGTATGCGAGGTTGAATCCCGCTGCGCTGAGTGGAAAAAGAAGCCAAACTATTACTGATAGAAGAACGTTCACGGCTTGAAAGGTGTAAAACTTCTTTGCGCCATTGGTAGCTGACATGGGCGGCCCGAGTCCCGTTCCACTTTGTGGTGTTGCTGTCGTTCCCATTAGCGGACTTTGGAGCTCTTGGGTATCCACAACCGGATCGGATTGGCAAGGGCGGGGCAGGTGCGTCTGGAGCTTGAGCGTATGAGACAAGGTTGGTGCGTCCTTTGGAGCTGACACGAACAGCCGCTTTCATCGCGCCCCGAACTGCCGTTTCTCGGCTGTCCGTTCTGGTTCTTCGCTCTCCAAGCCTCGGCGGCGCCAGCGCTTGTTGCAACCGCGATGAACGGCCGCTTTCGTGATTCCGCAGGCGGCGGCGGCCGGGGCGCCCAATGTCGGCTCTCGGCAGCGAGCGTCCCTGGTCGCTTGGGGCGGGTCGCGTCGCAGCCGCGCCCCAGGACGTTCGACCGCATTGGGGCTGGGGAGTTCACCTTGGTCGCACTAGCTGCGACCGGGCAACTCGGGTCCTCGAAATCCTGATAGGGGGGAACCTCCGCTGTACACCGGACGTTCATGAGGCTATCGGCGTACCCCATGACCGATACATTGCCTCCATGCCCCGAATGTTCCTCGTCCTACGTCTATCAGGTCGATGCTCTGTTGAACTGCCCAGAATGCGGGCACGAATGGGTGCCCGATGATCTGGCCGACACCGCTTCCGATGTGCGTGACAGCGTCGGGAATGTCCTTGCCGACGGCGACACAGTTACCGTTATCAAGGACTTGAAGGTCAAGGGTTCTTCGTTGGTGGTTAAGGTCGGAACCAAAGTTCGGGGCATTCGGTTGGTCGACGGCGATCACGACATCGACTGTAAAATTCCAGGAATGGGCCAGATGAGCCTGAAATCTCAGTTCGTGAAGAAAGTTTCTGAGTAGGCCGCTGAACGCGAACCCCACGCAGAACCTTTCTGGCCGGATTTGGAGCAACGGCATCACGAGACGACAGTTTCGTCCGCCCTCCGGATCTTGGCGGCCTGAGTGCATGCTGCAGCGGGGATGAACGGCCGCTTTCGTGAGTCGCAGGCGGTTCGGGCTCGGGGCGTCGAACGGCGGCTATCGCCAGGGAATCGGGCCTCGGCAACGGGGGCGTCTGATCGGGTTCGGCGACGCCTTTGGTCGACACACGAGTACGACTTATGGCGCTGGCCCGGCTTGGGATCGCAAGCAGGGATCTCTCTTCCTTCCGCCTCGGGAAAAGAAT
>NZ_QNVX01000062.1:0-1231 GCF_003314725.1 Rhodovulum sp. BSW8
ACGAGTACGACTTATGGCGCTGGCCCGGCTTGGGATCGCAAGCAGGGATCTCTCTTCCTTCCGCCTCGGGAAAAGAATCCTTGCATTAGCGCGCCATGGCCTCCATACAGCGGACGCTGACGTTTTTTCTCTTCGAAATGCTGCTGCCGCTGACCCGGTTTCGGTTGATCGACTTGGATCGACTGTTGCCAGGCTGCCGCGATTCTGCGGGCAGCAATATCATGGAGAACACGGATATGGCCAATGGCACCGTGAAGTGGTTCAACGCAACCAAAGGCTTCGGCTTCATTCAACCGGAACACGGCAGCAAGGACATCTTCCTTCATATCTCTGCCGTCGAGCGTGCTGGCATCAGCCGCATCGATGACGGCCAGAAGGTGACCTTCGACGTCGAAACCGGTCGCGACGGCCGCGAGTCCGCCACCAACCTGGCGCTTGCGTGAAGCCATCGCTGTAACACCCGCTCGCGGGTGTTACAGGTTCGGGAGGGAAGCCTTGGGGCTCATGAAGCCCGCAGCGTTTCCGCCCGAAACGAAATGACAGCATGAGCTTCGGGATCCCGAAGTGCCCGGTTTGAGAGGGCGCAACCCGATGAGGATGCGCATAGTCTGCCGGACCCGGTGATGTACGAAGCGCACGGCATGCGCGGCTCCGCCAGCAGGGCGGGGCCGATCTAATCCGCCCCTGTCTCCGCTCAGATGTGCCGCGCAACCGATGCGCATGGCCGGATTTTGACCGGGTCGGGGCTGGTCTGTTCCCACTCTGTATTCGCGTCGCTCCCTGCCGGTTGGCGGGGCAATGCCTGCCCACATGTGGCGGCCGCAATTACCTGAAAAAGAAAGATTTTACGAATGATGGAAATTCAATGGGGACAACCCATGGTGCTGATGACCTCGCATGATGGCGATGTCGAGCGTTTCGGAACGATCGAGAAGGCCCGCTACTGGCTGCGTCGCAGATGGCCGGTTTCGGACAGGGCGCGGCACACCGCGCTTGCCAAGGTCGAGTCCGCGATGGAATGCATGAGTTCCGTTGAGGAGGCTCGGCGAGCCTTCCTCGTCGCAGCCCTCTCTGCCGGGTTCGCTCCTGCAAGCGCGGAATAGTCTTCAGAGGGATCGGTGCGCTTCAGTGGCATCCGTCTGACCTTTTTCCGGCAGGGATCGGATGTGTCCTGTCGTGCGATCTGTGAGTGTCGTTTTCGCGATGCCGCGTCGTCGCTCGGAGCCCCCAG
>NZ_QNVX01000063.1:0-222 GCF_003314725.1 Rhodovulum sp. BSW8
TGTCGATGAACCACGGCCAGGCCGCCAATATCTTGAACCGTTCCTAGCTTTCGGAAAGCGGACAAAAAGCGCTGAAGCCCAGCGACACGTGGCGCAATCTTCTATTAACCGGCCGCCGCCATCACTGGACCACCCTGTCGTGTCAATGAGGAGACTCCCATGATCGGCCCCGTAACGGCGACCAGCGTGATGACGGTTCGCAAGGAACAAACAGAACAGCAG
>NZ_QNVX01000064.1:0-867 GCF_003314725.1 Rhodovulum sp. BSW8
TAGGCTCAGGACCCATTGATCTGCTTGAAACCGCTACGGCTGAATGATTCAAGCTCCCGGACTGACGGTGGGTGATGATGAGCAACCTTTTCTGGCTGACCGACGAGCAGATGGAGCGGTTGAAGCCGTTCTTTCCGAAGAGCCATGGCAAGCCGCGGGTCGATGATCGGCGCGTGTTGAGCGGAATAATCTTCATCAATCGCAATGGGTTGCGCTGGTGCGATGTGCCTCGGGAGTATGGCCCGCCGAAGACCCTCTACAACCGCTGGAAGCGGTGGAGCGACATGGGTGTCTTCGCCCGGATGATGGAGGGGCTGGCCTCCGAAGGCGGCGAGGAGAAGGTTGTCATGATCGACGCGACGTATCTGAAAGCGCACCGCACGGCTTCGAGCCTGCGGGCGAAAAAGGGGGGCCCGTCGATCAGCGCGGGCGCCTGATCGGGCGCACGAAGGGTGGACTGAACACGAAGCTGCACGCCGTCACGGACGCCAGGGGGCGTCCGCTGCGGTTCTTCATGACGGCGGGCCAGGTCAGCGATTACACCGGTGCCGCGGCCCTGCTGGACAGCCTGCCTGCCGCAGAATGGCTGATCGCCGATCGGGGCTACGACGCCGACTGGTTCCGAGAATCGTTGAAAGACAAGGGGATACGCCCCTGCATCCCGGGCCGGAAGTCGCGCGGAAAGGCAGTTCGCTACGACAGGCGCCGATACAAGCGGCGCAACCGGATCGAGATCATGTTCGGCAGACTGAAGGACTGGCGCCGCATCGCGACCCGCTATGACAGATGCGCAAAGACCTTCCTCTCCGCCATAGCCCTCGCCGCAACCGTCATCTTCTGGCTTTGACGATCAATGAGTCTGGAGCC
>NZ_QNVX01000007.1:0-62245 GCF_003314725.1 Rhodovulum sp. BSW8
GCCGCCCCGTCAGCGCCTCAGCGCCGCCGGTGAGGGGCTATCTACGGGTCCACGCCGATGCCCGCAAGCAGTTTTTTGCGGTTCGATGACATTTTTTTGGATGCCTCGAAATCTGACGCAATATCTGGCGTTTACGCCCAACGAACACACAAATGGATGAGGCCGGGTTGCCGAGCCCCAGAGAGCATCGCCGACTCGCCAGCCTCGGCCGCAGAGTTATCCCCAGACTTGCCCACAGAAGCTTCTGGTTGCCCCGGCGTCAGGCCGCGATTCTGGCCCGAGTCACCCCGACTCGCAGCGCCAGAAGGCCCAGAATCGTCGCCAGATAGACCAGCGGCTCGACCTGCCAGCCCTTCGCCTGCATCACGAAATGCAGCCCGCCAAGCGGAACGGCGAGATAGACCAGGCGATGCAGTCGCCGCCAGCGGAGTGGCCCGAGCGACCGGATCGCCCGGTTCGAGGAGGTCGCTGCCAGCGGCAACAGCAGCGCGAATGCCAGCATGCCGACGGTGATATAGGGCCGCTTGACGATATCGGCCCAGACGAGGCCCCAGTCGCGCAGGTCGAGCACAAGCCATACCGTCAGATGCAGCACCAGATGCCCCATCGCGACAAGACCCAGCGCCCGGCGGAACCGGATCAGGTTGAGCCCGGTCCAGCGCCGCAGCGGCGTGACCGCCAGCCCCGCGATCAGGAATTGGAGCGCCAGAAGCCCCAGCCGGTTTTCCAGCGCGTTGATCGGCTCGACCCCAAGCCCGCCCGTCGCGCCCAGCCAGACCGCCCAGGCGGCGGGCAGCATACCCGCGACATAGACCGGCCAGGTCGGCAGCCGCGCCAGCGCGATATTGACCCGTTGAACCCGCGTCATCAGAACTCGGCCGCGAGGTCCATGCCGGCATAGAGGCCCGCGACCTCCTCGCCATAGCCGTTGAACATCAGCGTCGCGACCCGCGGCGCGAAGAAGCCGCCGCCGATCCGGCGTTCGGTGGCCTGAGACCAGCGCGGATGATCGACCGTCGGATTGACGTTGGCATAGAACCCGTATTCGCGCGGCGCGTAGCGGTTCCAGCTGGTCGGCGGCTGCGTGTCGGTCAGGGTGATCCTGACCACCGACTTGATCGACTTGAAGCCGTATTTCCACGGCACGACCAGCCGCAGCGGCGCGCCGTTCTGGTTCGGCAGCGGCTTGCCGTAAAGGCCCGTCGCCATGATCGTCAGCGGATGCATCGCCTCGTCGAGCCGCAGCCCCTCGACATAGGGCCAGTCGAGAATGCGGCCGCGCTGCCCGGGCATCTCTTCGGGGCGGAGGAGCGTTTCGAAGGCGACGTATTTCGCCGAAGCCTGCACCCCGGCCATGTCCAGCAGATCGGCCAGTTCGAACCCCTGCCAGGGGACGACCATCGACCAGGCTTCGACGCAGCGCAGCCGGTAAAGCCGGTCCTCAATGCTGACCTTCGCCAGGATGTCGTCCAGATCGTAGCGGCCGGGCCGGTCCACCAGTCCGCCGATCTCGACCGACCAGGGATCTGTGGTCAGCGCGCCCGCCTTGCGGCTGGGATCGCCCTTGTCGGTGCCGAATTCATAGAAGTTGTTGTAGCTGGTGATCTCGTCCCAGCTGTTGGGAACCAGCGCCTCGGCCCGGGCGGGCCGCATCCCGACGACCGCCCCAAGCCCCGCAACCCCGAGCCCTGCCATCACCTGACGGCGATCCAGCCAGACGCGCTCTGGCGTCACCTCCGACCAGCTTAGCCGATTGCGCCAACGCCCTGCCATGACCGTTCCCTTCCCTTGGCCCCCGGGGCAAACCTAGCCCGGAGCCCGGTTGCGGCCAAACCACGTCACCTCACGAGTGCGTTGACCTGATCCGAGCGGGGATAGACCTCGTTCATCGGGCGCGTGGTCCCGTCGGGCAGCACCAGGCGGACATGGCGGCGGCGCATCTGCCGGGGTTCGGATACGCCGACCGAATGGGCGATAGTCTCGACCTCGGAAATCACCGACTGGGCATAGCGGGCGACGCGGTGGTATTTCTCTTCGACCACCAGCCCCTTCTGCAGATGCGGCTGGTGGGTGGTGATGCCGGTCGGGCAGGTGTTGCGATTGCATTTCAGCGCCTGGATGCAGCCCAGCGCAAACATGAAACCGCGCGCCGAGGCCACGAAATCGGCACCCGCCGCGATGGCCCAGGCGACATCGGCGGGGTTCACCAACTTGCCGCTGGCCACGAGCCGCACCCGGTCATGGAGCCCCGCCGCATCGCGCAGGTCGGACACCATCAAAAGCGCCTCGCGGATCGGCAGGCCGACCAGGTCGATCAGCGGCATCGGCGCGGCGCCGGTCCCCCCCTCGCCGCCGTCGATCGAGATGAAATCGGGGGCCGAGGTCGCGCCCCGGTCCCGCACCAGGTTGAAGAGCTGCTCGAACGGTTCGGGGCCGCCGACCACCACCTTGAAGCCCACGGGCTTGCCGGTGACCTTGCGGACATGGGCGATCATGTCCAGCATGTCCTCCCAGTTGCCGACCTCGGCATGGCGGTTCGGCGAATAGCTGTCCTCGCCCAGCGGGATGCCCCGGATATGCGCGATCTCGTCGTTGATCTTGGCCGCGGGCAGGATGCCGCCCTTGCCGGGCTTGGCGCCCTGGCTCAGCTTGATCTCGAACATCTTGACCTGCGGGATCGCCGCCAGCGCGGCCAGCTTTTCGTCCGACAGATGGCCATGGGCGTCGCGCACCCCGTATTTGGCCGTGCCGATCTGATAGACGATGTCGCAGCCGCCCTCGAGATGATAGGGCGACAGCCCGCCCTCGCCGGTATTGAGCCAGATCCCCGCCTCGGCCGCGCCCCGCGACAGCGCCTGCACGGCAGGTCTCGAAATCGCGCCATAGCTCATCCCAGAGATATGGAAGAAGGACGAGGTGACATAGGGGATGCGGGCGAAGGGGCCGATTTTCATCGGCGCGGTGCTGGCGAACTGGCCCTCGAGCGGCGGGAAGGCCGCGTTCACGAAGATCGGCGTGCCCGGAATGCTGAGATTGCGGGTCGAGCCGAAGGCCACGGTGTTGCTCTTGCCTTCGCCCGCGCGGGCGACCCAGTCGCGCTGCGCCCGGTTGAAGGGCATTTCCTCGCGGTCCATCGCGAAGAAATACTGGCGGAAGAACTCACCGAGCTTGGTGAAGATGTTCCGGAACCGGCCGATCACCGGATAGTTGCGGCGGATCGCGTCGCCGGTCTGGGTACGGTCGATGGTAAAAAGCACAAGGCTGACCAGCAGAAGCGTGCCGATGACCAGCGCAAAGGCGCCTGCCAGCACTTGCAATGCGTAATAGGCCCAGCCCATCCTGCCCTCGTTCGTGCCTGTGCGGGCGGACGATGCCACCCGCGGTTCCCGACAACCTGCGCGGACAACGGAACGGACACAACCCCGCGCGCGACAAGCCTGGGAGGAAAAGATGAAGGCATTGCTTACCGCGGCGATTCTGGCCGCCACAGGGGCGACGGCGGCCGCGGCCGACCCGGTCACCTACACCACCGGCCAAAGCTTCGACGATGTGATCTTCGGGCTGGAAAACGCGGTGACCGGGCGCGGTCTGGTGATCGACAGCGTCAGCCATCCCGGCGAGATGCTGGAACGCACCCGGGCCGATGTCGGCTCGGACAGGACGCTCTTTCTGAAGGCCGATGTCTACACCTTCTGTTCGGCCGCCCTGTCGCGCAAGGTGATGGAGGTCGACCCGCTGAATATCCGCTTTTGCCCCTATGCGATCTTCGTGCTGCAATATCCCGACACGCCCGACCACACCACGATCGGGTACCGCACTTTTCCCGAAGGCGAGATGAAGGAGGTCGAGGCGCTGCTGGACGCCATCGCGCGCGAGGCGGTCGGGCTCGACTGAGCCGAAAGAAAAAACGCCCGGACCGTCAGGCCCGGGCGCGTTCCGTTCCGGCAAGCGGGGTCAGTGCAGGACGGCGTCTTCCGGCTTCGGCCGGTTCGATCCGACCACCCGGTCGCCGATGATCAGCCCTTCCGGCCCCACCGTCACCCGGATGGTGCCGCCGTCGCGGATCTCGCCGGCCAGCAGCGCCTCGGCCAGCGGGTCCTGCAGGCTGCGCTGGATCACCCGTTTCAGCGGCCGCGCGCCATAGACCGGGTCATAACCCGCATCGGCCAGCCATTTCCGCGCGCCGTCGTCGAGATCGAGCACGATGCCGCGCTGATCCAGCCGTTTCTGCAGCCGCTTGAGCTGGATCGTCACGATGCCGTCCATGTCCTCGCGGGTCAGCCGGTGGAAGATCACCGTCTCGTCCAGCCGGTTCAGGAATTCCGGCCGGAAATGGGCGCGCACCGCCTCCATCACCTCGCGCCGCGCGGCCTCTGCATCGGACCCGTCGGGCAGCTGGCTCAGCGCCTGGCTTCCGAGATTCGAGGTCAGCACGATCAGCGTCTGCTTGAAGTCGACCGTGCGCCCCTGCCCGTCGGTCAGCACCCCGTCGTCAAGCACCTGCAACAGCACGTTGAAGACGTCCGGATGCGCCTTCTCGACCTCGTCGAACAGGATCACCTGATAGGGCCTGCGCCGGACAGCCTCGGTCAGCACGCCGCCCTCGTCATAGCCGACATAGCCGGGCGGAGCCCCGATCAGCCGGGCGACGGCGTGTTTCTCCATGAATTCCGACATGTCGATCCGGACCATCGCCTGATCGTCGTCGAAAAGATACTCCGCCACCGCCTTGGTCAGCTCGGTCTTGCCGACGCCCGTGGGCCCGAGGAAGAGGAACGAGCCCAGCGGCCGGTTCTCGTCGTTCAGCCCGGCCCGCGCCCGCCGCACCGCATTGGCAACGGCCTTCACCGCCTCTTTCTGGCCGATCACCCGGCGGCCAAGCTCGTCCTCCATGCGCAGAAGCTTGTCGCGTTCTCCCTCCAGCATCTTAGAGGTCGGGATCCCGGTCCAGCGTTCGACCACCTGGGCGATCTGCTCGGGGCGCACCGCCTCGGCGACCATCACGTCATCCTCGCGGCTCTCGGCCTCGGACAGCGCCTTTTCAAGCTGCGGGATGATGCCGTAGCTGAGCTCCCCGGCACGGGCCAGATTGCCCTCGCGCTTGGCCTGGTCAAGCTCGGCGCGCGCCCGGTCCAGCTGTTCCTTGAGCTGGCGCGAGCGATCCAGCTTGTCGCGTTCGGCCTGCCATTTGGCGGTCATCTCGGCCGATTGCTGCTGCATCTCGGCCAGTTCCACTTCCAGCTTCTCAAGCCGCTCCTTCGAAGCCTCGTCGTCCTCCTTCCGAAGTGCCTCGGCCTCGATCTGCTTTTGCAGGATATCGCGGTCGAGCGCGTCCAGTTCCTCGGGCTTGCTGTCGACCTCCATCCGCAGACGGCTGGCGGCCTCGTCGACAAGGTCGATGGCCTTGTCGGGCAGGAACCGGTCGGTGATGTAGCGATGGCTGAGCGTCGCCGCCGCCACCAGTGCCGCATCCGAGATCCGGACGCCGTGGTGCAGTTCGTATTTCTCCTTGATGCCGCGCAGGATCGAGATCGTGTCCTCGACCGTCGGCTCGTCGACAAAGACCGGCTGGAACCGCCGCGCCAGCGCCGCGTCCTTCTCGACATGCTTGCGGTATTCATCAAGCGTGGTCGCCCCGATGCAGTGCAGCTCGCCCCGCGCCAGCGCGGGCTTGATCAGGTTCGCGGCATCCATCGCGCCTTCGGATTTACCCGCGCCGACCAGCGTGTGCATCTCGTCGATGAACAGGATCACCTCGCCCGCCGCGGCCGAAATCTCGTTCAGGATGGCTTTCAGCCGCTCCTCGAACTCGCCGCGATATTTCGCGCCCGCGATCAGCGACCCCATGTCGAGCGCCATCAGCCGCTTGTTCTTCAGGCTTTCGGGCACGTCGCCATTGACGATCCGAAGCGCGAGGCCCTCGGCGATCGCGGTCTTGCCGACGCCGGGTTCCCCGATCAGGACCGGGTTGTTCTTGGTCCGGCGGCTCAACACCTGCATCGCGCGGCGAATCTCCTCGTCGCGGCCGATGATCGGGTCGATCCTGCCCTCTTCGGCCATCTCGGTCAGATCGCGCGCGTATTTCTTCAGCGCCTCATAGCCGTCCTCGGCGCTGGCCGTATCGGCGGTGCGACCCTTGCGGATGTCGTTGATCGCGGCATTGAGGTTCTGCGCCGTGACCGCCCCCGCATCGAGCGCCTCCTTGGCCTTCGAGGGCACCATGCACAGCGCCATCAGGATCCGTTCGACCGGCACGAAGCTGTCGCCCGCCTTCTTGGCCAGCGTCTCGGCCTCGTCCAGCACCTTGCCGGTGGCCTGATCCATGTAGGTCTGTCCGCCGCCGCCAGACACCTTGGGCATCTTGCCAAGCGCGGCCTCGACCGCCTCCAGCACCCGGTCGGGCGCACCGCCCGCCCGGCGGATGAGGTTCGAGGCCATGCCCTCCTCATCGTCCATCAGCGCTTTCAGAAGGTGTTCGGGCGCCAGCCGCTGGTGGCTTTCCCGCATCGCGATGGTCTGGGCGGCTTGCAGAAAGCCGCGCGACCGTTCCGTGAACTTCTCGAGGTTCATCGGCATCTCCTTTCCTAGAAGCGCCCGCCTCCGGGATGCCTGCTCCGCAGCGCATCCTCCTTCGCGGGCCTTGCCTGGCAATTTGGGAGCAGCTCCCTGCGGTTGCAAGGCCGCGCCTGCGCTTTGTCGCGCTGGACTGGGCGGCTCCCGCCCCGTAGAACCCGGCGCGACCCGATCCCCGTCCGCCAAGGAGCGCCCCCATGACCGATGACCGCCTGATCGTCGCCCTAGACGTCCCCGATGCTCATGCCGGGCTGACGCTTGCCCAACGGATCGGCGATGCGGCGGCGTTCTACAAGATCGGGCTTGGGATGCTCACGGGCGGCGGACTGGCGCTGGCGCGCGAGTTGAAGGACGAGCACGGCAAGCGGATCTTCCTCGACATGAAGCTCTTCGACATCGGCGCCACGGTCGAGGCCGCGGTCCGGGGGCTTGCCCGCTTCGATCTGGATTTCCTGACCGTCCATGGCGACCCCCATGTGGTGCGCGCGGCCCGCGAGGGGGCGGCCGGGTCGCAGACCAAGATCCTGGCGGTGACGATCCTGACCTCGCTTGACCGCGCCGATCTGGATGCGAGCCTGATCCGGGCGGGCGATGTCGCGGACCTTGTCGTCGACCGCGCCGCCCGCGCCTTCGAGGCCGGGGCGGACGGGGTGATCGCCAGCCCGCAGGAAGCCGAACTGATCCGCGCCCTGCCCGAGGCGGACGGTCGGCTGATCGTCACCCCGGGCGTGCGACCCGCGGGCGCCGCCCTTGGCGATCAGAAACGGGTGGCCACACCCGCCCAGGCCATCGCCGCGGGCGCCGATCACGTGGTGGTCGGACGGCCGGTCTGGCAGGCCGAGGACCCGCGCGCCGCGGCTCTGGCGATCCAGGCCGAGCTGGCCTCGCCGCAGGCCCGGCACCCGAACGCCTAAATCCGAACGCCTGGATCCGGGCCGGGGTCAGTCCGCGTCGCCGGGGCGCGCGGCCAGATAGTCCGAAAGACGATCCTTGAGCTGGCCGATCCCCTTGGGATGGGCCAGATAATCGGCGACCGGCATCACCGCCCAGCCCTGCCCCTCGTCGCCGAAGCGGATGCGGGCGATCTCGGCGGCCTCGAGCCGGGCCACGAAGAACCAGACCGGTCGGCCGCGCCCGTTGCGATAGACCTGCTGCCAGACCAGCCGCGCCGGATCGAGCACAAGCCCCAGTTCCTCGCGGGTCTCGCGCAGCGCGCAGTCAGCCGGGCTTTCCCGGCCCTCGCGCGCCCCGCCCGGGAAATCCCAATGCCCCGGCCAGGAAATATGCGGCACGTCATCCCGAAGGATCGACACGAGCCCGCGCCCGGTCAGAAGCGCAAGCTTGGCCCCGTCGAACGGATCAGTTTTCATTGATGTCGTCGCGCCAGACCTTGACCTGTCCGCGCCGCACGCCCAGCACCTGCCGCAGCACCAGCCAGGCAAGGCCCGACACCACCGCGCAGATCAGGAAAAGCCAGGGCCAGGCCACCGCCAGCCCCAGCCAAAGCGCGCCGCCCACGGCGGCGGCCCCGACCGCGAAACCCAGAAAGGCCTGGGCCGGCGCGACAAGCTCGAGGAAACCCAAAGCCGCCGCCGCCGCCAGCCAGACCCACCAGGTTTCCAGCATCACCCGCGTCCCTTCAGCATCTTGAACGCATCGGTGAAAGCATCCAGCGCATGGGCCGGCACGATGATCGTCTGCTTGCCCGCGCCCTCGCCGACCTTGGTCAGCGCTTCGACCTGTTTCAGCGCCACCTGATATTGCGCGGCCTCCAGCCCGTTCTCGGCGATGGCCTTGGCCACCACCCCGGTCGCATAGGCCTCGGCATCGGCCGAAACGCGCCGCGCCTCGGCGGCCTGGCGGGCGGCGTAAAGCTGCGCATCGGCCTGCAGCTCGACCGCGCGCTTCTTGCCCTCCGCCTCGGTGACCTGGGCCCGGCGCGCGCGCTCGGCATTCAGCTGCTGCAGCATCGCCTCGCGCGTCGCGGCATCGAGATTGACATCGAGGATCTCGGCGCGCGTCACCTCGATCCCCCAGTTCTCGACCGCGTCCTCGACGCTTTCCTTGATGGTGGCGATCAGGTCGGACCGGTTCGACTGCACCTGGTCAAGTTCCATCTTGCCGATCTCGGCCCGCACGATGCCCGCCACGGTGGTGGCGATGGCCGCGTCGACATCGCGGATCCGGTAGACGGTCTTTTCCGGTTCCAGAATGCGGTAGAAGACGCTGGTTTCGACCTGCACCAGCACGTTGTCGGCGGTGATCGCATCCTGGCTGGCATTGGGAAGCTGCCGTTCGAGGATCGAGATCTTGTGGGCCACCCGGTCGAGGAACGGCACGATGAAGTTGATGCCCGCCCCCAGGACCGAGCGCAGCCGCCCGAAGCGTTCGACGACGTGCTTTTCGGATTGCGGCACGATCCGCACCCCGAGATACACGCTGAGAAGGATGAGACCGGCCAGCAGCAACACCACGAGGTTGCCGCCGACAAGGGCCGAAATCAGGTCTGGCAGGGTCATTCACAGGTCCTTTCGCAAAGCGCCGGCACTATGCCCCGCCCGACCGCGGAACGGAAGTCCCGGGACCCTGAGCGCAATTCCGTGAAGAAACCGTTAAGCCCGCCCGCAGCAGACCCGCCGCGGGACCGGACCCTACGTCCGGGGGCTGCGGCGCGGGTCACGGGCCAGCAGACGCAGCGCGTTGGCGGTGACCAGCGCGGTCGCGCCGGTATCGGCCAGAACCGCCATCCAGAGCCCGGTCCCGCCGGTGACCGAGGTCATAAGGAAAAGCGCCTTCACCTCCCGCGCCAGCGCCACGTTCTGACGGATCGTCCGCATCGCCGCCCGCGACAGCCGGATCGTCGCGGGCGCATCGGTCACGCGGTTCTGCGACAGCGCGGCATCGGCCGTTTCCAGCGCGACATCGGTCCCCGCGCCCATCGCGATGCCGACGCTTGCGCGTTTCAGGGCGGGCGCGTCGCTGATACCGTCGCCGATCATCGCGACCCAGCCTTGCGCTGCCATCTCGGCCACGGCGACCGGCTTGTCTTCGGGCGGAAGACCCGCCCGGGGCTCGATCCCCGGCTTTCCGGCGATGGCGCTGGCGGCACGCGGGTTGTACCGCGCGGCCCGCGACAGCAGTTTGGGAGGCGCTCCACACCGTATATGCGCTGCGCGAGGCCGCGCACGGGCTTTGGCGCCATGACGCGATCGTGATGCCCGCCTCGGACATCCATGCGCCCGAGATCGACGGCCAGCGGGTCGGGCCGCCCGGGCATGCCGTCTAGTCCGGCTGGGTCAATGCCGCCGGACTGCCCTCGCTGGCCTACCCGGTGCTGCAGACCCGCCCCATGCCGATCGGGCTGCAGCTGATCGGCCCGGCCGGCAGCGAGAGCCATCTGCTGGCCTTGGCCGCCCCGTCACACCGCCTTTCGAATGGCCGACGCTGGCGCTCGGACCAGACTGACCGCGACCTGTCCAAGTTCCGCGATCTCGGCCGGCAGATCCGTGCCCGGTTCGAACCAGGGCAGCCTGCAGACTGCCCCGGCGATCATCGTCTGTCCCGGCTGCAAACCGCCGCGAAGGCGGCCCAGATGGCGCAGCAGCAGGTCGGGATTGGCCAGCGCCGAACCGCCGGGCGCTTCGGTTTCGCCGTCAAGCACGGTGTCGGCGTCGGCCCGGAACTGCGCCGACAGCGGGCCGAAATCGCGGCCGTCCCAGGCCTAGTCTCCCGAGCCCGGCGCCGGCCCGGCGGTGATCTGAAGATCGGCGAGTTTGAGGTCAGGCCGGTCGGCCGCGGCGCCCGCAAGTCGGGTCTCGACCAGTTCGAAGACGGCACGGCGGCGGAAATGGGGGGCGGAAATGGGGGGCGGAAATGGGGGGCGGGCTCGGCCGGCAGGCCCGCCTCCGACAGCGCGCGGATCTGCTCGAACCCCGGTTCAAGCTCGCCCCCCAGCCGGACGCACACCACTCGGCGGCCGTCATCCGGCCCCCGATGCCAAGCAGGGATCGGCGCCAGCACCGGCGGCGCTTCGGGCAGACGCCCGACCTTGAACCCCGCGACCAAGCCGAGCGCCCCGGAGACGCGGCTTTGCACCGCCAGCACCTCGGCCCGCGTCAACGCCCAAGGCGCCTCGGCGACGCGCGGCCCGCTCCGATGCGCGGCGATCAGGGCGGCGGCGAAACTCTCGACCTCAGACATGTTGCACCTCGAAAAGCGCGGCGACCTCCTCGGCGGCACAGAGCACCGGGTTCAGAAGCGGCACCGGCGACCGGTCGCGCAGCCGTTCCGCCGCAGCCCCCAGCGGGCCGCCGCCGATGACGACCTGCGCGGCGCCCGCCACCTGCGCCTCGGCGATGGCGGCCAGCAGGCCCGCGTCGAGCGCCGCCTCGGACCGCATCAGCGCCACCGGATCGCCCGCCGCGAAGCGGCAGCCGAGATAGGGGGCACCGTCCGCATGGCGCCGCATCAGCGCGTCGATCTGGGCCTCGAGCCCCGGCGTGGTGGTCGCGACCGCGAAGGGCAGGCCCGACCGGGCGGCCGCGCGGGCCGCCGCCGCGCCGATGCCAAGCACCGGACAGGCCAGACGGGCGGCCAGCGCCTCGGCACCCGGATCGCCGAAGGCCGCGACGATCACCGCGTCGGGCCGCCCCGGGACCTCGGCCGCCGCGATCCCTTCGGCGGCACGGGCCAGCGCCTCGGGCGTCACGATCAGCGGCGGTCCCGCAGGCGCGGTCCAGCCGATCGGCGCCACCGGCAGGGCGCGCGCCGCGATTTCGCACATGGACGCGGTCACCTCCGGGGCGCTGTTGGGGTTCATCAGACGAATCTCTGTCATGGCGCAACCATGCCGCGGCGGGCTCTGCACGTCACGTCTTGGGTTGCGGCAGGCCGGAAGGCCATCGCCGACAGGTCGGACAATGGGCCCGAACACAGGCGCGACTAAAGGCCCAACTATAGGCCCAACTATAGGACAAACAAATTACCTCTGCGAAAAATAAGATAGCGACGCATATTCCTGCCCGGCCCGGCCGGGCGCTACGTTAGGCGGGACCTTCAGATGAGGACTAACATGGGCGCGCTCGACGGCATTCGGATTCTCAGCTTCAACCATTTCCTGTCGGGCCCCGCCGCGGCGCAGCATCTGGCCGACATGGGCGCCGATGTGATCGCCATCGAGCCCATCGGCGGCGTGTTCCAGCGCAACTGGGCCGTCGCCAACCGCTTTGTCGACGATACCAGCGTCAACCACATGACGACCGGCCGCAACAAGCGCTCTCTCGCGCTGGACCTCAAGGCGCCAGCGGCCCTTGAGGCGGTCAGGAGACTGATCGCGACCGCCGATGTGGTGATGGAGAACTTCCGCCCCGGCACGATGGAGAAGCTCGGGCTGGGCGAGGCCGAGCTGCGCCGGATCAATCCCCGCATCATCTATGCCGCGACCACCGGTTACGGCGCCGACGGCCCCTATGCGAAGCTCCCCGGCCAGGACGTGCTGTTGCAGGCGATGTCGGGGCTTGCCGCCCATACCGGCAGCCTCGAAGGCGGGCCGGTCGCCATCGGCACCGTGCCGATCGACCACCATGCCGCCGCGCTGACCGCGGGCGGCATCGTCGCGGCCCTGTTCGAGCGCGAGCGCACAGGCACCGCCCGCAAGGTCGAGGTCAACATGCTGCAGGCCGCGCTCGACCTGCAGGGCGAGTCGATCACCGCCTGGATGAACGGCGCGAACCGCAAGGGTCCGCGCGGCGAGGCGGGGCTGGCCAACTGGTTCAGCCCGGCGCCCTACGGGATCTACGCGGTCAGCGACGGCCATGTCATGATCTCGATGTGCAAACCCGCCGATCTGGCAGAACCGCTGAACCTGCCCGAGCTGGCCGCCTTCACCGAGGAGGACGGCTTTTCCAGGCGCGGCGAGATCGCGACGCTGGTGCAGCGGGGCATGGCCCGCCTGACCATGGCCGAGGCGCTGCCGCTGCTGGAGGCGGCGGGCGTCTGGCACACCCCGGTCGAGGATTACGACGCCCTGCCCGAGAACCCGCAGGTCAAACATCTGGGCGCCTTCGTCGAGGCCGAGACCCGGGGCGGCTCGCCCATGGTGATGCTGGCCCATCCGGTCCGCTATGACGGCGAAACTCCGCCCGTCCGGATGACGCCGCCCGCGCTGGGCGAACACAGCCGCGAGGTGCTGGCCGAGGCGGGCCTTGGCGCTGACGAGATCGACGCGCTCCTTGCAGCCGGTGCCGTGGCGCAGACCGACCGGATGCGGGGGTAAGAGACATGGATTTCACGATTTCCGACGAGATGAAGATGGTGACCGAGGCGGTGGGCCGCTTCGTGCGCGAGAAGGTCCAGCCGCTGGAGCAGGAAACCGAGGCCAATGCGCAGATCCCGCCCGAAAAGCTGGCCGCCGTCCGGGCCGAGGCGCAGGCGCTGGGCTTTTACGCGCTGAACATGTCCGAAGAGGTCGGCGGCGGCGGGCTCGGGGTTCTCGACATGTGTCTGGTCGAGGAACAGCTGGGCCAGACCTCGGACGCGCTGATCCGGCGGGTCTTCGGGCAGGTCTATCCGATGCTCGAACAGTTCAAGGGCGATCTGCGCGACAAGTATCTTTATCCCACCGTCAGGGGCGAGAAGATCTGCGCCATGGCGATCACCGAACCGGGCGCGGGGTCCGACGCCGCCGCGATCAGGACCAGGGCGGTGCCGGAGGGCGATCACTGGGTGCTGAACGGCACCAAGCATTTCATCTCGGACGGCGACATTGCCGATTACATCATCGTCATGGCGGTAACCGACCCCGAGAAGCGCGCGCGGGGCGGCATCACTCTGCTGATCGTCGACAAGGACATGCCCGGCTTCACGGTCACCCGCAACCAGCCGATGATGGGCCATCGCGGCTATGGCCATGCCGAGATGACCTTCGACGACGTGCGCATCCCGAAGGACCAGATCCTCGGCGAGGTGGGCGAGGGCTTCAAGGTGATGATGGCCAATGTCGGCGGCATCCGCCTTGGCCATATCGGGGCGCGGGCGGTCGGCATGGCCTCGCGCGTTCTGGAAATGATGCGCGGGCATGCCGCCACGCGGAACCAGTTCGGCCAGCCGATCGGCGAGTTCCAGATGGTCCAGCAGATGATCGCCGACAGCGCGATGGAAATCTTCGCGACCCGGATGATGGTGCTGAACACCGCCTGGGAGATCGACCAGGGGATGGACCCGCGCGACAAGGTCTCGATGGTCAAGGTGCAGGCGTCCGAAATGCTGGGCCGGGTCGCCGACCGGGGCATCCAGGTCTTCGGCGGCTACGGCTTTACCAAGGAGTTGCCGCTGGAACGCATCTATCGCGATGCGCGGGTGACCCGGATCTATGACGGCACCTCGGAAATCCACCGCATGCTGATCGCCCGCTCGGTGATCAAGCGCGGCCTGACCCTCTGACGGACCGGAGGTTTTCATGAGTATCGAACGGGGCCAGTCGGTCACCTTCCGCAAGACCCTGACCGTGGCCGACCAGGGGTTCTTCACCGGCATCTCGGGCAATCTGGGTCCGGCCCATGTGGACCGCGTCAAGGCGCAGGCGCTGGGCCTGCCCGACATGGCGGTGTTCGAGCTGGCGGCGGGGGCGCTGTTCTCGACCGCGCTGGCGCGGCTGGCGGGTCCGGAGTACCGGATCGGCAACATCTCGATGTCCTTCCACCGCACGATAACCTTGGGTGAGACTTTCGCGGCCACCGCGACCAGCGGCGGTGCCGAGGGCAAGTCCCTGGTCTGCCAGCTGAAGGGCGAGATCGGTGGACAGACCGTCGTCTCGGGCGAGGCGACGCTCGTCCTCAGGGAGGGCTGAGCCCTCATGTATGACATCCGTCAGATGGACGAGCTGAGCGTCGGCGACCGCATCAGCGTCAGCAAGACCGTGACCGAGGCCGACGGGGCGATGTATATCGCCGCCACCGGCGATTTCGGCCCGGTCCATGTCGACGAGGACTATGCCTCGGGCACCCGCTTCGGCGAGCGTCTCGCGCCGGGCATCCTGGTCGCGGGCATCTGCACCTCGGTCCTGACCGCCGAACTGGTGGGTACGCTGGGCGTGTCGATCCGCGACAGCTTCTGGTTCACCGGCGCGGTGCGCTACGGCGACACCCTGACCTTCGAGATCTGGATCAGCGCCAAGGACGAGGAAAACCGTACCGTCGACTGGCAGGCCTCGGCCCGCAACGAGGACGGCACCGAGGTCCTCAAGGCCGACGCGACCCTGAAATTCCCCCGAAAGAAAGTGACGACATGAGCCTGACCGGCAAGGATCTGCGCGGCATCACGGTCGCGACCGTTCTGCCCTTCGACGAGACGGGTGCCATCGACTGGGAGGGCTATGCGGCCGTCCTCGACCATTGCGCCCGGCCCGAGACCACCGATTGCGTCTTCGTCAACGGCCATGCCGGCGAGGCGACCGCGCTGACCGAGGCCGAACGCGACGAGGTGATCCGCACCACCCGCGATCATATCGGCAAGGACCGGCTGCTGCTGGCGGGCGTGGTGCCCACCGGCTATCCCGAGGCCGTCAAACAGGCCGAGGCCGCCCGCGAGGCGGGGGCCGACGTCGCCGTGATCTTCCCGCCCGAGGCGCTGGGCGGCGGCAACGCCTCGACCAGGGCCCCCGTGGCCTTCATGGAAAAGCTCGCCCGCGAGCTGGCGATGCCGATGTCGGTCTTCCAGTTCCCGATTGCCTCGGGCTTCGGCTATTCGACCGAGGCGCTGGCCGAGATCGCCCAGATCCCCGAGATCGTCGCGATCAAGGAAGGCTCGGCCACGATGCTCGCCTATGACGAAAACCGCCGTGCGGTGAAGGCCGCGGCGCCCGATGTCGCGATCCTGCCCTCGAACTTCCATTGGTTCTTCGCGCAGCTTGCGCTGGGCGGCGACGGCATCCTGTCGGGGCTCGCTTCGCTGACGCCGGGCCTGCTGGCCGAGCTGTGGCAGGCCTCCGAGGCGCAGGACCTGGCGCGGATGCGCGCGGTCAACGACCGGCTTTACCCGGTGGTGCGCGCGATCTACGGCCCCGCCCCGGTCGTCGACATGCACACCCGGATGAAGGACGGATTGAAAATGATGGGCATCATCAAATGCGCAACCCCGCGCCTGCCGCTCTTGCCGCAATCCGAGGCCATCGTCGAGGGCCTCCGCGCGGCGCTGATCCAGGCGGAGGTGCTGTGATGGCCGCGCATCCCCATGGCGGGATCTATGCCGCCACCATCTGCCCGATGCGCGCGGATGGCGCGCTGGATCTCGACAGCCTCGATGCGCATTTCGCGGCCGTGCTGGCGACCGGGGGGCTCGACGGGCTCTTGCTGAACGGCCATGCGGGCGAAGGCATCTTCCTCAGCCGCGACGAGGCCGCGACCGTGGTGCGCCATGCCAAGGCCATCGCCCCGGCCAAACGGGTGCTGGCGGCGGTCAGTGCCGAATCGACCGCCGAGGCCGCCGCCGACGCCCGGGCCGCGCGGGCGGCCGGGGCCGACGGGATCATGGTCTTCGCCCCCTTCTCCTGGGCGCTTGGCGCCGATCCGCGCGCCATCGTCGCCCATCACAAGGGAATCGCCGAGGCCGCCGAGGGGCCGGTCTACCTGTTTCAGGGCTCGGTCGGCTCGGGCGGGCTGCATTACGCGCCCGACACGCTGGCCGCGCTTCTGGAGATCGAGGCGGTCGTCGGCATCAAGGAAGGCTCTTGGGAAACCCGCGCCTATGAGGACACGCTGCGCCAGACCCGCGCGCTTCGACCCGATGTGGCGGTGATGGCCTCGGGCGACGAACACCTCTTTGCCTGCTTCCAGTTGGGCAGCGACGGGTCCGCCGTCAGCCTCGCCGCCGTGGTCCCGGACCTGATCGTGGCGCTGGACACCCATGTCCGTGCGGGCGAGACCGACGCCGCGCTGACGATCCACCGCAAGCTGTTCGCGTTGGCCAGGCTCGTCTATGCGCGCCCGGGCCATCTGGCCGCCGCCCGGCTCAAGGCCTGCCTCGCACGGCTCGGTCGGATCGACAGCCCGGCCTGCCGCGCGCCGACGCCACCCATCGACCCGGCCGAAACCGATCGCTTGGCCGCAGCGCTTGCCCCCTGTCTGGAAAATCTGGATGCCTGAGACCCATCAGACGCACATGGTCTTCGTCGATATCGACCCCGAGGACGAGGCCGCCTTCGACGACTGGTACAACAACACCCACCTGCCCGACATCCTGGCCTGCCCCGGCTGGCTGGACGCCCGGCGCGAGAAATGTCTGGAGGGCGGCCCGGCCCATGTGGCGATCTACACGATCACCGGCCCGGAAGCCTATGAAACGCCGGAATTCGCGGCTATCAAGGGCTTCGGACCGTTCACCGACAAGATCCGCAATTTCCGGCGGGTCCGCCTGACGAAAAGCTGAGCGCGTCCCCAAGAGGAAGCGTTCGCCCCATGCTGAACCTGCGACAGCTCGAGATCCTGCGCGCGGTGGTGCAGTACCGCACCACCGTCGGCGCCGCCGAACGACTGGGCATGTCGCAGCCTTCGGTCTCGAACACCATCCGCCATATCGAGACGGTGCTGGGCTTTCCGCTGTTCGAGCGGGTCTCGAACCGGCTGGTGCCGACCGAAGAGGCGCTGATCCTGCTGGAAGAGGCCGAACCCCTGTTCCTGCTGCGCGACGCTGTGAACCAGCGCGCCGCCGATCTCAGGCGCGGGCGGATCGGCCGGATCCGCATCGCCTCGACCGCCGAGCTGTCCGAGGCGGTGCTGCCCCGGGTCATCGCCGATTATGCCGGGCAGTACCCCAAGGTGCAGATCTCGCTGGAAACCCGGCCGCTCGACAGCGTCTTGCAGGTGGTCGAGAACGGGCTGGCCGATGTCGCCTTCGTGATCGCGGCCTATGAACGCCAGGCGCTCGATTACGAAGCCCTGGCCGAGTTGCGCGCGGTCTGCCTGTGCCCCGCCGACGACCCGCTGGCCCGGCTCGAGGCAGTGACGCCGCGCGACCTGATCGGGCGGCAGATGGTCGGCCCGCAGGTGTCGAACCGGATCGGGCTGATGATCGCAGACAGCTTCCGCGCCAGTGGCCATGTCTACAGCCCCGCGGTCGAGACCCGGTTCATGAACGCAGCCGCGCGGATCGTGCGCGAAGGCTGCGGCGTGACCCTGATCGACGAGCTGTCCGCCCAGACCGTGCTGCGGCCTGGGCTGGTGGTGCGCGCCTACGCGCCCGCGCTCAGCTTCGAGCTGTCGGCCGCAACCTCGCGCACCAAGACCACCTCGCGCCAGACCCGGCGCCTGATCACCGCTTTCGCCGACCGGGTTCAGGCCCAGATCGCCGAGGTCCGGGCCGAGGCCGAACGCGACGCCTCATGACGCCGCGCGACGACGCAACCCGGCCAGAACCGACGCCCCGCCTTCGACGATCAGATTGGTTTCGTTCGTCGCGACCACCAGCCGCGCGCCCAGCGCAACCGCGTGGCTTTGCACCAGTGCGGGCGGCAGCCCCATGGCTCCGAAACCCAGGCCGCGGGCCTGTGCCGCCGCCGCGATGCGACGGAAGGCGGCCAGAAGGTCGGGATGGCCCACCTGCCCGCGCAGCCCGATGCCGTCGGCCAGATCGTTGGTGCCGATGATCAGCGCGTCGAGCCCCGGCACCGCCGCGATCTCCTCGACCGCCGCCAGCGCCTCGGCGCTTTCGATCATCGCGATCACCTGCCCGTTGTCCGCGCGCGCCACCAGATCTGCAGCCGGCAGCGGCAGATACCCGGCGACCGGCAACGGACCCGGCAGCGCCCGCCGTCCGACCGGCGCAAAGCGGCAGGCGCGGACCACCGCGCGGGCCTGATCGGCGCTGTCGACATGGGGCACGATCACCCCGGCCGCGCCGCAATCGAGCGTCCGCGCAAGATCGGGCGAGCCGGGCCCGGTGACCCGCGCATAGACCGGAACCCCGGCCGCCAGCCCGGCCGCCGCCGCCTGCCCCAGATCGGCCAGACCGATGGGCCCATGCTCCATATCCATGACCGCGAAATCGAATCCTGCACCTTTGGCGAGCAAGATCGCCTCGGCACGTCCCAAAAGGCAGAAAGCCAGCCCAATCTCCGGGCCGATGGCGCCTTCACTTTGCACAGAAAATACCCTCCGCAGCGGCAACGCTGCTTGCATCCTGTTCGACTTTTGTTTTGCCTCCTGGCAGGTTACCCTGTTTTCAAGCGGAGTATTCGCGAAAACACCGGATTAAATAGTTCCCTCCACTTTCATAATAGCCCTCTTCCTTTCGCCCCCCGTCTTTGCGGATAACCTCACGCAACAGGACAACGCACGGCGGGATTTTCCGCCCGGATTGATGGACAGGAGGTGTGCCGGTGCCAGACCGCTCGGCCGAGCATGACGTGTCGCCAGTGGCTTCGAGAATGGCTTCGAGCACGGTCTGGAAGGGCCTGTCTCTGATGCTCTGGACGCTCCGCAGAGCGGTGGACGGCGCCGCAATTCTGCTTCTGGCCTATATGGCGCTGGCCGTCCTGATCCAGATCGTCGGACGCTATGTCTTCAACTATTCCATTGCCTGGAGCGAAGAGACCGCGACGTTCGCGCAGATCTGGCTGGCGCTGCTGGGGGCGGGCATCGCGATGCGCCACAACCAGCATGTGGGCGTCGATGTCCTGATCCTGAAGGCGCCGCTGGCCGTCCAAAGGGTCTTCAACATCGCGGCCTTCGCGCTTGGGGCGTGGTTTCTCGGCGTCGTGGTGGTCGGATCGCTGTCGATGGTCGCCATCGGGATGATGGTCAAGTCTCCGGCGCTGAGGATTCCGCTGGCCATTCCCTATTCGGCGCTGCCGGTGGGCTTTGGCTACTTCCTTCTCGAATTCGCCCTGTCCAGCATTCCGCGCATCCTGCGCCCCGGCGCCGAGCCCCCAGAGGAGAACGGCATATGATCTGGGCCGTCGGAGGGTTTCTGCTGCTGCTGATCTCGGGCATTCCGATCGTGCTTGCGCTCGGCATCGCGGCGCTCGTTGCGATCGAACTGACCACGACCGCCCCGATCTCGATCGTCGCCCAGCGCGTCTATGGCGGTATCAGCTCGTTCACGCTGATGGCCATTCCGTTCTTCGTGGCCTCGGGGCTGCTGATGGAGGCCGGCGGCATCGCCCGGCGCTTCGTCGCGCTGGCAGGCGCGCTGGTCGGCTGGATCACCGGCAGTCTTTACATGGTCTCGGTCGTCACCGGCACCGGGCTGGCGGCAATTTCGGGCTCGGGCTCGGCCGATACCGCCGCGATCAGCGCGGTGATGGTGCCCGAGATGAAGAAGCGCCGCTACGACATCGACCTGGCGGCGGCGATCATCGCCGCCTCGGGCTCGCTGGCCTCGATCATCCCGCCCTCGATCGTGATGATCGTGATCGCGGTCACCGCCAACCAGTCGATCGGCGCGATGTTCCTGGGCGGCATCGTCCCGGGGCTGATCGTCATGGCCGGGCTGATGCTGGGCGCCTGGCTGTTCGCCCGCCGCGGCGGCCCGGCCTATCGCGACGGCGAGGCCTTCACGTTTCAGCGTCTCGGCCGCACCTTCCTCGACGCGGCGCCGGGCCTCCTGGTGCCAGTGGTGATCATCGGCGGCATCGTCGGCGGCGTCTTCACCGCGACCGAGGCCGCCTGCGTGGCGCTGTTCTCCACGCTGATCGTGACCATGTTCATCTACAGGGAACTGAAACCGCGCGACCTGCCGCGGATCCTGCTGAAGGCGATCAGCCTGTCGGCCACGGTCCTGATCATCATCTCGACCGCTTCGGTCTTCACCTGGATCATCGCGACCCAGGGCTTTCCGGCGATGCTGAGCGCCTGGCTGACCGGGATCACCGAGAACCCGATCGCCTTCCTGCTGATCGTCAACCTGCTGCTGCTGGTCGTCGGCATGTTCATGGAAAGCATCTCGGCGGTGCTGATCCTGCTGCCGGTGCTGCTGCCCATCGCCCGCAGCTATGGCATCGACCCGGTGCAGTTCGGCATCATCACCGCGCTTAATCTCTCGATCGGGCTGATCACGCCACCCTACGGGATCTGCCTTTACGTCGCCTCCTCCGTGGCCGGGCGGCGGATCGAGCAGGTCTCGCGCCGGATCTGGCTGCCGTTCCTGTGCATGCTGGTGGCGCTGGTGCTGGTCACCTTCGTTCCGGCCGTCTCGCTCTGGCTGCCGTCGGTCATGATGAAATGACCGGGCCGTTCGCTCTTTAACCAAGAAAAGGAACCCTCCGGATGTCCAACAGAGTCCTGTCCTCCCTCGCGGTCGTTGCCGCATTGACGGCCGCGCCCGCCCTGGCGGCCGACTACACCTTCAAGGTGGCCCATACCAACGCCGCCGACGAGGTGCAGGACAAGGGCCTGCAGAAGATGCGCGAGCTGCTGGAAGAAAAGACCGACGGCGCCGCCACGCTGGAAATCTACCCGGGCGGCCAGCTTGGCGACGAGGCGCAGCTGATCGAGGGCGTGATGCTGGGCTCGCTCGACATGTCGATGACCTCGAACTCGCTTCTGTCGAACTATATCGAGGATTTCCGCGTCTTCGACATGCCGTTCCTCTTCCCGTCGATCTCGGCGCTGGGCGAGAAGGTCGATGCCAACTGGGACCTGATGGAGGACAGCGCGGACGGCTCGGGCTTCCAGCTTCTGGGCGTGTTTTCGTCGGGCATCCGCCACCTGATGACCTCGCAGCCGGTCGAGACCATCGACGACGTCAAGGGGCTGAAGATCCGCACCATGCAGAACCCGGTCCATGTCGAGGCCTGGCGCGCCTATGGCGCCAACCCGACGCCGATGGCCTATTCGGAACTGTACGGCGCGCTGCAATCGGGCGTCGTGGACGGGGCCGAGGCCGCCTCGACCGGATATGACGGCATGAAGTTCTACGAAGTCGCGCCCGATTTCGCGCTGGTGGGCTGGCTGAACATGACCGCCCCGGTGGTGATGCAGAAGGCCGCCTATGACGCGCTGCCCGAGACCATCCAGACCGCGCTGATGGAAGCGGGCCAGGAAGCCGCCCGGTGGGAACGGCAATATGTCGAGGATCAGGAACAGCCGCTGATCGACAGCTTCAAGGCCGAGGGCGTGACCATCACCCGGCCCGATGTCGAACCGTTCCGCAAGGCGTCGCTGCCGCTTTACGAAAGCGAACTGACGACCCCCGGCCAGAAGAAGCTTTTCGAGGCGCTGACCGCCAAATAAACCCGACCCGCAAGGTCCAAGGCCGCGGCCCCAAGCAAGGGCCGCGGTTTCCGTTCAGAGATGAAAGCCGACCCCAATCATGCTTGATCTAGCCATCAGAAACGCCCAGATCGTCACCGCCGCCGACCGCTATGTCGCCGATATCGGCATCCGCGACGGCCGCATCGTCGAGATCGCCGAAAAGGTCGGCGCGGCCGCCGAGGAAATCGACGCGACCGGTCTCTGGGCGATGCCCGGCGGCATCGACGCCCATGTTCATCTGGCCCAGCCCCAGGGCGGCGGCGTGGTCATGGCCGACGATTTCGAGACCGGCACCCGGTCAGCCGCGGCGGGCGGCAACACCACCGTCCTGCCCTTTGCGCTGCAGCAGAAGGGCCAGACGCTCCGCGAGGCGGTGCAGGCCTATCACGCGTCGGCCGAGGGCAAGTGCCATGTCGACGTGTCCTTCCACCTGATCATCACCGACCCGACGCCGCAGGTGCTGGGCCAGGAGCTGCCCGCGCTGATCAAGGACGGCTACACCTCGTTCAAGGTCTTCATGACCTATGACGACCTGATCCTGAACGATGCCGAGCTGCTGGAGGTGTTCGATACCGCCCGGCGCGAGAAGGCGCTGGTGATGGTCCATGCCGAGGGCCATGACGCCATCAAGTTCATGACCCGCAAGCTGGAAGAGGCCGGCAAGACCGCGCCCTATTACCACGCGATCTCGCATTCCGCCGTGGCCGAGCGCGAGGCCACCCACCGCGCCATCAGCCATGCCGAGCTGACCGATGTGCCGATCGTGATCGTCCATGTCTCGGGCCGCGAGCCGATGGAACAGATCCAGTGGGCCAAGCGGCGCGGCCGCAAGATCTTTGCCGAGACCTGCCCGCAATACATCGCCCTGACCCGGGACGACCTGAAGGGCCTGAACATGGATTTCTCGGGCGCCAAATATGTCTGCTCGCCGCCGCCGCGCGACACCGACAGCCAGGCCGCGATCTGGGAAGGGCTGCGGGACGGCACCTTCGACATCTTCTCGTCCGATCACTGCCCGTTCCGCTATGAAGACCCGGCAGGCAAGGACGTGAAGGGCGCGCGGACCTCGTTCAAATGGGTGCCGAACGGCATTCCGGGGGTCGCCGCGCGGCTGCCGGTGCTGTTTTCCGAAGGCGTCTCGAAGGGGCGGATTTCGGCCGAACGCTTCGTGGCGCTGACCGCGACCAATCCGGCCAAGCTCTACGGGCTCTATCCGAAGAAGGGCACCATCGCCATCGGCGCCGACGCCGACATCGCGCTGTGGGACCCCGAGATCGAGACCACCATCACCCAGGCCAAGATGCATCACGGCTGCGACTACACCCCCTATGAGGGGATGGCGGTGAAGGGCTGGCCGGTCCGGACGATCCTGCGCGGCAAGACTGTCGCCGCCGATGGCGAAGTGACCGGCAGCGCCGCAGATGGCCAGTACCTGCCCCGCAAGATCAGCGGCAAAGCCTTTCCCGGCTGAGCCGGGCAGGAAAAGAGCCGATGGCGGCGGGGTTCAGGCCCGGCTGCCATCCGGATCGACCCGCGCGGCGAGATCTTCCATCATCGCCGCGTTCTGCATCCGCAGGATCGCCTCGGCCGCCAGCAGATCCTGCCGCCTGAGCGCCTCGACCATCAGCGTCATTTCCTCGGCCAGCACCGCCTGCCGCCCCGGCCCGTAGCCGAAGCTGCGGCGGAAGGCGAAGATCAGCTCCCAGCCGCGCAGGAACATCCGCAGCGCCTCGCGATTGCCGCCGAACTCGACCAGCCGGGCGTTGAAGCGGCGGTTGATCTCCAGCGCCTCGACCTCGGCGCCCGCTGCCAGATGCGCGGCATAGGTTTCGGCCAGGGCCTCGAGTTCCTTCAGCCGCTCAAGCGTCAGGTTGCGCATCCCACGCCTGAGCGCGAAGATCCGCAGCTCGGTATTCAGCTCGAACAGATCCGAGATATAGGCGCGGTCGAGCCTGCGCACCGTGGCGCCGCGATTGGGCTCGATCTCGACCAGCCCCTCGCCCTCGAGCTTTCGAAGCGCCTCGCGCAGCGGCATGGTCGAGAAGCCCAGCGAGGCCGCCAGCTCGGCCACCTTCAGCCGTTCGCCCGGCGCGAAGCGGCCCGCGAGGATCGCCTCGCGGATCTGGCGGGTGGCCTGGTCAACGGAATTGGCGGCGGGTTCCAGTTTGCTGTCCTTGCGCGGGGCCGGGCTGGGCGCGACCATAGTCAGTTTCGCTTGCGGATCAACGAGACATGCTCGGCGGAAATCCCGGGCGAACGGTCGGGAAACAGCAGCCACACGGTCTCGGTGATCACACCGGCGGGCCGCGTCCGGCTTTCGCGCTTGGCGGTAAACTCCATTTCCACATGCACCTCGTCGCCCACCACCATCGGATGGACGAAGCGGACATGGTTCCAGCCGAGCGAGGCGATGGAGCTGTCCTCGTAAAGCTGCAACTCGGTCTTCAGCCCCTCCATCAACGCCAGCCCGTAGAGCCCATGGGCGATGATGCCGTCGAACCCGGCCTGCCTGGCATAGGCCTCGTCGGTATGCAGCGGGTGACGGTCCCGCGTCAGCCGGCAGAAATCGGCGATGTCCGCTTCGGTGATCACATGGGACGCGGTGGTGAACCGCGCCCCGACCTCGACGTCTTCGAAATAAAGGCTCATGCGTAGGCTTTCTGCACCTGGCGTGCGATGATCATGCGCTGGATCTGGTTGGTACCCTCGTAGATCTGGCTGAGCCGCACGTCGCGGAACAGCCGCTCGATCCGGAACTCGCGGGAATAGCCGTTGCCGCCATGGATCTGCAGCGCGTTCGAGATATGGACCTGCGCCATGTCGGTGGTGAACAGCTTGGCCTGCGCGGCCTCCAGCGCGATCGGATGGCCCGCATCGTAGAGCTTTGCCGCGTGATGGATCAGCAGGCGGGCGGCGGCGATGTCCTTTGACATGTCGGCGATCATGAACTGGATCGCCTGGAAATCGAAGATCGGCTTGCCGAACTGGCGCCGGTCATTGGCATAGGCGACGGCATCCTCCATCGCGGCCTGGGTCATGCCCAGCGCCATCGAGGACATCATCAGCCGCGAGAAGTTGAAATTCTCCATCGCCATCTTGAAGGCGCCATGCTCGGGCCCGATGCGGTTCGCGACCGGCACCCGCACCTCGTCGAAGCTGAGCATGCAATCGGCAAGGCCATGCATCCCCAGCAAATCCTCGGACTTGCCGCGATGCACGCCGGGACGGTCGGTCTCGACCAGGATGCAGGAAATGCCGCGATGCCCGGCCTCGGGATCGGTCTTGGCGAAGACCATGACGACATCGGCGATCTCGCCGAAGGTGACCCAGGCCTTGGTGCCCTTGATGACATAGTCGTCGCCGTCGCGCCGGGCCGTGGTCTTCATCGCGGCGACGTCCGAGCCGCAATCGGGTTCGGTGACGGCGGTGGCGGGAATGACCCGGCCCTCGACGATGCCGGGGATCCATTTGCGGGTCTCTTCGCTGCCATGATGGTTCAGGAACAGCGCCGCCTCGACCGGAATCGCGAAGGCATTGCCGACCGCGCCCGAGCCGCGCGCGATTTCCTCCATCACGATGCAGGCGGCCATGGCGTCGAGCCCGACACCCCCCGCCTCTTCGGGCAGGGCGACGCCGAACAGCCCCTGCTCGGCAAGGGTCTCGTAGATGGCGCGGGGGAAGACATCGTCGCGGTCGATGGAGGCGGCGGCGGGGGCGATCACCTGATCGCTGAGCTTGCGCGCGGTGTCGCGCACCATGCGCTGCTCTTCGGTGAAGAACTGATCCAAGAGCGATCTCCTTTGGAGTCTATCCGTATAAATCTGATCACAAGCATTCCGTGCCGACAGGCCCGGGTCAAGCCGAAGCGACACCGCCATGGAAGGCATCGCCCGGATCGCGGTCGAAGAAGTAGACGATGACGTCCTTGGGTTGCGCGCCATAGGCGCGGCAAAGCGCGCCGGTCAGGGCGCGCGCCGCCTCGGCCTTGGCCTCGGCCGCCCTGGGGAAGGCATGCACCTTTGCAAAAATGCGGAAGACTTCAGCACTTTTGCCATATTTTCCGGCATGTCCGTAGGAATTTTCGGGCGTCGAAAAATAATAGACAGTGACGATTTCCGGCTTGATTCCGAATGCTGCGCAGAGACCATCGGTCATCAGGGAGGTGGCAAGTGCCCGTGTTTCCTGCACGGGTTCGCGGTCGAAGACTTCGATGAAGGGCATGGGCGATCTCCTGTCGGGACGGGGTCGGCCGGCGCCCGGAGCGGGGCCGGATGTTGACCGGATACATGATCAGATCAATTCTTCAAGAAACAGTTTGCGATCTAAAATAGGACTCGGGATGAGATTCAGGGGAAGCTACACGGTCTGCGTCACGGCCTTTGACGACGAGGGCCGGATCAACCTGCCCGCCATGCGCGGCTATACCGACTGGCAGATCGCCGAGGGCGCGCACGGGCTGGTGCCGCTGGGCTCGACCGGCGAATTCCTGTCGCTGACCCGCGAGGAACGCGGGCAGGTCGCCGAGGCGGTGATCGGCCAGGCCGCGGGCCGGGTGCCGGTGCTGATCGGCACCGCCGCCGAATGGACCGACGAGGCAATCGCGCTGTCGCGGGATGCCGAAGCCCTGGGCGCCGACGGGGTGATGCTGGTCCCGCCCTACTATTCCTCACCGACCGAGGACGAGCTGTTCACTCATTTCCGCCGGGTGGCCGAGGCGCTCTCGATTCCGGTCATGCTGTACAACAACCCGTTCACCGCCAATGTCGATCTGACCGCGCCGCTGGTCGCGCGGCTGTCGGAGATCGACAATATCGTCGCCATCAAGGACACCTCGAAGAACGTTCATCGGGTGACCGAACTGACCGAGCTGTGCGGCGACCGGCTGACCGTCTTCGCGGGCTATTACCCCTGGGAAAGCTACCGCTGCGGGGCCGAGGGCTACAGCTCGGTCATGGCCAATATCTCGCCGCGCCTCTCGGCCCAGATGTTCACCGAAACCCTCGACGGCGATGCCGCCAAGGGCCGCGAGATCTACGTGAAATGCCTGCCGCTGATCAACGCGCTGGCGGGCGATCTCTATGTCTCGGCCACCAAGGCGGCGATGAAGATGATCGGCCGGCCGATGGGCGACCCGCGCCCACCGCGGCTGCCGCTGCCGCAGGCGCGGCAGGACGAGTTGCGCCGCATTCTCGACGATCTCGGGCTGCTGGCGACAGCCTGAACGCCCCCGGTCCGGTCGCGGACCTTCGCCCCAACAGAGAGACAACCAAAGGAAACGCCTGATGAAACTGACGAACCTTGCCCTTTGCCTCGCGCTCGGCGCCTCGGCCGCGCTGCCGGCCTTCGCGCAGGACATCACCCTGAAGGCCAGCCACAACGCCAATGCCGAAGAGCCCTATGGCGTCGGCATGCGCAAGATGGCCGAGATCCTCGAAGACAAAACCGGCGGCACGGCCACCATCCAGGTCTTCGACAATGCCCAGCTCGGCGACGAGATGGAAAGCATCCAGGGCACCCAGATGGGCACCGTGGGCATCGCCGTGACCTCGAACGAGACGCTGGCGAACTTCGTACCCGACCTGACGGTGTTCAGCCTGCCCTTCCTGTTCCAGGATGCCGAGCAGATGGACCGCGCGCTGAGCGACCCGGCGGTGATCGCCAAGGCGCAGGAGATCCTCGGCGAGAAGGGGTTCCACCTGATCACCTTCTTCTCGGCCGGCACCCGTCACATCATGACCAAGACGCCGATCGAGACCATGGACGACCTGGCGGGCCTGAAGATCCGCACCATGCAGAACCCGGCCCATGTGGACACCTTCAAGGCCTTCGGAGCGAACCCGACGCCGCTGGCCTATACCGAGCTTTACGGCGCGCTGGAAACCGGCGTGGTCGACGGGGCCGAGGCCGCCAACACCAACTACTTTGCCAAGAAGTTCTACGAGGTGTCGCCGGACTGGGCGATGATCGGCTGGCTCGAACTGGTGGCGCCGGTGATCATGGGCGAGGCCGCCTATCAGGCGCTGCCCGCCGACGTGCAGACCGCGCTGGACGAGGCCGGCAAGGGCGCGGGCCAGTTCCAGCGCCAGACCTATCGCGAGAGCGATATCGCGCGCGTCAAGGATCTCGAGGCGGCGGGCGTGACCATCACCCATCCCGACGCCGCCGCCTTCCGCGCCGCCGCCGCGCCGATCCAGGCCGAATATGTCACGACGCCGGCGCAGAAAGAGTTGTTCGAGCTTCTGCAGGCGGTCGAATAACCCGCCCCTTCCTGACATCCCGGCTGCGGACACTCCGCGGCCGGGGCTTTCCTATCTGTAACCGCCAAAGGGGGCTCGCCATGCTGACGCTGATCGAAAAAGTCCTGCTTCTCTTGCGCCGGCTGGTTTCGGGCGTGGTGATCCTGCTGTTTTCCGTAATGATGGCCGCCGTGCTGGTGCAGGTCGCCGGACGCTACGTGTTCAACTATTCCATCGCGCAGGCCTCCGAGGTCGCGACCTTCTGCCAGATCTGGCTGGTGCTGCTGGGAGCGGGCGTCGCCATGGCGCGCGGCCAGCATGTCGCCATCGACATGATCCCGGCCCGGTTCTCGCGGCCCTGGGCGCGGGCCGCTCTGGTCTTCATCGCCCTGGTCTCGGCCGCCTTCCTTGCGGTTCTCGCCTGGGGCAGCCAGCCGCTGATCCGCATGGGCGAATTCCAGACCTCGCCCTCGCTTCGGGTGCCGATGATGTACATGTATCTCTGCCTGCCGGTCGGCGCGGCCTATATCGCGCTCGAGCTGTTCCTTTCGGTGATCCAGCGCTGGGACGACCCGTTCCCGCCGCCCTCGGCCGGGCAGGAAGAGGAGGCGATCTGATGCTGGTCATTGCCGCCGCCTTCGTTCTGTTGCTGCTGGCGGGGGTGCCGGTGGTCTTCGTGCTCGGCGCCTCGGCGGTGATCGCGCTGGTCACCACGACCGACGTGCCGGTCGCCATCGTCAGCCAGCGGGTCTTTGCCGGGCTGAACACCTTCACGCTGATGTCGATCCCGTTCTTCGTCTTCGCGGGCGTGATCATGGATGCGGGCGGGATCTCGCGCCGGATCGTCGAGTTCGCCTCGGCCGTCATCGGCTGGGTTATCGGCAGCCTGTTGCAGGTCTCGTGCCTGGCCGCCGCCGGGCTTGCGGCGATCTCGGGCTCGGGCTCGGCCGACACGGCGGCGATTTCGGCGATCATGCAGCCGCAGCTGCGCCGCCGGGGCTACGACGTCGATTTCGGCGCCGCGATCATCGCCTCGGCCGGGTCCATCGCCCAGGTCATCCCGCCCAGCCTGACCATGGTGATCCTCGCCGTCGTGTCGAATGTCTCGATCGGGGCGCTGTTCCTGTCGGGCGTGGTGCCGGGGCTGATGTGCATCGCGATCCTGATGGTCATCGCCTATTTCCATGCCCGGAAGGGGGGCCCCGCCTATCGCGAGACCGAGCCCTTCACCTTCGCCCGGCTGATCCGCACCGGCTGGGCCGCGCTGCCCGCGGCGGGGATGCCGGTGCTGATCCTGGGCGGCATTCTGGGCGGCGTCTTCACGCCCACCGAGGCCGCCGCCGTCTCGGGCTTTTACGGGCTGCTGGTCGGCGCCTTCCTCTACCGCGATCTCGACCTCAAGCGCCTGCCCGACCTGATCCTGAGGACCGTGTCGCTGTCGGCCGCCGTGATGCTGATCATCGGCACCGCCAGCGTCTTTTCCTGGCTCATCGCCAACGCGAACGTGCCCCAGCTTCTCGGCAACTGGATCGCCAGCGTGTCCTCCTCGACGCTGATGTTCCTCTTGATCGCGAACCTGCTGTTCCTGTTCGTCGGCATGTTCCTCGAGACCATCGCCGCGATCCTGATCATCGTGCCGGTGCTGTCGCCCATCGCCGCCCAGATGGGGGTGGACCCGATCCACTTCTCGCTGCTGATCATCCTCAACTGCGCCATCGGCACGGTGACGCCGCCTTATGGCGTCTCGCTGTTCGTGGCCTCCAGCGTGGCCGGGCGGCCGGTGCTGTCGGTTGCCCGCAAACTCGCGCTGCCGCTGGCCGGGCTCTTCGCCGTGCTGGTCGCGGTGACGCTGATCCCAGATCTTCCGCTTTTCCTGCCGCGCCTTGCCGGCCTCATCGACTGAAGGATACTGCCATGACGAAACTCAAGGTCACCATCGCCGGGATCGAATTCGACGCCCGTTTCGAAGACGCAGCCCCCCAAACCGTGGCCGCGTTCCGCGCCAAGATGCCGTTCAAGGGCCAGGTCGTGCATGTCCGCTGGTCGGGCGAGGGCGTCTGGATTCCGCTGGGCGAGACCGATTTCGGCCTCGGCTACGAGAACCACACCAGCTATCCCGCCCCCGGCCAGATCATCCTCTATCCCGGCGGGATCAGCGAGACCGAGATCCTGCTGGCCTATGGCGGCGTCCATTTCGCCTCGAAGCTCGGCCAGCTTGCGGGCAACCATTTCATCACCCTGACCTCGAATACCGACAAACTGGCGGACCTCGGACCCAAGGTGCTGTATGAGGGCGCCCAGGACATCCTGTTCGAAGAGATCGACGCGTGACACCCCCCCGGCCCATCACCTTCGGCGCGCGCCTGCGCCAGCTCGCGCGCCTGCGCGGCGCAGCCGAGGCTGTCCGGTTTCTGGCCGCCGACGGGCAGGAAGAGGCGATTGGCTGGGACAGGCTTGACGTGGCCGTCGACCGTATCGCCCATGTGCTGGCGGCACGCGGGGTCGTTCAAGGCGATGTGGTGGGAATCGGGCTCGCGAACACGCCCACCCATCTGGCCACATCGCTGGCGGTCTGGCGGCTGGGGGCGACGACCCTGGTCGCCGACCCGCATCTGGCGCCCGAGCTTGCCGCCGCGCTGAAGGCCCGGATCGGCGCCCGGATCTGGATCGCCGAGACCCCGGGCTCGGGCGATCTGCACCGCGCCGGGCTGGAACGCCAGGCGGCTTTCGCCCCCGCGACCCCGGTCGCGGACGCGGTCTCGTGCCCGGGCAAGATCGTGCTCTCGGGCGGTTCGACCGGGCTGCCCAAGATGATGGCCGACGACCGGCCCTACACGCGCATTCCCGGCGCCAGCTGGGGCCGGGTCGCGCCCGCGCTGGGGTTCCACGCCGATCAGGTGCAGCTGGTGGCGGGGGCACTGGCCCATAACGCACCCCAGACCTGGGCGCAGAACGGGCTTTTCGAGGGCAACCGCCTGGTCCTGATGGAAAAGTTCGACGCCGACCGGGCGCTGCTTGCCATCGACCGCTTTCAAGTCGGCTTTGCCATGGTGGTGCCGACGATGATGGTGCGGATGCTCGACCGGCTCGACGCCACCGGCGCGACGCTCGACAGCCTGCATGCCTTCTATCACACCGGCGCGCCCTGCCCGGCCTGGCTCAAGGCCGCCTGGATCGACCGGCTGGGACCTGACCGCGTCTTCGAGATGTATGGCTCGGGCGAGAATACCGGCCAGACCGTCATCACCGGCGCCGAATGGCTGAACCGCAAGGGGTCGGTCGGGCGCGGCTTCGAGACAGAGATCCGGATCTACGGGCTGGACGGCGCGCGGCTGGGTCCGCGCGAGCGCGGCGAGATCTTCATGCGGCCCGAGGACCTTTCCGGCCGCAGTCGCTATCTGGGCCCCGACGCGCCCGAACCCCGCCGCGACGAGGACGGGTTTCAAAGCATCGGCGACATGGGCTGGCTCGACGACGAGGGCTATCTTTATCTCGCGGGCCGGTCGGACGACATCATCAATACCGGCGGGATCAAGGTCCATCCCGAGGTGGTCGAGGCCGAATTGCTGCGCCATCCGCAGGTGGCCGACGCGGTGGTGGTGGGCGTCTCTGACCGCGACTGGGGCCAGCGCGTGGTGGCCTGCATCGTGCCCGCCCCGGGCACGACGCCAGATCCGGCCGAGCTGCACGATTTCTGCGCCGCGCATCTGGCGCCCGCCGAGGTGCCGAAGCGGTTCGAGCTGCGCCTGACCCTCCCCCGCGACGGCTTCGGCAAGATCCGCCGCAAGGCGCTCCGCGCCGCTCTGGAACCGCCCGACCTGGGCGCGGTCCCCGATCCCGACGCCTGACCGGACCTCAGATCGTCAGCCCTTCCCAGATGCCGCGCCGCACCAGTTCGCGCGAGACATCCAGCGTCAGCTGGCCCACCGCGCGGCAGGCCCGGGTCATCGCCCGGGCCGGGTTGGTCACCAGATAGACCGGCCGGGTCATGCGCGGCTCGACGATGGGCGTGCGCAGCAATTCGCCCCGGGCCACGAAATCCTGCGCCGCAGCGGGCGCGAGGATGGTATAGCCAGAGCCGCGCGCCACCAGCTCCTTGATCTGGGTCATCGCATCCATCTCGACCACGACATTCAGCGTGACCCGGTTGGCCACGCAGTATTTCTCGATCAGATGGCGCAGCCCGTTCGAGGTCAGCACCATGTCAAGCCTTTCCAGCGCGCGCAGCGGCACCGGCGTGCCCGCGGGCGTGTCGAGCGGCCAGGCATCGGGCGAGGAGTGGAAATACAGATCCTCCTGCAGCACATGGGTGTGGCGGAAATGCTCGACCCCCTCGAGGTCATAGAGAAAGCCGATATCCACCGTGCCGTCCTGCACCCAGGTCTTGATATAGCCGCTCATCGCCTCGACCGTCCTCAGCCGCACCTCGGGCATGTCGTGGCGCACGGTTTCGGCCAGCGGCACCGACATCACCATCGAGACCGACGGCGGCATCCCGAAACTGACCCGGCCGCGCAGGACGCCGGTCAACTCGTGCATGTCGGCGACGCAGCGGTCGACGCTGGCGCAGATGTGGCGCGCATGTTCGGCCAGCACCCGCCCTTCCTCGGTCAGGATCGTGCCGCGCGGCGAGCGTTCGACCAGCTGCACGCCCAGCTCGTCCTCCATCCGGCGGACATGCTGCGACAGCGAGGGCTGGGCCACGCCAATGGCCTGGGACGCCGCCGAAATCGACCGCGCCTCGGAGATCGCCAGAAAATAGCGCAGCTGCCGGATGTCCAAGCCTCGTCCTCCCTGTTGCGCCGCGACAGCGCCCGGTCAGTCGAACTCGATCACCTGCCGGATCGCTGTGCCCCGGTCGAGCTGGTCCATCGCCAGGTTGATCTGCCCGAGCTTCAGCCGGTGGGTCAGCATCTTCTCGACCGGCAGGCGCCCCAGCGCATGCAGCGCGAACATCCGCGGCAGGTCGCGCTGCGGCACGCAGGACCCGATGTAGCTGCCCTTGAGCGAGCGCTCTTCCGCCACCAGTTTCAAGGCGTTGAGCGGCATTCGCGCGTCGGGATGGGGCAGGCCCGCGGTGACGGTGGTGCCGCCCCGGCAAGTGACGTCATAGGCGGTTTCGAGCGCCCGGACCGAACCGGCCAGCTCCAGCGCCACGTCGACGCCGCCGCCCGTCAGATCGCGCACGGCCGCCACGGTATCGTCATCGGCCGCCACCGCATGGGTCGCGCCCATCGCCAGCGCCGCCTCGCGCTTGGCGGGGAAGGGGTCGATGGCCACGATCTCGCCCGCGCCCGCCGCGGCCGCGCCAAGGATCGCCGACAGTCCGACCCCGCCCAGGCCCACCACCGCGACCTTGCTGCCGGGCATGACGCGGGCGGTGTTGAAGACCGCCCCCGCGCCGGTCAGCATCGCGCAGGAGAACAGCGCCGAGATATGCGGCGGGATGTCGGCCTCGACCTTGACCAGCGAGGGCCGCGCCAGCACCGCATGTGTGGCGAAGGCCGAGACGCCCACATGATGATGCACCGGTTGCCCGTCCATCGACAGCCGCCGATGCCCGGTCATCAGCTCGCCCACGCCGTGATGTTTGGCCGCGCGGGTGCACAGCGCCGGGCGCCCCTCGGCGCAGGGGGTACAGCTGCCGCAGCCGGGCGCAAAGATGCAGACGACGTGATCGCCGGGCACCAGATCGGTGACGCCCGCGCCCACCGCCTCGACATGGCCCGACGCCTCGTGGCCCAGCACCATCGGCACCGGGCGCGGCCGGGTGCCGTTGATCACCGACAGGTCCGAATGGCAGACCCCGGCCGCCGCGACCCGGATCAGCACCTCGCCCGGACCGGGCGCCTCCAGATCGAGCTGGCGCACCGCAAGCGCCTCTGCCGCCTCGAAATCCTTCTCTATCCCGCCGCGCTCCAGCACGGCAGCCTCGATCTTCATGGAAAGCTCCTCCCAGGTCCGCCGGTTGATCCGGCCTTGTCCCATGCCGAGCCTATCGTCCCCGCCCGGCGCGCAAAGCGATATTAGCCGGGTCATAGGCAAAAGCTATAACGGAAAGCGCGGCAAGCTATTGGTCAGCGCGATGACCCTCTCCTAGGCTCGGCGCAGTTTCACTCTTGGGGAGGAAGAGATGAACTGCCAAGCGACACTTCGTGCCGCGTCCTTCTGCGCTGCGCTGGCGGCGGGAAGCGCGGCCCTTGCCGACGACACGGCGCCCGACTGGGCCGCGACGCCCTGGGGCCCCGAGGACGAACTGGGCGCGGCCAACCTGATGACGCCCGAACGGGTACGCGACGCCGCCGGGCTTGTGACCGAGGGCAAGGTCTACAGCCTCGGGATGATCGTCGGATCGGACACGCCCGCCTTTCCGCCGCGCAGCCTGTCGGTGACGGTGCTGCAGCCCAACCAGACGGAAACCCATGGGCTGGGTGAGAACCGGTTCACCTATAACGACGACATCTTCATGGGCTGGCTCGGGATCGGTCCGCAGATCGACGGGCTTGGCCATGCCGGGATCGACCACACCTATTACGGCGGCCGCACCGTGCCCGATTTCGCCAAGGCCTCGGGCCTGACCGAACTGGGGCTTGAAAAGCTGCCGGGTCTGGTCGGGCGCGGCGTGATGCTGGACATGGCCGCGCATTTCGGCACCGACATGGTCGCGGAAGGCACCGCCTATACCGAAGACGACGTGAAAGCGGCGGCCGAGGCGCAGGGCGTCGAGATCCGCGAAGGCGATATCGTGCTCTTCAACTCGAACTGGATGAACCTGCTGGACGGCGCGGCGCCCGACCCGGACCGCTTTGGCGCGGCCGAGCCGGGGCTTGGCGTCAGCGGCGCCGAATACCTGGCCGGGCTCGGGGTGATGGCGGTCGGCGCCGATACCTGGGGCATGGAGGTGGTGCCCGCCGAGGAAGAGGGCATGGCGTTTCGCGCCCACCAGATCCTTCAGCCCCGGCACGGCATCTATATCCTTGAAAACATGGACACCCGCGCGCTGGCCCGGGACGGGGTGCACGAGTTTCTGTTCGTGATGGGACAGGCCCGGATCAAGGGGGCGGTGCAGATGATCATCAACCCCATCGCGATCCGCTAGAGAACCGGAAAACAGGGAGGAAAACCGGATGAAGACCTGGCTGCTGACGGCGCTTTGCGCCGCGATGCCGCTGACCGCCGCGGCCGCCGACAAACCGGCGTCGCTGAAGGTCGGCATGACCACATTCCTGACCGGGCCCGCCTCGGTCTTCGGCGTCCCCGCGAAGAACGCGGCCGAGATCCTCGTCGAGACGATCAACGCCCAGGGTGGGATCGGCGGTGTGCCGGTCGAGGTCAGCTTCATCGACGAGGGCGCGGGCGCCGAGACGCTGACCTCGGAATACCGCAGGCTCGCGGAATCGGGCGGCGCCGACGTGATGTTCGCGGCGATTTCCTCGGGCAACTGCCAGACCCTGGCGCCGCTGGCCGAGGATCTGAAGGTCATCAACTTCATGTGGGATTGCGGCACCCAGAAGATCTTCGAGGAACACAGCTACAAATACGTCTTCCGCACCCAGGCCAACGCCACGCCGGAAATGCTGGCCGCGGTGATCTACCTGCTGAAGACCCATCCCGATTTCAAGACCATCGCCGTCGTCAACCAGGACTATGCCTGGGGCCGCGACAGCTGGGACATCTTCCGCACCGCGCTGATGGCGATGAAGCCTGACGTCAAGGTGGTGGGCGAGTTCTTCCCGAAATTCGGCTCGCCCGACTTCTCGACCGAGATTTCGCGGCTGCAGGCGCTGAGGCCCGACGTGATCCTGTCGACCAACTGGGGCGGCGATCTCGACACCTTCGTGCAGCAGGCGGCCCAGCGCGGTCTGATGAACAGCTCGACCTTCGTGCTGCCGCTGGCCGAATCCTCGCTGGAACGGCTGGGGTCAAGCCTGCCCTCGGGCCATATCGTGGGGGCGCGCGGCGATCACTATTTCCGCCATCCCGAACGCCGCGACGACGACGCGTTCAAGGATTTCATGGCGCGCTACGAGGAAAAGACCGGCGAGATTTCGGTCTATCCGGTGTTCCATACCGCGCAGGCCTTCGCCGCGCTGCAGGCGGTCTATGAAAAGGCGATCGCCGCCAATGGCGGCGACTGGCCCGACGAGGATCAGGTGCTGGCCGCCATGGCCGGGCTCGAATTCCAGGGGCTCGGCCGTCCGGTGACGATCCGCGAGGATCATCAGGGGATCGAGGCGCAGCTGATGGCGACCAGCGTGCAGACCGGGGACCACCCCTTCGCGACGCTGGAGAACATCATGATCTTCGACGGCGCCGACATCACCGCGCCGGTGGGCGAGGTCTCGGTCGACTGGATCGGCGGGCTCGATGCGAGCTTCCTCGATCAGGTCGGCGTCGCCACCTACGCCGACTGAGCCCGGACGGCCGGACGGGCACCCCCGCCCGTCCGGCATTTGCCCAACCGGAACCCGACATGACGCCGACGCTTTTCCTTCTCGCGCTCTTCGACGGCATTGCCTATGCCGCGCTTGTCTTCATCGTGGCGCTGGGGCTGACCCTGATCTTCGGGGTGATGCGCATCCTGAACATCGCCCATGGCTCGCTCTACGCCATCGGCGCCTATGCCACCGTGTCGCTGTCGGGCTGGGCGCTGGCGATGGGGCTGGCGCCGATTCTGGCCTTTCCGCTGATGCTGGTCTCGGCGGTGCTGGTCGGGCTGCTTTTGGGCGGGCCCATCGAATGGCTGCTGCTGCGCCGGATCTACGACAAGCCCGAGGTGCTGCAACTGCTGGTCACCTTCGCGGTCTTCATGATCCTCGAGGACGTCCAGCGGCTGGTCTGGGGCACGCGGCCCTATTTCGAGGCGACGGCGCTGCAGGCTTTGGGCAACGTCACCGTGCTGGGCGTGACCTATACCGTCTATCAGCTGATCCTGCTGCCCGCGGTCGCGGCGGCGCTGCTGCTGGGGATGCGCTTTTTCCTGCGCCACACCATCATCGGCAAGCTGATCCTCGCCACCACCGAAGACCGCGAGGCGGCGCAGTCGATCGGCATCGACGCCGACAAGGTCTTCCTGTTCACCTTCATCGTCGGCGCGGCGCTGGCCGGGCTGGGCGGCGCGCTGGCCTCGCCCACCACCTCGATCCTGCCGGGGATGGGCGCCGACATGATCGTGCTGTCCTTCGCCGTCGTCGCGACCGCCGGGCTCGGCCAGATCGAGGGCGCGGCGCTTTGCGCGCTGATGATCGGGCTGGGGCGGTCCTTCGCCGTCTATGTCTGGCCCGAGGCGGCAACGCTCGTGCCCTATGCGATCATGGTCGCGGTGCTGTCGGTGCGGCCGCAGGGCCTCTTCGGCAGCTCGTCCGCCCGCAAGATCTGAGGAGACCCGGCAATGACCCATGCGACAGAACCGGACAAATCCCGCCAGGGCCGCCCCGCGGGCGGGCCTTCGATGGCCGGAACCGTCCTGCCGCTGGCGGGCCTCGCGCTGCTGGCGCTGGTGCCGCTCGGCGCGCCGGGGATGCAGCTTCTGGTCAATCTGGCGCTGGCCAAGGGGCTGGCCGTCGCCGGGGTCAGCGTGCTCTTGCGCGCGGGCCAGGTGTCCTTCGGTCATGCGCTGTACTTCGCCGTCGCCGCCTATGCCGGAGCCTTCCTGATGACCGCCCTGCCCGGCGCCGACCTGGCCCTGGTGCTGCTGGCGGGTCTTCTGGGCGCGGTCGTGGCCGGGGTTTGCGTCGGGCTCTTCGTGGTGCGCTATCGCGGTATCTTCTTCGGCATGCTGAACCTCGCCTTCTCGATGATCTTCTGGTCCTTCCTCGAGAAGTTCTACCACATCACCGGGGGCGCCGACGGCATCCGCCTGCCGCGCCCGACCGTACTGGGGATGGACCTCGACCGCGCCAGCTTCGAGCTGGTGCTGTTCTACCTCACGCTGACACTGGTGCTGGGCCTGGGCTGGGCCACGATCCGCTGGCTGGCCTCGCCCGCGGGTCAGATCTTCCAGACCCTCAAGACCAACGAGACCCGGCTGGAATATCTGGGCGTCTCGCCGCGCCGGGCGCTGTTGTGGGGGTATCTCGTGTCGGCCGCGCTTTGCGGAATCGGCGGCGCGTTGATGGGGGTGACGCAGGGCGTCGTCACGCCCGAATACGCCTGGTGGATCCGCTCGGGCGAGATGGTCTTCATCGCCGTTCTGGGCGGCGCCGGGTCGGTGCGCGGCGCCTTTGTCGGCGCGCTGATCTACGAACTGGTCCGCACCTATGCCTCGGCCTATGCGGGCGATGTCTGGCAGATGCTGCTGGGTGCCTTCCTTCTGGTCATCATCCTCTTCGCGCCGCGCGGCGTGATCGGCATGATCGAGACGCTTGCCCATCGCGGGGAGGCGCGCAAATGACCGCGCCGCTGCTGGAAACCCGCAACCTCGTGATCCGCTTCGGCGGCGTGATCGCGGCCAATGACGTGTCGCTGACCATCACGGCGGGGCGCAACCTCGCCATCATCGGGCCGAACGGCGCGGGCAAGACCACCTTCCTGAACATCTGCACCGGCTGGATCAAGCCAAGTTCCGGCCAGGTCCTGTTCGAGGGCGAGGACGTCACCCCCTTGCCGCCGCGTGCCATCGTGCGGAAGGGCGTGGCCCGCGCCTTCCAGATCCCGCAGCTGTTCACCGAACATACCGCGCTGGAAAACCTGCTGATCGCGGTCGCCGCCCGCGACCGGCTGCGCAACCCGTTCATGGACCTGCACCGCATCCCCGAGAGGGACGAGATGATGCACCTGCTGGAAATGGTGAAATGCGCCGATGCCGCGCATCGCCCGGTGGTCGAGCTGCCCGAGGGCCAGCGCAAGCTGGTCGACATCGCCGTCGCGCTGGCACTGCGGCCCCGGCTTCTGCTGATGGACGAGCCGACCTCGGGCGTCGCCTCGTCGGAAAAGCACCGGATCATGGAGATCCTGGTCGAGGCCCTGGCCGAACGGAAAGTGACCTCGGTCTTCGTCGAACACGACATGGGCATCGTCGAACGTCATGCCGAAGAGGTCGCGGTCTGGAACGCGGGCAATGTGCAGCTGCGCGGCACCCCGCGCGAGATCCTGGACCATCCCGACGTGATCCGCGACGTCATCGGGGAGGCCGTCTGATGCTGGAATTTCGCACTGTCGATGCCGCGATCGGCAAGATCCCGATCCTGCGCGGGCTGAATTTCCGGATCGGCGAGGCCGAGACCGTCGCGCTGATCGGGCGGAACGGGGCGGGAAAGACGACGCTTTTGCGGTCCGTCATGGGCTTTACCGACGTGACCGGCGAGATCCTTCTTGATGGCCATCCGCTGGGGCCGATGCATCCCGCGCGCCGCCCGGGGCTTGGCATCGGCTACGCGCCCGAGGACCGGCGGCTGTTCTCGGCCTTCACGGTCGAGGAAAACCTGCTGCTGCCCGCGCAGAACGCCCGGCTCGACCGGGCCGAGACGCAGCGCAGGCTTGATCGGGTCCATTCGATCCTGCCCGAGCTGAAAGAGATGGCCGACCGGCCCGCGGGCAATGTCTCGGGCGGTCAGGGCAAGATGGTGGCGCTGGGCCGGGCGCTGATGCTGGGCACCCGGCTGGTGATGCTGGACGAACCCTTCCAGGGCCTCGCCCCGGCGCTTGCGCTGCGCTACGCCGACGCGCTGCGCGCGCTGCGCGATGCCGACCGGACGGTGACTCTGCTGATCACCGAATCGAATCCCGCGCTGCTGCGCGGCTTCGCCGACCGCACGCTGTTGATCGAACGGGGCGAGGTCGCCGCCCCGGACCCCAATGCCATTCCCGCCTGACCGAGAGGCCCCCATGACCCGAACCGACCTGCCGCTGCCCGAGCCCGCCAACCTGATCGGAAATGTCTGGCAGCCCGCCGTCTCGGGCGCCTCGATGGACGTGATCTCGCCCATCGACGGCCTGCCCTTTGCCCGGATCGCCGATAGCGGCCCCGAGGATGTCGACGCAGCCGTCGCCGCCGCCCGCGCCGCCTTCGAAGGCGGCGACTGGTCCCGCCTGACCGCGGCCGAGCGCGGGCGGCTTCTGCTGCGCCTCGCCCGCCGGATCGAGGACGAGGCCGAGGCGCTGGCCCGGCTCGAAAGCCGCGACAACGGCAAGCCGATCCGCCAAGCCCGCGCCGACATGGCCGTGACCGCGCGCTATTTCGAATATTACGGCGGTGCGGCCGACAAGCTGCATGGCGAGATCATTCCCTTTCTCAAGGACTGCAATGTCGAGCTGCATCGCGAACCGCATGGGGTGACCGGCCATATCATCCCCTGGAACTATCCCGCGCAGATGTTCGGCCGGTCCGTGGCGCCTGCGCTTGCGACCGGCAATGCCGCGGTCCTGAAACCCGCCGAGGAGGCCTGCCTGACCGCGCTCCGGATCGGGGCGCTGGCGGTCGAGGCGGGCTTTCCGCCGGGCGCGCTGAACATCGTGACGGGGCGTGGCGAAACCGCGGGGGCGGCGTTGTCGCGCCACCCCGGCATCGACTTCATCTCGTTCACCGGCTCGCCCGAGGTGGGCGTGCTGATCCAGACCGAGGCCGCGCGCAACTTCATCGGCTGCACGCTGGAACTGGGCGGCAAGTCCCCGCAGATCGTGTTCGACGATGCCGATCTAGAGGCCGCGCTGCCGGTCCTTGTGACCGCGGTGATCCAGAATGGCGGCCAGACCTGTTCCGCGGGCAGCCGGGCCTTGGTACAGCGCGGGGTGTTCGACGCGGTCATGGCCGGACTGAAGGCGCGCTTCGAGGCCATCGAGGCGTCCGACTCGGGCGAGGAGGCGGTGCTGGGCCCGCTGATCTCGGCCCGGCAGAAGGCCCGGGTCGAGGGATACATCGCCAATGCCGGGGCGCCCTTGATCGCCCGGGGCGGCATCCGGGCCGGGACCCCCGACGGCGGGTTCTATGTCGCGCCTGCGGTCTTCGGGCCCTGCGACCCGGGCTCGCGGATCGCGCAGGAAGAGGTCTTCGGCCCTGTGCTGTGCGTCATTCCCTTCGAGGACGAGGCCGAGGCCATCGCCATCGCGAACGGCACCGAGTACGGGCTGGTCGCCTCGGTCTGGACCCGCGACGGCGCGCGCCAGCAGCGGGTGGCAAAGGCGATGCGCTGCGGCCAGGTCTTCGTCAACGGCTATGGGGCGGGCGGCGGGGTCGAGCTGCCTTTCGGCGGCCGGCGCAAATCCGGCCATGGCCGCGAGAAGGGCTTTGCCGCGCTGCACGATTTCACCACCCTCAAGACCATCGTGACGCACCATGGCTGAGGCCAATCGAGGAACGGAGAGACCGGAATGAGACTGGACGGCAAGGCGACACTGGTGACGGGCGCGGCCTCGGGCTTCGGGCGCGGCATCGCCGAGACCTATATCCGCGAGGGCGCCCGGGTGGCGGTGGTCGATATCGACCGCGACCGCGCCGGGGCGGTGGCCCGCGAGCTGGGCGAGAACGCGCTGGCCATCGGCTGCGACGTCTCGAAGGGCGACGAGGTCGCGGCCGCGGTCGCCGCCACGCAGGAGGCGTTCGGGCGGCTCGACATCGTCGTCAACAACGCGGGCTGGACCAACCGCAACCAGCCGCTGATGGAGACCGACGAGGCCACCTTCCGCAAGATCTACGACATCAACGTGCTGTCGATCTTTCACATGACCAAGGCCTGCGTGCCGCTCTGGCGCACGCAGGGCGGGGGGGTGATGCTGAATGTCGGCTCGACCGCGGGCATCCGGCCCCGGCCCGGGCTGACCTGGTACAATTCCTCGAAGGGGGCGGTGAACCTGATGACCCGCTCGCTGGCGGTCGAACTGGCGCCCGACCGCGTCCGGGTCAACGGCATCGCCCCGGTGATGGGCGTGACCGGCCTTCTGGAACAGTTCATGGGCGTGCCCGACACGCCCGAGAACCGCGAACGCTTCATCGCGACGATCCCGCTGAGGCGGCTGTCGGAACCGCGTGACGTGGCCAATGCAGCGCTTTATCTGGGATCGGACGAGGCCGATTTCATCACCGGGGTGATCCTCGAGGTCGATGGCGGCCGCACGATCTGAGAGGACCGCGCCCCATGGCCGACCGACCAGCCCCTGCCCGCCGCGCCGATTTCGCGGCCTTCCGCAGCCTGACGACGCGCTGGGAAGACAACGACATCTACGGCCACATGAACAACGTGGTGCATTACGCGCTGTTCGACACGGCGGTGAACGGCTGGCTGATCGAGGCGGGGGTGCTGGATATCCGGGGCGGCGCCCAGATCGGGCTCGTGGTCGAAACCGGCTGCCGCTATCACGCCGAGATGGCCTTTCCCGACCGGGTGACGGCGGGGATACGGGTCGCGCATCTGGGCCGAAGCTCGGTCCGCTACGAGATCGGGCTGTTCCGCAACGACGAGGACAGCGCAGCGGCCGAGGGCGTGTTCGTGCATGTCTATGTCGATTCCGCCACGAGGCGCCCCAGCCCGCTGGCCGCCCCTCTGCGCGCGGCGCTTGAAACCCTGGTGCGGCCCGGGCCGGCGGGGCAATGACCCCGGCGGCCCGGACCCGGTCTAGCGGTTGTCGGGCTGGGCCCGGACGCTCAGCCGCCCGCGATGCGAGATGCGATAGGGGCCGCCATTGCGCGACTCGATCAGGCGGCGGCGTCGCAGCCGGCCGAAAACGTCGAGGTCGCAATCCGACAGGACCAGCCCGTCGCGGGTAAAGCAGGTGATGGCCACGATCTTGCCGCCCGCAGCGGGGCGGTCATGCACGATGCGCCCACCCTGAGCCAGCACGTGCAGCACGCGCTGTTCGCGTTTCGAGATGTTCATGGAAGTTCCTGTGCAAGGCAAACGAAAGGCCCGCGAGGGCTCTTGGCCCTCCGGGTCGATCCCAGGCCCTCCGACGATCAGAGGGCGTCCTTACACAAGCTCCAGCATCAAGGCTCCGCTCGCCCGCGGAACGCGGACGGTCGGCACCAATCTGGGCGCGGGCCGCGCCCCGGTCAAGCGAAAGGGGTCAGACGGCCCCCGCCTGCGACGGAATGCGCGGCACAAGCTCGCCCACCACCCGTTCGTACAGCGTCCGCTTGAACGGCACGATGTGATCGACAAGCGCGTCGGGGTCGAGCCAGGTCCAGGCCGAAAACTCGGGATGCTCGGTTTCGATGTTCACCTGATCGTCGCGGCCCAGATAGCGCAGCAGATACCAAAGCTGTTTCTGCCCGCGATACTTGCCCTTCCAGACCCGGCCCAGCAATTCGGGCGGCAGGTCGTAATCGACCCAGTCGGCGGTCCGGGCGAGGATCTCGACCAGATCGGCGGTTACCCCGGTCTCTTCCCAAAGCTCGCGCAGCAGCGCCTCTTCGGGGTCTTCGCCCTTGTCGATTCCGCCCTGCGGCATCTGCCAGGCGGGTTCGGCCCAGTCCTTGCGCTGGCCGACAAAGACCTTGCCCGCGCCATTGACCAGCATCGCGCCGACACCGCGGCGATAGGGAAGTTTCTCGATCTCTTCGGGACTCATGTCGTGCCTTCGGGGCCGGTGCGACCCGGCCCCCTCCTTTCGTGTCACTTGTGCTCGGGGTCGAGCGCCGAGAGGCCCTTGAGGATGTCGACCGCATAGGCCAGCTGGTAATCCTCTTCGCGCAGCTTGGCGGCGGCCTCGGCCTTGGCCAGTTCTTCCTCGGCCTGCTTGCGCTCGTCCTCGGTCATGCTGTCATTGTCGAGCGCCCCGCGCAGATCGGCCTCGGACCGGGTCCGCGCTGCGGCGCTGGCAGGCTGATCCTCGGTTTCCTCGGTGACGGGCTTGCGCGGCGGCTGTTCGACCACGATGTCGGGCGCGACGCCCAGCGCCTGGATCGAGCGGCCCGAGGGGGTGTAATAGCGCGCCGTCGTCAGCCGCATCGCGCCCTCGCCCTTCAGCGGCATCACCGTCTGGACCGACCCCTTGCCGAAGCTGCGGGTGCCGACCACGATGGCGCGGCGATGGTCCTTCAGCGCGCCCGCGACGATTTCCGAGGCCGAGGCCGAGCCGCCATTGATCAGCACCACCATCGGCAGCCCGCCGGTCAGATCGCCCTTGGTCGCGTTGTAGCGGTCGCTGTCCTGCGGGTTGCGGCCCCGGGTCGAGACGATCTCGCCCGCGTCGAGGAAGGCGTCCGACACCTTGATCGCCTGCGGCAGAAGCCCGCCCGGGTTGTTGCGCAGATCGAGCACCACGCCGGTCACGTTCTCGACCCCGCCAAGCTCCTCCACCGACTTGTTCCACTCTTCCTCGAGATTGGCATAGGTCTGGTCGTTGAATGTGGTGACGCGCAGCACGACCGTGCTGCCCTCGATCCGCGAGCGCACCGCCGTCAGCTTGATCGTGTCGCGGGTGATGGTGACGTCGAAGGGCTCGTCGACGCCCTTGCGCACGACTGTGATGACGATCTCGCTGCCGACCGGGCCGCGCATCATCTCGACCGCCTCGTCCAGCGTCAGGCCCAGCACGCTTTCGCCATTCACATGGGTGATGAAGTCGCCCGACTCGATGCCCGCCTCGTCGGCCGGGGTGCCGTCGATCGGCGAGACGACCTTGACGAAGCCCTCTTCCTGGGTGACCTCGATCCCGAGCCCGCCGAATTCGCCGCGGGTCTGCACCTGCATGTCGTCGAAATCCTTCGGCGGCAGATAGCTGGAATGCGGATCGAGCGAGGTCAGCATGCCGTTGATCGCGGCCTCGATCAGCTTGGTCGAGTCGACCTCCTCGACATATTGCGACCGGATCCGCTCGAACACGTCGCCGAAGAGATCGAGCTGTTCGTAGACCGAGCTGTTCGACTTGGCCTCATCGGCCAGAAGCGGCCCGGCCACCTGGGTGGCCACGAGCGTTCCGGCAACCACACCGCCCAATGCGGCAACCACGAATTTCTTCATCGGCGTCCTCAATCCTTACTGTCGCGCGAACCACGGCGCAGGGTCCACGGGGCTGCCGCCCTGTCTCAGTTCCATATAAAGCGTTTCCGGAAGGTCATTGCCACCGCCTTCTGCCGCCGCGTCCAGAAACGCGGCCGTGTTGGGATCGGCGCCGCCCATGAGACCGACCGGCGCGCCGGCGGCAAGCACCTGACCCTCGGCACCATAAACCTGCGCCATCCCGGCAAGCACCAGCAGATATCCTTCGGCCGGTTCCAGCACCATCACATTTCCGTAGTCGAGCAGCGGCCCGCGATAGCGGATCGTGGCCGCGACGGGCGTCGTCACCAGCGCCAGCGGCCGGGTCGCCAGCACCAGGCCCGGCCGGACGATCCCGGCCGCGTCGGGCTCGTCGAAGCCTCGCAGCAGGGTCCCCTCGACCGGCAGCGGCAGCTGGCCTTCCAGCGCCTCGAAGGCGGGCGGGGCACTGTCTTCGGGGGCGGTGCCGCCGACCTGGGACAGCCCCGCGGCAAAGCCGTCGAGCGTCTCGCTGCTGTCGGCGAGATGGGCCAGACGGTCGGGGTCGGCCGAAAAGCGCTGCGGCAGGTCGCGGCGGTCGGCGATGGCCTGGCTCAGTTCGGTGCGCGCGGTCTGTACGCCCGAAAGCCCCGCCGCCAGATCGTCGGCCGCGCTTTCCTGCAACGCCCGGATCAACGCGATCTCGTCCAGCTGGCCGCGCAGCGACTCGGCCTCGGCCTGCAGCGCCGGGGTCACCTCGCCCAGCATCATGCCTGCCCGTGCGGCGCCAAGCGGCCCGGTCGGGTGCAGCAGAACCAGCGCCTCGGGATTGCGTTCGATGCTGGAGAGCACGCCCACAAGCTGGGCGATCTCCTCGCGCCGGGCATCGAGCACGGCGGCGATGGTCTGTTCCCGAACCGCGGCGCGCCGCAGCCCTTCGCGAAGGGCGGCAAGGCCCTGTTCATAGGCGCGCACGGTTTCGGTCAGCGCGGCGACCCGGTCGCGGGCACCTCCCGCGGCCTGCAGCCGGTTTGCGGCGTCGCGCAGCGCGGCGGCCGCGGCCTCGGCGGTGTCGGCCGGATCGGCGGTCTGGGCCAGGGCCGGGGCAGACCAGAGCGGGACTGACAGGGCCGCCAGCGCGGTCCCCGCGATCAGAAGGGCGAGAAACGGGCCGCCTGCCTGTCTCACGCCGCCTGTCTCACGCTTCGATCAGGGTTTCGCCCGTCATCTCGGGCGGTTTCGGCAGGTTCATCAGTTCCAGCAGGGTCGGCGCCAGATCGGCCAGCCGCCCGTTGCGAAGCCGCGCGCCCTCGGGCCCGCCGACCAGGATCACCGGCACCGGGTTCAGGGTATGCGCGGTATGCGGGCCGCCGGTCGCCGGGTCGATCAGGGTCTCGCAATTGCCGTGATCGGCGGTGACGATCATCGCGCCGCCCGCCGCCGCCAGCGCCTCGAGCGCCCGGCCGAGATTGCGGTCGACCGCCTCGCAGGCCTTCATCGCCGCCGAAAGAATGCCGGTATGGCCGACCATGTCGGGATTGGCGAAGTTCACGACGATCAGGTCATAGCCCTTGCCGATGGCCTCGACCAGCTTGTCGCCGACCGCCTCGGCCGACATCTCGGGCGCCAGGTCATAGGTCGCGACCTTGGGGCTCGGGGGCATGAAGCGGTCCTCGCCCTTTTCGGGCGCTTCCTTGCCGCCGTTCAGGAAGAAGGTGACATGGGGATATTTCTCGGTCTCGGCCAGCCGGAACTGGGTCAGCCCCTGCTTGGCGACCCATTCGCCCAGGGTGTTGACGAGCTTGCGCTTGGGAAAGACCGTGTCCATCCAGGCGTTATGCTCGACCGAATACTCGACCATCCCCAGCAACGCTGCGAGTTGCGGCCGGGTCCCGGTGTCGAAACTGTCGAAATCGGGCTGGGCGAAGGCGCGCAGGATCTCGCGGGCGCGGTCGGCCCGGAAATTGAGACAGAAGAGCCCGTCGCCGTCCTTGATGCCGTCATGGGCCGCGACCACCGACGGGTGGATGAACTCGTCGGTCTCGCCCCGGTCATAGGCCTTCTGCACGGCCTCTTCGGCGCTGGCGACTTCTTCGCCCAGCCCGTTGGCCATGGCGTGATAGGCGAGCTTGACCCGTTCCCAGCGATTGTCGCGGTCCATCGCATAATAGCGCCCGATCACGGTGGCGATGCGCACGCCCTCGGGCAGGCCCTCTGCAAGTTCGGGGATGAAGCGGTCGGCCGATTGCGGCGGCACGTCGCGACCGTCGGTGAGGGCATGGATGGCAACCGGGACGCCTGCCTCGGCGATGCAGCGGGCTGCGGCGAGGATATGGGCGATATGGCCATGGACGCCGCCATCGGACACGAGCCCCAGCAGATGCGCCGTACCGCCCGAGGCCTTCATCTTGTCGATGAAGCCGGTCAGGGCGGGTTGCCGGAAGAAGCTGCCATCCTCGATCGACAGGTCGATCTGGCCCAGATCCATCGCCACCACCCGGCCTGCGCCGATATTGGTATGGCCGACCTCGGAATTGCCCATCTGCCCCGTCGGCAAGCCGACATCGGGCCCGAAGGTGGTCAGGATCGCATTGGGGCAGGTCTGGATCAGCCGGTCGAAATTGGGCGTCTCGGCGAGCAGCGGGGCATTGTCGTCATGGGTGGGGCCGATGCCCCAGCCATCGAGAATGCACAGAACGACGGGTTTCGGTGTGGTCATGGCAAAAGCACCCTACTGCAGTTGCGCCCCTTCTAGAAGCCACGGGGCGAGAGGACAACAGCGGCCGTCGATGGCACCCTGTCACACGGACGGACCGGGGGAGAGATGCAAATGCGACAGAATGGCGGCCCTGCGGGCCAGGTGGTCACTGGCCGCGCCCTGCGGGCGCGGGAAGGGGGTATTTGGGCCAAGAAGAAGATCAGACGCGGTGATAGGGCAGACCGGCAAGGATGCTGGCGGCGCGATAGAGTTGTTCGCTGAGCATGGCACGGGCCAGCATATGGGGCCAGACCATCGGCCCGAAGGACAGCACCGCGTCGGCCCGGGCGACCAGCGCGGGATCGAGCCCGTCGGCGCCGCCGATCAGGAAGGCCGCATCCCCCCGGCCGGCATCGCGCCAGCGCGCCAGAAGAGCGGCGAAATCGGGCGAGGCGAGGGTCTGGCCACGTTCGTCGAGGGCGCAGATCGCAGCGCCCTGCGGCAGAGCGCGGTCCAGAAGCGCCGCCTCGGCGGCCGGGCCGCCGCCCTTGCGGTCCTCGACCTCGGCGAAGGTCAGCGGGCCAAGCCCGAGACCCCGGCCGGTCCGGTCGAACCGGGCGGTGTAATCCTCGATCAGGTCGCGCTCGGGGCCCTTGCGCAGGCGCCCCACGGCGCAGACATGGACGCGCATCAGGCGCGGGCGGTGCTCATCGCGCCAGCGGGCATCCACATCTTCTCGAGCTGGTAGAACTCGCGCACCTCGGGCCGGAAGACATGCACGATGATGTCGCCCACGTCGATCAGCACCCAGTCGCCCTGGTCCTTGCCCTCGATCTTGCAGCTTCGGCCCAGATCCTCCTTGAGGCGGTCCTTGAGCTTTTCGGCGATGGCCGAAACCTGCCGGGTCGAGCGCCCCGAGCAGATGACCATGTAATCGGCCACGCTGGACTTGCCGCGCAGGTCGATCCTGACCACGTCTTCGGCCTTGTCGTCGTCCAGGGAGGTGAGGATGCGATCGAGGAGCTCTTCGCTCGACACATCCGGATGCAGCGCGGTCATCGCTGCCATTGGTGCGGCCCCGTCAAAGGCCACCTCAAGATTGTGAGACAGGACATCGTCCTCCTACGCGGCGCGCCGTCGGGACCCCGGCGCTGGGCATGAGACATATCTAGCATCGCGAGGTTAAAACCTCAATGCAGAGTACAGGCAGGGCGGCGTCACGGCAGCACCCGGTAGCCGACCTCGTTGCGCCGGTTCCAGGGCATGGTGAACGGATCGTCGTAGAACATCAGCCGGGCGGGTCCGGTCAGGCGCAGGCCCCGGGCCTTGCCCTCGGCCACCAGATCGCGCCCGGCAGCGTTCAGCCGCTCGGCCGTGGCGCGGCCCGAAAAGCGCAGCACCAGAAGGGTTTCGGGCGGCAGCCGCCGCAGCCGGACCCAGGATTCCTCGGGCTTGGGCAAGGTCTCGGGCGCCGTGCCCTCGGGCATGGTGAAGCGGATCGCCCAGCCCAGATCGGTCCGGGTCTGCCCCACCGGCACGGTCATCGCGATCTTCTCGCCTGCGGCATTCTCGCCGAAGATGTAATGGGCCAGCTCGCTGAAGCCGCGATTGATGGCGGCAAAGCGCGACCCGTCGACGATGACCTCGGCGATGGTGCGGGCCGGATAGTGCCGCAGTTCGACGGCGCCCATCTGGCGCTCGACCCGATAGGGCACCTCGGGATAGCCGCGATAGCTGTCGGCGCGGACAAGGGGTGCGGACAGGGCCGCGGCAAGGACAAGACCGGACAAGAGAACAGGGCGGCGCATCGGACGGGGCTCCTTTGGCGGACGGGGATCGGTCAGTCGGGCGGGGCGGCGGCGAGGCGGCTGCCGGGCAGGATCTTCACCTCGCGCTGCGGGAAGGGAATGGTGATGTCATTGGCCCGGAACGCATCCCAAAGCGCCAGGAAGACCGCGCCCCGGACATTGGTCAGGCCTTCGCTGGGATCGACGATCCAGAACCGCAGGATGTAGTCGACCGAACTGTCGCCGAAGCCCACGATATGGCAGACCGGCGGCTTGTCGCCCAGCACCCGGGGTACGCTGGCCGCCGCCTCGATCGCCAGCCGGCGCACCCGGTGCGGGTCGTCCGAATAGGCGGTGCCAAAGAAGATGTCGAGGCGGACGAATTCGTTCGAATGGGACCAGTTGACCACCTGGCTGGTGATCAGATCCTCGTTCGGGATGAGGTACTCCTTGCCCTCGCGGGTGACGACCGAGACATAGCGCGCGCCCAGCGCGTTGATCCAGCCGAACGTGTCGCCCAGCGAGATCACGTCGCCCGGCTTGACCGACTTGTCGAGCAGGATGATGACCCCCGAAACGAGGTTCGAGACCACCTTCTGCAACCCGAAGCCCAGGCCAACGCCGATGGCGCCCGACAGCACCGCCAGCCCGGTCAGATCGAACCCGGCCAGCTTCAGCCCCAGAAAGACCGCAGCGCCGTAAAGGCAAAGCTGCAGCAGCTTGACGATCAGCACCCGCATCGAGGGCGAGATGTCGTCGTCGCGCCGGATGCGGGCCGCCGAGGTGGTGGCGATCAGCCGGGCGCCGGTGAAAAGCACACCGGTCACCACCGCGGCTTTCAGCAGGGTCAGCGCCGAAAGCTGCAGATCGCCCATGCCAAGCCGGACCGACTCGAGCAACGCGGCCGCCTCGTCGGTCAGATCGACGATGTAGAGCGTGACATAGACCCAGAGCCCCCAGGTCACGAGCCGGCGCAGGAACGGGTTGCGCACCAGCCGCGCGGCGAGGCCCACGAACAGCCAGGCCGTGGCCAGAGTCGCGCCGATGGCCACCAGATAGCTGCGCGAGGGCCAGGTCACTTCGCGCATTGCCCAGACCGTGACCCAGGCAAGCACGACCAGCAGGATGATCCGCAACCGCCGCAGCAGGATCAGCGCGGTGCGAAACCGCCACATCGGCCAGCCCTCGCGCTCTCGAAGCCAGCCGTAAAGCCGCCCGTAAAGCGCCCAGGCGCCCAGCTGCGCCAGCGCAAACAGCGCCAGCAGGATGCCGATCTGGTAAAGCCGCCAGCCCGGCCGGGTGAGGCTTTGCAAGAACCCCCTGCCCTGCTCGGCCAGGGCCTGCAGCTCCTGCAGGATCGGAGTCGGATCGCTCTCCATCGGGCCTCCTTTTCCCAAGATTAGGTCAGGAGGACAGAAAACCAAACGCCTCATGCAGTCGGGTCGCCCGTGGAATGCCTCACCCCGAAGAGAGCGAAACGGCGTTGTTGCACATATCGGTGAGGCGGATTCCCTGATGGACTCCTGAGGCTTGCATTCTGGCCAGACGAAGAGACGCCACAGTCACGGCAGATGGCGCCTATGACACGCGCCGCTGCCATGCCGCGATCCTTGAACGGGCCTTGAACGGGGCGCTGCTCTGATCGTCCCGATCCGCCGGAACGGGCGCGCCTGGAAACCGGATTGCCCGGCCGCCATCAGTTGCAACGAGATCCTTCGAGCGACACAGCGCTCCGGCAAGGCACTCTGGAAGCGATGGTCGGGCGACCACATCCGAAGTCGCGTCGAGGCGCAGATGAACCGGATCACTCTTGGCGAACGGATCATGCCCCGAGATCCCGATCGCCAGACCGTCGAGATCCCCATCCGCATCGCCATCATGAACCACGCCCCGGCCCTCGGCAGGGCCGAGATCGAGGCCGTCGTCTGAAACGTGGCGGGAAAGGGGATCCTTCACCCGATCCCAGATTTGCTCACCAACGCCGAGCGAAACCGTTTGATCCAGGACTAGTTTTTGCCCTTCTTGCCTTTCGGCGCCACGGTTTGCTTATAGGTTGTCGCGGGAGCGGACTTGACCTTGGCATTCGAGACGAACTGCCCGGTCTTCGCGCTCTTGTTCACTGTCTTCGGAGCCATCGGATCACCTCTCTGGATGACAGAAGAACGATGATGGATTCCCTTACGTAAATCAATAGCTCTTGGGTTCTTACCCCATATATGGGCGATGATGCCCCAGGTCCGCCGAGATGAAGACCGCGAAGCGACGCCTTGGCAAGCGCATGCCCTTGATCGACGCGGGGCAAAGGAGTATCCCAACGGCATGAAACGTGTCTTCGACATGGACGACCGCGCGCGCCTGCCCTGGCGATTCTTCGGCGCGACCCGATCGGTGCTCGCCCGCCTTTGAGGCGGCGTCAGCACCCGTTTCTCCATTTGCCAAGTGACATAGCCGCGGAGAATTCCATGACCGGCAAGACCCTCTATGACAAGCTGTGGGATGCCCACCTGGTCGACCAGGCCGAGGACGGCACCTGCCTTCTCTATATCGACCGCCATCTCGTGCACGAGGTGACGAGCCCGCAAGCCTTCGAAGGGCTGCGGATGACGGGCCGCACCGTGCGCGCGCCCGAAAAGACCATCGCCGTGCCCGATCACAACGTGCCCACCACCGAAGGGCGGGAGACGAAGATCGACAACGAGGAAAGCCGCATCCAGGTCGAGGCGCTCGACAAGAACGCGCGCGATTTCGGCGTGGTCTACTACCCGGTCTCGGATGTCCGTCAGGGGATCGTCCATATCGTCGGCCCCGAACAGGGATGGACCCTGCCCGGCATGACCGTGGTCTGCGGCGACAGCCACACCGCGACCCATGGCGCCTTCGGGGCGCTGGCGCACGGCATCGGCACTTCCGAGGTCGAACACGTTCTGGCGACCCAGACGCTGATCCAGAAGAAATCGAAGAACATGAAGGTCGAGATCACCGGCAAGCTGATGCCGGGCGTCACGGCCAAGGACATCACCCTTGCGGTGATCGGCAAGACCGGCACCGCGGGCGGCACCGGCTATGTCATCGAATATTGCGGCGAGGCGATCCGCGCGCTGTCGATGGAAGGCCGGATGACGGTCTGCAACATGGCGATCGAGGGCGGCGCGCGCGCCGGTCTGATCGCGCCCGACGAGACCACCTTCGAGTATGTGAAGGGCCGCCCCCATGCGCCGAAGGGCGCGCAATGGGAAGCCGCACTGACCTGGTGGAAGACGCTCAAATCCGACGACGACGCCCATTGGGACAAGGTCGTGACGATCCGCGCCGAGGATATCGCCCCCGTGGTGACCTGGGGCACCTCGCCCGAGGACGTACTGCCGATCACCGGCACCGTGCCCGCGCCCGAGGACTTCCAGGGAGGCAAGGCCGAGGCCGCGCGCCGGTCGCTCGACTATATGGGGCTGAAGCCGGGCACGGCCCTGACCGAGATCAAGGTCGATGCGGTCTTCATCGGGTCCTGCACCAACGGCCGGATCGAGGACCTGCGCGCCGCGGCCGAGATCCTGAAGGGCAAGACACTGGCGCCGGGTGTGCGCGGCATGGTCGTGCCGGGTTCGGGCCTCGTGCGGGCGCAGGCCGAGGAAGAGGGGCTCGACAAGGTCTTTACCGAGGCGGGCTTCGAATGGCGGCTTGCGGGCTGTTCCATGTGCCTTGGCATGAACCCCGACCAGCTGGCGCCGGGCGAACGCTGTGCGGCCACCTCGAACCGCAACTTCGAGGGTCGCATGGGCCGGGGCGGGCGTACCCATCTGATGAGCCCGGTCATGGCGGCAGCGGCGGCGGTCACGGGGCACCTGACCGACGTGCGCGACCTGCTGGCCGAAGCGGTCTGAGCCGGAGGCGCGGAAGACAATGACGGGCCGGACCCCTCCCCTTCGACAGGCGGCCCTTGCGGCCGTCGGGCGGGGTCCGTGCGCGGGAACCCATCGCTCGCCCGGACCGTTGATGTGGAGACAAACTCTCACATCGAGGAGGTTCCCATGAGAAACTGGCTCATCTACACGCTGATCGGCTTTGTGCTGCTGATCGGCGGCATCGTGGCGCTGGCCAACCCCTTCGCCGCCACCATCGCGGCCACCCAGATCGTCGGCATCGTCTTTCTGATCGCCGGTCTGATCCAGATGATCACGGTGATGCGGGGCGGACCCGACAGTCACCGCTGGCTCAACGGCTTCGTCGGCATTCTGTTCCTGCTGGCGGGTCTGTCGATCCTGATCAACCCGCTGGTCGGCGCGGCATGGATGACGCTGCTTCTGGGGCTTCTCTTCGTCGTGATGGGCGGCATGCGCCTGCTGCTGTCCTTCACCTTCCGCGACACCAACCTGTTCTGGCTGCTGCTTCTGACCGGGGCGGCATCCATCCTGATCGGGGCCTTGATCTTCTCGAACTTCTTCGCCGCGGCCACCACGCTTCTGGGGCTGCTGGTGGGGCTCGAGCTGGTTCTGGACGGGATCGGGCTGATGGCCTTCGGGATCGCCGCGCGGCGGCCCCGCCACGTTGAAACACCTGCCTGACGCGACCGCCTGACCGGACCCCGGGGGCGGCGCGGACGGCGCTAGGAGATCTGAGACGAATGGAAAAGTTCGAGAAACTCACCGGCATCGCCGCGCCGCTTGATCTGGTCAATATCGACACTGACATGATCATCCCCAAGCAGTTCCTCAAGACGATCAAGCGCGAGGGGCTGGGGGTGAACCTGTTCGACGAGATGCGCTACGATCAGGACGGCAACGAGAACCCCGATTTCGTGCTGAACAAGCCCGCCTATCGCGAGACCCAGATCCTGGTCGCGGGCGACAATTTCGGCTGCGGGTCCTCGCGCGAACACGCCCCCTGGGCGATCAAGGATTTCGGCATCCGCTGCGTGATCGCACCCAGCTTTGCCGACATCTTCTTCAACAACTGCTTCAAGAACGGCATCCTGCCGATCCCGCTGCCGCAAGAGCAGGTCGACATCCTGATGAAGGATGCCGAGAAGGGCGCCAATGCCCGCATGACGGTCGATCTGGAAAACCAGACGATCACCACCTCCGACGGGGTCGAGATCGCCTTCGAGGTCGATCCGTTCCGCAAGCATTGCCTGCTGGAAGGGCTCGACGATATCGGCCTGACGCTCAACAAGGCGACCGCCATCGACGGCTTCGAGTCGCGGATGGCCCAGGACCGGCCCTGGGTCTGACCCGGATGCGCAGGCCCGCCGCAATCGTGCCGGGCCTGCTTGCGGTCTTTTTTGCCCTTCCCGCCGCAGCCGATCTGCGCGTGGCCAGCTATAACGCCGAGCTCTCCCGCAAGGGGCCGGGGCTTTTGTTGCGCGACATCCTGTCGGGCAAGGACGGCCAGGTGGCGGCGGTGGTCGAGGTGATCGCCGCCGCCCGGCCCGACATCCTCGCGCTGCAGGGGATCGATTTCGACCTGGACGGTCTGGCGCTGGCGGCGCTGGCGGATCTGCTGCGCGCCCGCGATCTGGACTATCCCCATCGCTTTGCACTGAGCCCCAATACCGGCCTGCGCACCGGGCTCGATCTCGATGGCGACGGCCGTCTGGGCGGGCCGCGCGATGCCCAGGGCTTTGGCTATTTCGCCGGGCAGGACGGCATGGCGATCCTGTCGCGCTTTCCCATCCTGACCGACGAAGTGCGCGATTTCTCGGCGATGCTCTGGCGCGACCTGCCCGGCGCGACCCTGCCCGAGACCGACGGCACCCCCTTCCCCTCGGCCGAGGCACAGGCGGTGCAGCGGCTTTCGACCACCGGGCATTGGGACGTGCCGGTCGATCTGGGCGGCAGCGTCCTGCACCTGCTGACCTTCCATGCCACGCCGCCCGTCTTCGACGGCCCCGAGGACCGCAACGGGCTGAGGAACCGCGACGAGCTTCGGCTCTGGACGCTCTATCTCGACGGCGCGCTGGATGTGCCGCCGCCCCGGGGCACCTTCGTGGTTCTGGGCGATGCCAATCTCGACCCCGAGGATGGCGACGGCCGCAGCGCCGCGATGCGCGCCTTCCTGGCCGATCCGCGCCTGACCGACCCCTTGCCCAAAAGCCCGGGCGGGGCCGCCGCCCCGCAAACCGGCACCAATGCCACCCAAAGGGGCGCGCCTGCCCGCGATACCGCCAACTGGCCCGAGGACGGGCCGGGAAACCTTCGCGTCGACTACGTTTTGCCCTCCTCAAAGATCGACATTACCGGCGCCGGCGTCTTCTGGCCCGCCGACGGCCCGCTGGCCGAAACGGTGCGCACCGCCTCGCGCCACCGCCTCGTCTGGGTGGATCTCGCCCTGCCTTGACGGACCAAATCCGGCCCGCTACCCCGATTTCAACCCTTCAAGACAAGGACATCCGCAAATGACGAATACGCTTCTGATCCTGCCCGGCGACGGCATCGGCCCCGAGGTTATGGCCGAGGTCCACCGGATCATCGACTGGTACGGCACGAAACGCGACCTCAAGTTCGAGGTGACCGAGGATCTGGTCGGCGGCGCGGCCTATGACGCCCATGGCAAGCCGTTGTCGGATGCCACCATGGCCAAGGCGCAAGAGGTCGACGCGGTGCTTCTGGGCGCCGTTGGCGGGCCGAAATACGACACTCTCGATTTCAGCCTGAAGCCCGAGCGCGGGTTGCTGCGGCTGCGCAAGGAGATGGATCTTTTCGCCAACCTGCGCCCGGCGCAATGCTTCGACGCGCTCGCCGATTTCTCGTCGCTGAAACGCGACGTGGTCTCGGGGCTCGACATCATGATCGTGCGCGAGCTGACCTCGGGGATCTATTTCGGCGAGCCGCGCGGCATCATCGAGGAAGGCGGCCAGCGCGTCGGCCTGAACACCCAGCGCTATACCGAGGCCGAGATCGACCGCGTGGCGCGCTCGGCCTTCGAACTGGCCCGCAAGCGCGGCAACAAGGTCTGCTCGATGGAGAAGGCCAATGTGATGGAATCGGGCATCCTCTGGCGCGAGGTGGTGCAGAAGGTCCATGACGAAAGCTATCCGGATGTCGAGCTGAGCCACATGTACGCCGATGCGGGCGGCATGCAGCTTTGCCGCTGGCCGAAACAGTTCGACGTGATCCTGACCGACAACCTGTTCGGCGACCTGCTGTCGGACGTGGCCGCGATGCTGACCGGCTCGCTGGGCATGCTGCCCTCGGCAAGCCTCGGCGCGCCGATGGAAAACGGCCGTCCGAAGGCGATGTACGAGCCCGTCCACGGCTCGGCCCCGGACATCGCGGGCCAGGGCAAGGCCAACCCGATCGCCTGCATCCTGAGCTTTGCCATGGCGCTGCGCTATTCCTTCGACGAAGGCGCCGAGGCGACCCGTCTGGAAAAGGCGGTCGAGAAGGTGCTGGGCGACGGCGTCCGCACCGCCGACCTGATGGGGGCCGAGGGCGGCACTCCGGTCTCGACCTCGCAGATGGGCGACGCGATCCTCGCCGCGCTCGACGCGAGCCTCTGATCCGATCGACGGCAGGGCGCGTCCCGGGCGCGCCCTGCCTCCAGCGCCCGCGTCAGCCCCCCGCCTCCAGCCCCTGCCTCCAGCCTCTGCCTCCAGCCTCTGCCTCCAGCCTCTGCGCGAAGCCTTGCGCGACCGGGCTTGAACCCTGACGGCAAATACCGAAGGGTGGAAAGGCAAGTCTCTCACGAGCATGTCCCATGGCCGCATCGACCGCCCGGGGCGCGGGGTTCGCGCTGGCAGGTTTTGCCGTCTATTCCTGCCACGATGCCGTGGTGAAGGGGCTCGGCGCCCATTACGACGCGATCCAGATCCTCTTTTTCAGCGCGCTTCTGGGCTTTCCGCTGATCGCGCTGATCCTGATCCGCGAGGGCGACGGCGGCAGCCTCTGGCCGCGCCGCCCGGGCTGGACCGCGCTGCGCACCGTCGCGGTGATGCTGAACATCCTGATGGCGTTTTATGCCTTCTCGGCGATTCCCTTGGCCGAAACCTACGCGATCATCTTCTCGACACCGCTGATCATCACCGCGCTCTCGGTGCCGATCCTCGGCGAACGGGTCGGCGCCAGGCGCTGGGCGGCGGTGGTGCTGGGGCTGATCGGTGTGCTGATCGTGCTGCGCCCCTGGAGCGCGTCCGAGCTGAGCTTCGGTCATCTCGCAGCCCTCATCTCGGCGGGCAGCAGCGCGCTGGTCTCGGTGATCGTGCGCAAAATCGGCAACGAGGAGCGCAGCGTGGTGCTGTTGCTCTATCCGCTCCTGGCCAATGTGGTCTTGATGGGGTGCCTGTTGCCGGTCGTCTACCGGCCGATGCCGGTCGCCCATCTGGGCGCCATGGCGTTGGTCGCCATCGGGGCGCTGACAGCCATGTGGCTGATGATAAGCGCCTATCGTGCCTCCGAGGCCGCGACAGTGGCGCCAATGCAATACTCGCAGATGATCTGGGCGGTGCTGATCGGCTATCTGGTCTTCGACGAGATCCCGGATGCCGCCACGCTGATCGGCGCGGCCGTGATCGCGGCCAGCGGCTCGATCGTGTTCCTGCGCGAGGGCCGCGCGCAGGTCTCCGAGAACCAGCCCGCGCTCCATGCCACCGACCGCGCCGGGGTCGCCCCGGACCCGGTGCTTCTGGGTGTCGAAGAGACCCCGGAATGACCTCTTGCCAAAGCCCGCGGACCGCGTTAAGTCCCCCGTCACGCGGTCGGAGTGTAGCTCAGCCTGGTAGAGCACTGTCTTCGGGAGGCAGGGGCCGGAGGTTCGAATCCTCTCACTCCGACCAATAAAATCAAGGGCTTGGAGATTTCCGAAATCTCGGCCCGCAAAGAAACCGCAAAGAAACCCCTCATTTCCAGCCATCCATGGCCTTCGCCGTAGCCTCTTGGAAGCTCGGGTGATGGTGCAGGTAGACCGATTCGAGCGTGGCGACGGTCGTGCCGAAAAAGCCCGCAGCATCCGCCAGCGGAACCCCCTTATGCATCGCCCATGTCACCGCCGTGTGCTTCAGCGTGTGAGGCGTGACCTCTGGCAGGTCGGCATCGCGGATGGTCCGACGCCATGCCGTCTTGATCGACCCGACGCGCGCTCCCTCGTATTCCACGACCCAGGTTCTGTTCCGCTTCCACCTGCGGGCATGGGCCAGCAGCTTCTGCGGCATCCGCACCGGTGGGCGGCGCTTCTTCGTCTCCCGCATGTCTTCGGCTTTGCGGTAGAGAACGCCGCGTTCGGTGTCGATCCAGCCTCCGGCGGTATGGGGCTCGAACCTCAGCGTCAGAATCGCCTCTTTCCTGGTGCCGGTGTAGAGCGCCACGAGAATGAAAGACGCGAGGTGCCGGGATTTCGGATTGCTCCTCGCTGCCCGCAGCAGACGGGCCGCTTCGGCGCGTGTCAGCCAGCGATCGCGCGGGGCCTTCTTCTCCGGCAGCTTCACCTCTGGCGCGCGCGTCAAGTGCCCCTCGCCTGCGCAGTATCGAAGGGCCGCCGCCAGGCAGCCGAGTTCGCGCCTCACTGTTCCGACGCCCGCAGGACGTTCGCGCGGCGTCCCGCGGTAGATCCGCCGATCCGCGCCATAGCGACGGCACGTCCCGCCGGTGATTGCTGAAACCGGCAGTTCGCCCCAGAAGTCCAGAAGCGGAATTATCGCGTTCGCAATGCGCTCTGGATCTGCCGTGCTTGGGGCGCGCTCACGGCCGTAAATGTCCAGCACATCCGCGATCATCATCTGGTCAGGTTCAGAGGGACCACTTGGGCGTCCTCGGTCGATGATGTAGCCCGCGAAGATCGCCTCAGCCTCTCGGCGGTCTGTCGTGCCCGTTCGGCGCTGCTTCGCGCCGTCGATGATGACCCACTGGCGGGTGTCTTTGCGCTGGTAAAGGCGGGCTCCTTTTGAGGGACGCGGCATAGTTCGATCAGGTCCTCCAGGTCCTTTGGGTGCAGGCGCACAGCGCGACCGATGCGGATTGTTTTCCCATGGGAATCGGCTGCGCGGCGCAAGCTGTCGGTTGGCACGCCAAGAATGCGGGCGGCTTCTGGTATCGGCAATAGGCGCTCAGCCATGGCGCTGCCCCCCCGGCATCCCATCCCATGTCCTGCCGTCGATCAGGCGACCAGCGGCACGCTTGCCGACGCGGCGAACGCCGACAGCGGGGAGTTTCTGCACGTAAGGCCAGAACACCCATTCCCCGTCATGCCAGAAGCGCGCCTCCTGATCGCCGTGATGCGAGCTGCCGTCGGCGCACCCCTCCATAGGGTAAGCGGCCGACGGCTCGCCGTCATCGTCGCCCAGAAGAGTGCAGGGCGACCATTCCCCCCACTGCTTGAAGAAGAAGGACGCGCCCGCCGCCTGGCACTGGTCTCGCAGGCTGCGCACCCAATCCGGGTGCATCGGGCGCGCGCGCGGGCCGCTCTCGCCGCCGACGATCACCCAATCGAGCGCGGGAATTGTGCCGCTGGCAGATCCGCCGCCGCGCGCTGCGCCGAAATCGCAACCCCACCGCTTCTGGTGGAGGTGAGGCGTCAGATCCACCGGCCCCAGCAGCGGCTCGGCCGAGACGAACCGGGCAGCGGCTGGTGTCGCGAGCAGGTGCGGGATTCGCGCGTCGGCGGTGGCCTGGTCCTCGATGCTGGTGCCGAGCCAGACGTTGGGCCAGCCATCGCCCCATTCGGGAAGGTCACCGTATTCCTCGGGGTGCAGATACCGCGCAATGTTCTGCGGGCGCTTGGTCAACAGAAGCCAGTCCAAGTTCGGCGTGCGGTGGATCAGGTGCCATAGATCACCGCGCCACCCGCTGGTGATGGAGCGATCATTGTCGAACACATCGGCCAGAGAGGCGCAGAACACCTGATGCCGAACGCCCGACTTGGCTGCGGCCTTGTCCCATGCCAGCGGCTTCCGCCAGTTCGCAGAGCTGGTGCGGCGCCGCACATGCGGTCCCCACGAATTGCCCCAGCGTGCATCCCATGCGGCGGCATAGCAATTGTCGCAAGCCGGGCTGATCTTGGTGCAGCCGATCCACGGGTTGAACGTGTGCTTGCACCACTCGATCTTGCTGTTCTCCGCCATCAATCCTCTCCCCAATAGTCCATGTCGCTCTCGGCGCATGCTTCCGGCCCATCGGCGCGGTAATGAGCATCGGCCCAATAGGACGGCGCGACCATCCGGGCGTAGGCTTCGACCGGCTCGCCATCATAGAAGTGGGTGAAACCGCATTGCGCCAAGCAGTGGCCGACAAAGCGTTCGACGAACGCCTCTTTGGTGATATCAGCCATCACCACACCCCCGGCCCGCTGAGCGCAAACGTGATCGCCCACCCGACTAGCGCGAAGAGGAAGGCCGCCAGCACCAGCGCCGACCACGGCTCCGCTCTGATCCTCGCCCAGACGGACGGCAAGTGTGCCACAAGAACTATGGTCAGTGGGTGTGCGGCGCCCAGAAGATCGCGCGCCGCAAAAGCTGCCTCGCGAATTGCCCTTGCCTTTGCCTCATCTACGGTCGTGGTCTGGACGGCGCCGAGGTCTCTGCAAAGGATACAGGGTCCATCGCCGTGCGTTATCCAATGGCAGTACATTACCCAGCGGCCGGGGGTGGAGGGGTGGCAGTCGCTCACCGTGATCTCTGCGCCACAAACGGAAAGCACCCAGATCGCATCCCCGCATCGCTTTTCCACGATGTGCGAAATATCGCGCCAGCCTGTCATTTCTTGCTCCTCCGCTTAGCTTCTTCACGCTGTTTCCGACGCCGGACTTGGCGGGACACCGGGCGTTCGCGCTCTTCGATCACCTCCGGCGGGAGGTTGCAGGTCTGCGGGCTTTTAGGCGCTGGAAATTCGGCGCGGGCATTCGCAAGGCCGGACGCCAGAAGAGCTTGAGCCAACAGAAGATTGGGGGCATGGCTCATTCCGCGCCCTCCCGAGCCCGGCGGAAGGCGGCGATGGCGCCCGGGATCGACGTGCCGCAGGTGCAGAGCAGCGCCGCCACCTCAACGTGCACGATCGGCTCAAGGGAAAGATCGTCAGCCACGCCCGCGCTCCTCAGTCCGCCTGGTCGGTCGGGGCCGCCATGAACTCTCGCGCAAGATGCCAGCTGTCCCAGAAGATGCCAGCGGCGGAGATGAACTGCCCTCGCGTCATGCCCTCGCCGCTACCAGCACGCGCGGCGGCGACAAGGTAAGCAGCCGCGTCTTTCTCTTCATCATCCATCGCCGCGCTCCTATTCTGGATTGGTCTTGTCGAGCGGAACGGCCTCCGCGCGGCAATTTGGACACCGGAACGGGACAGCGTTCTCCGCAGCTTCAAGGACATCAACCTGATCGAAGTCGAACATGTCGACGTCAACACCGCAGCGCCCGCACTCGAACTCCGTCCATCCGGTCCCGCCATTTTCAAAGCGGATCAACGTGTGGTTCATCGTCTATCTCCTATCTTGCCTTCCACCAGCGGCGCCGGAACCCTGTGTTCGGCGCCCGCCCAGACGCGACCACGACGCGCCTGCGGTTCAGAAGCATCCAGCCGTCGTCGTGCAGCAGGACGCCGAATAGGCCTGCCACGCACCAAGCCGCCCCGTCATGACGCAGCATCACAACCCCTCCTGCACAGAAAGAACCACGGCCCGCGCCCGGGCCACGGGGTCGTCCTTCGCCCTGCCCTCCGCGTCCCGCACCTCGGCGTCGAGCCGGTCGAAAATGGGCGCGTAGGACGGGTCTTCCAGAACGATGCGCGGCCATATCCCGCGCTGCGATGAGGCGGCGCAGGTCAGTCATCGGCGGCCTCCTGCCAGGGGATCAGGCGAACCATCTGCAATTCTTCCATGTTGAGCACGACGAGTTCGAAACGCC
>NZ_QNVX01000007.1:62255-119109 GCF_003314725.1 Rhodovulum sp. BSW8
ACGAACGTGGCCATCTATTGCTTCCAACAGGCTGACCGCGTTCGCCTCTGGCATCATGAGGCGCGCCACATGACCGCCTTTCAGGTGAATGCAGACTGTCCATCGCGGCTCCGGCGGCAGCGATGCCAGGTTGATCGCCAAATTAGCCATCCTCTCGGCCCTCCTGCCTGAGCGCGACGCGAAGTCGGGCAATTGCAGCAGGATCGGCCCGCCAAGCATGCGGGTCATCCGACCGCCCCTCGGCGGCGAGCAGGTGAACCTCAATCGTCTCCTGCGGCCCCAATCCGTCGCCGGTTGCGGTGAGCATCTCGATCCCAAACAGCACATCCCGAAGCCGCTCGATCTCGGCGCGGAGCCGGTCGCATTCGGCCTCTGCGGCGTTGGCCCGGGCGCGCGCGGCGATCAGCATTTCGCGGTGGTAGCGATCCGCGCTGTCGACGATGTCGCCGTCGACATAGCGGTGGAACGCGCAATCGCGGTCGCTGTCGCCTTCGAAGCGCGGGACGGTGGCGTGTTCCGAAAAGACGTGCCTGCCCTCTGCACCGTCCGGCTCGGCTTGGGCGGCCCAGATTTCGCGGGGCCATTCGGTCTCTGCCATCACGCGGCCTCCTGTCTTGCGTCGCCGCCCCATTGGCTGGCCGCCGCGCTGGCGAGGCCTTCGAAGGTGCGGCTGCGGATCTTCCAGCGGTCGGGGCCGGGCGGGGCCCGGTGGACCGCGCTCCAGCGCTTGTGCGTCCCGGTGCCGGGCGCGGGCGGGGTCAGCCTGTCGGTTGCTGTCAACGGCGGCAGGCCGCGCAGATAGAGCCCCGTGGCCTTGAAGAAGGGCTCGCCGAACCACCAAGGCTGGACGATCTGCGGCTTCGGCAGATCGGCGGGCAGGCGGGCGCGGCCATGCGGATGCATCACCGGGTTCTCGACCGCGACGCGGGGGATCGGCGCCTGCCAGCAGGCCGAGAAGAGCGCAGCACCCTCGTCTAGCAGCCTCCACATGATCGCGCGGCGGGCCTCTTCGGGCAGGTTCGGCCAGGCGGCCTTTTCGTCCGGCTGCGCCTCGGCCGGGGCGTTGGTCGGCGGCACATGCAGCCAGCGGACGCCCGAGTTGCAGAGCCGGGTGCAGGGCGGATGCATCACGGCCAGAAGATCCCAGCCCAGATCCAGCACCTCGCGGATATCGCAGATCATGTGCCGGTTGGTGGCGTCCTCGGCGGGCAGCAGATCGCAGGACCAGACATCGTGCCCGCGCGCGGCAAAGGCCCGGCGCATGACGCCCGAGGTCTCGCAGCCGATCAGTACCCGCATCAGAAGTCCAGCCAACCGAAGTGCCAGACCACGGCGGCCAGCGCCCACATGATCAGGACGCAAAGGCCAGCGCCAGCCAGCATGCCCAGCAGGAACGGGATCATGAGAAAATCCCCCGCGCGATCTTCAGGACGGTCAGCACCAGGAACAGTGCCCCGGCGCCGCCGATCAGAAGGACCGGCACCATGATCGCCGTGATCAGGATCGCGCCTCGGGGTGTGGCGCCGGGCGCCTCTTCATGCGGGCTGTTGCCGTTCATCGGTCGGGCTTTCTGGCTGTGGCCCGGACCATCCGGGCGCTTCGGTGTCAGGCGAAAGGAAAGCGGTTCCGGGCGGCGTCGAACCACGTCGCCACGGCGTCGGCTTCGGTGGCGGCGCGGGCCAGCACCCCGAAAAGCTGGATCTCGTGGAAGGCGACCGGGGCAGTCCCGACGCGCGTCCAGCCGGTCTGGCGCAGCGCGCCGCGGATCGCGGCCACCTGCACCGCAGGCGCGGCGTTGCCCCATTCGGCCAGGAAGTCCTCGCGCTTGATGATTTCGCGGGCGGCATGCTCGGAGGCCTTGAGGATTTCGCGGGCGACATGCTCGGCGGCGTTCATCGGCCGGTCCTCCCGATGCATTTCCAACCGCGTGTCGCGTGCAGCTGAAAGCGCCGTTGGCCGATTACCTTGTATCTGGGCAGCCGACGCCAGCCCCAGCCCCAGCCGCGACGGGGCGGCAGCAGCCCGTCCAACAAATGGTTGCTGACAAAACGCTCGATGTCTGTGCTGCGCACGATTTCGATTTCGAGAATTCCCGCCATCACGCCGCCCTTCCGCCATCATCCCCGCCGGGCGTTGGGCCGGAGCGGTCAAAGGCCAGCCCCCGATGGTTCTCGGTCCGCTGCATCTGCTGCAGCCGGGCCGCGCGCACGGTCTGGCCGCGGGCCGTTTTCAGGACGGCCCAGGCATGCAGCCGGATCGACAGGCGATGCGCGTAGGCGCCCGGGTTCAGGACGATGGCCCTGGCATGGGCGACCTGGGCGGCGCCGGGGTCGATGCAGGTCATCATCGGGCTGCCTCCGGTGCCAGCGCCAGCACACAGGCCGGTGCGGCGGATTGGGCGCGGGCCGCGAGGACCGTGCCGCCCCAAAGGGTGATCAGCGCCAGCGCGCCGGTCAGCACCCCCAGCGTCAGGGTTCTTGGTGAGGGTCGGGTCGGAAAGTCGGGCATGGACGCCTCCTCAGTTGGACTCTTCGTCGGCAGCAGAACCGCCATCATCGAACCACCCGAGGCCGTCACACTCAGGGCAGTCCTTTACGCCAGCCTCAGCGGGGGCTCCCTCGTGCGGATGCAGGTAGACATCCCAGTCGGTGACCACCTCGCCGGTCCCGGCGCACGTTTCGCATTGGATCAGGGACATGGCCTCGCTCCTTTTCTGAGCATGGGATGCCCGCCCGCGCGGGGCGGGACACCGATGGTCAGCGGTCGACGTCGTGGTCCGGGTCATTGCCGTGATAGGCGCCGTCGGTCGGGGCCGAGTAGTAGATGCAGCCCTCGGCGCCCGTGCGCTGGAAGGTGTTGGTGCCCTCGATCTGCTTGAAGCAGGCCGGGGCGGTCGCCGGGGTCGCGGCGGCGGCCAGGTCTTCGGTCGCGTCGGTCGAGGCAATCAGCGGCGCGCCCAGCAGGGCCAGCGCGGCGGTGGCGGTCAGGATCAGTTTCATGGGTGTCCCCTTTGCTGTCATCACTCATGTGATGGGGGAATGTTATGCATTACGCATTATCACTAGTCAATGCAAAATGCATAACACCATGACGCGGCGATGCGTGACGAAGAATCACCTTGCCGCAACGTGTGGCGGCAGGGTCAAATCGGGCGTGCTGAGATTTATTGGGGAAATAAAATGTCCGGTCTGGCCGCGGTGACTTTGCTGGTCGCGACGCTGGTCGCATTTGTGGCGATGCTTATCGGGCTGGCCATGCTGCTTTTCCGCCCCGGGCGCCGCAAACGCGGGCTTACGATCTTTCTGGGGGCGCCGCTGGTCTGGGCGGGGCTGATCGTCGCGATGATGTCATGGGACGCCCGGCAGAAAGGGTTCGAGGGAATCGGCGACAAAGGCGCCGCCGGTCTTGCAGGAATTGAGGACCCGGCCGAGTGGGCGGAGATCCGTGCCGCGCGGCGCGCGGAGGAAGCCGCCGAGAAAGCTGCACGTCAGGAAGCGGAAGCGGCAGAGAAAGCAGAACGGGAAAGGACTGCGGCAGAAGCCAGAGCCGCAGCCGCCGCTGAGAAAGCTGCACGTCGACAGGCGGAAGCTGCCAAGAAGGCGGAGCAGGAGAGGATTGCGGCAGACGCGAAGGCCGCAGCCGAGGCCGAAGACCGGCGGAAGGGATTTCACTGTCTGTCGGGGTGGGATGGGTCGCATCCCGCGTTCAAGCGTATCGTCAAGAATTCAATGCGCGACCCGGACAGCTTCGAACATGTCGATACGCTTGTCGGCCCTGTGACCAATGGCTGGCACGCGATTCGCATGGTGTATCGCGCCCGAAACGGGTTCGGCGGCATGAATGTGGGCGAGGCTATCGGCCGCTATCGCAATGACGACTGCAGCGTCGAGGTCCTTTCCCTGGAATAGACCTCAGCCACAATACCGGAACGACGCCACCACCTGCCCCATGATCGACATCGAGGCCGGGTCGAAGCGCAGGGGGCGGGCGTCATGCGTCGGGCCGCCCGCCAGATAGGGCGGATAAAGGCGCCGCACGACGGTTTCGGCAGTGCCTGTTGCTTCGTCCACGATCTGCACCAGCACGATGCTGCCGGGGTCTGGGTCGGGGGACGGATGCAAGTCGCAGACCAGTAAGTCGCCGCGGCGCAGCGACAGTTCCGAAAGGTCCCGCGAAAGAAGGAAAAAGGCGGGTCGTGTCGATTCCGGTGCCAGTATCCGCGCCGCATGATCAAGGTCGATTGGATAGGTCTTCTGGCCCGGACGCAGCGCCTGAACCTCGGGCTCTGCCAAGCCGGTCACGCGCCCATCGGTATCCCGCGCAGCTGGTGCCACCTGGCCAGTCAGTAGCCAAGATAGGTCAACCTTGAAGGCGCGCGCATACTCGGCGGCACGACTTTTGAAGCCGCGCGAGCCGTTCTCATGTGCGGCATATGTTGGGTATTTCCACCCAAATCGTTCCGTTGCGTCACTTGCTTCCCTGAAGCCCGCACGCTTGCGTGCCAGCCTCAGACGCTCGGCTTGATCCAGATCCGTCATTCGCGGGGTTTAACAGCTTACGCAATGCAAAACGCATTGACAGAACGATATGCGTTATGCATAGCATGGCGCCCATGGATAATATCTTCGCAATCTGGCCGAGCCTCGCAGAGATGGCGCGCGACATGGGGGAGAAGTACCCCACTGTGGCGGCTTGGAAGCGGCGCGGCATCCCGGCGCGGCGCGACGCAGATGTGATCGCGGCGGCCCGGCGGCGTGGGGTTGATCTGACCTATGAGCAGATCGGTCTGGCGCGGGCGGCCTTTCTTGCACCCGAAAGCGAAGAGGACGCCGCATGACACCCGCGACGTCCTCCCTGCCTTTCCCCGCAACCACGTCTGAACCGCTTCCACACGGTCAGCGTAGGGGAAACGGTGTGGAAAAATCTTGTCGAAAATGCAGCCGCAGCGGCGGCGGTCAGATGGACCGGGAACGGGCGTGGTTCGCCTCGCTGATGTGGCGGGCCTTTCCCGAGGCCACCAGCGAACACGAGCTGGCGACGCTGGTGGCCGAGGTTCTGACCACCGACCGGGTGCCGGTGCATCCGCGCACGGTGCGGAACTGGCTGCGCTGCGAAAACGCGCCGGGGTTCCATTACACGCTGCGCATCCTGGCGCTGGCCGGGGCCGAACGGGTCTTTGAAATCCTTGATCCGGAGGTGCGGACATGAAGGTCCTGTGGCGGGTGACAGCGCGGTTTTACCAGATCCGGGCGGCGCGGGCGCGCGCCGCCGCCGGACGGTTCGAGGTGCAGGCTGAAAAATTTTTTGCCCGTATCAAGGGGTTGGGCGAATGATCCGCGCGGCCCTGTTCGCCATGGCGGTTGCCGCCCCGGCCAGCGCCGCGACGGTGCCGGTCTGGCATGCGGATGACCTGCAGGTGGTGACGCTGGCCGATTGCCGGTCGGCGTTCCGCCCGGTGGGGTCGGACATGCCCTATGCCGCGAAATGGGCGCTGCCGCGCGAGGCGGCGAATTGCCCGCAGGAAGCCCTGGGACAGGAGTGGACGTTATGCCGGATGCACGCGGTCCCCGCCGTCATGTCCTGCGCGACGTCATGTTCGGGGTCGCTGCGCCCGCACTCATCGCCCTGGTCGTTGGCGGGTTGGGCGGTTGGGTCCATTGGGAGCTTTTCCAGCGCGCTGAACGGGTGGAACAACCCCGCCCCTGTGCCGCAACCGACCGGCCCTGACGTGGCGCAGGTCCCTGCCCCGTCCGCGGCGGTGCTGATCGCGACTGGGTTCCTTGGTCTTCGCGCTTTTCGGAGGGCCGCATGACCCGCACCGCCCCCCTTTCACCGGAACAGGAGTTTTCCCATGTTCATCACCATGCTTGTGGGTCAGATCGCGCTGAACATCGCCCTTGCCGCAGGCGTCATCCTTCTTCTGCGGCGCGTGCGATCTCTTCGGAAAGAACTGCCAAATCTGACGCAAGCTGCCGTAAAGAGCGCTGCTCGATTGTCGCGAGCGACTCGGTAGGATCGCACCGGATCACGACTTCGAAATCTACGTCGCGGGGGCTGCATCCTTCGGGCGTGATGTCGTCCATGACCTCAATCCCGATTTGCGCGAATAGGCGCGATGGCCAGATCGGCCAATCGTCGAGGCCTTCGACGTCTTCCTCCTGGATGGCCTTGATCGGGGTCCCCTCGATCCCCTCCGGGAAGCGGACTGTGCGGATGTGGTTGATCGTTCTCAGCTTCACTGGTTCCTCCGTCGCTGACTGTGGTGGTGGCGATGGTGGGCGGCAGGGCGTTCCTTGTAAAGCGCCCTGCCGCAACGGGTCGGTCTTCACGTCCATTCGGGGCTTCGGCCCCGTCCCGGCCGCCCGGCCGATCCCTTTCCCCTTCCGGCGGACCGCTCACGGCACGTCGGGGCGGGGCGCGCAGGTTCCCCCTGACCGTTTCCAATGCGCGCCCCGCGTCTATCCGCCGCTCTCCTCCTCCCTGGCGGCGGGCCTGCCCGGTGAAGCGCGCGCCAAGACGCGCGGCCGGGATTTTCGGGGGGCGATGTGATGGACGCCCTGTCGCCCGAAGAACGTCGCCTGATCGACGAAGCGGTGGCGTCGGGGCGCGTGACGTCGGTGCCCGCGGGGGCATCCGCGCATGGCGGGTTTGTCTGGGATGGGTCCAAGAATACCCTGGTCATGCGCGAGCCCTACGCGCCGAAGTCATGGGCGCATCGCAAAAGCGGGCGGCCTGCCAACCCGGCGCTGGCGGCGCGGCGCCAGAGCGTTCGGGTCATGGTCGCGGAAGGCGGACGAACCGGGGCCGAAATGGCGCAGGCCCTGGGCGTATCCGAGGCCGCGATCTGGAACGACCTGAAGGTTCTGGGGCTTAGCCTCAAACCGGTGACGCACGGCCTGCCGCAAGGTCTGTCCGATCACAACGCGGCCCGGGCGGCGGCGGTCGAGGACCGGCGGTCACGGATCGCGGATATGGCGGCGCAGGGCATGACCCGCACGCAGATCGCCGAGGCATTTGGGGTCAGCCCCCGGTCGCTTTATGCGGACATCGCCGCGCTTGGGCTGGACATTCCGGATGGTCGCCGCCAGCCGCGCAAGGATGCTGCTGTCCCCGCTGCCGAGGCCCCCGAGGCGGTGCGGGATGGCGCCCCGGCCCCGGCCCCCATCCAGGCCCATGACAAGGCGGCGGCAAAGCGCATCGCGCAGGCCGGCAGGAAGCGTGCGGCAATCCGGGACCGGCGGCGGTTCAAGACCGGCGTCGTGGCCGACGGGCGCTATGCGAAGATGGTGCCCGCCGACGCGACCTGCACGGTGCATGGCCACATGCTGGCCGACCCGGGCGACGGCGAAGCCGTCCTGAAGGACGGTGCGATGAATGCCAAGATCGGCGGCGACGTCCTGGTCGGGCGGCTGCGGGGGGCGAGGATCTTCACTCTGACGCTGGAAGAGCGGGCCACCTGTCCGCGCAGCTGCGCCCACTGGCGCGGGTGCTATGGCAATGCGATGCACTATGCCCGCCGCTGGCGGCATGGGCCCGCGCTTGAGGCGGCGCTGCGCCGCGAGCTGTCGGACCTTTGCGCCGCGCATGACCTGGTGCTGATCCGGCTGCACGTGCTGGGCGATTTCTACAGTCTCGACTGTGTCGCGCTGTGGCATGCCGCGCTGCGGACCCATCGGGGCCTCGCGGTCTTCGGCTTCACCGCGCATCCCGATGACAGCGAGATCGGCCGCGCGATCCGGTTTCTGCGCGAGGCCCATCCTGACCGGTTCATGATCCGCCATTCCGGTCGCACCGGCGTCTGGGGGTCGTTCGACATCACCGACCCGGAGCCGGAAAAGCGGATCGGCGATGCCATCGTCTGCCCCGAACAGCGCGCCGCCAATCGCGGCGATCGGGATGGCGTCCATTGCGGCACTTGCGCCGTCTGCTGGTCCACCGACCGGCCCATCGCGTTCATTCGGCATTGAGGGGGGGTGGCATGACACTGGTTCGTGACTTCGCCGCGCTTCGCCCCGCGGGGGGCTTCGATCTGATCATGGCCGATCCGCCATGGGCTTATCAGCTGTACTCGGAAAAAGGTCAGGCAAAGGCGCCGCAGGCGCAATACGCCTGCACGCCGCTGGACTGGATCAAGGCGCTGCCGGTGTCCGTGCTGGCGGCCGACGATTGCCTGCTGTGGCTTTGGGCGACCAACCCGATGCTGCCGCAGGCGTTGGAAGTGATCTCGGCTTGGGGCTTCGCGTTCAAGACCGGGGGCCATTGGGTGAAGCGCACGACGCGCGGAAAGATGGCTTTTGGAACTGGTTACCTGCTGAGATGTGCGGGCGAGCCGTTCTTGCTGGCCACGCGCGGGGCGCCGAAGACCGCGCGAAACGTGCGGTCGGTGGTCGAGGGCCAGATCCGCGAACATTCGAGAAAACCGGAAGAGGCCTATGCCGCAGCCGAGGCGCTGATGCCAGAGGCACGACGGCTTGAGCTGTTCAGTCGCACCGATCGGGCGGGATGGTCGGTCTGGGGCAACGAAACCGGCAAATTCGCGGTCGCCGCATGACCTTTGCATTGGGACTGTTCTGATGGGGGAAAAAATGCCGAAAGATATCGACGATCTTGGCGCAGACTTGGCGGGTGCGGATGACATCGCTGTCGATCCGCTGATGCTTCAGGCGGCTCAGCACGTGGTAAAGACGCGCAAGGCGTCGACGTCCGGTCTGCAGTCAGTGCTGAGGGTCGGCTACAACCGGGCCGCGCGCCTGATGGAGGCTCTTGAAGCCGAGGGCATCGTGACGCCCGCCGATCACGTCGGCCACCGTGAGGTGGCGGTCGATGCGCTGCCTTTTTCGTTGGCGGTTCTGGTAGATACGCAAGAAGCGGCAGACGCGGTGGTAGCGTCTGTCAACTCGTCGGCCAAGGGGCGGATGAAGGAGAGCCCGGAGGACGTCGAGGTGCGGGACCGCACCTATCGTGTGGCGGCGGGCGAGCTGCGGGGGTTCATCGAGCGTTTCGAGAAGCTGGCCCAAGAAAAGGCCGAGATCACCGACCAGCAGGCGGCGGTGATGGCCGAGGCCAAGGGTCGCGGCTACGACACGAAGGTCCTTCGTCGGATCATCGCCCTGCGCAAGCGGGATGCCAATGATGTGGCCGAGGAAGAGGCGGTTATGGCTCTCTACCGCGAAGCGTTGGGGATGTGACCATGCCAGGTGCGCATTCCTTCAGGGACGAAGCCATCGCCCGCGCCAAGGCGGGCATCCCGCCCCGCGTGCTGGCTGCCGAATACGGTGTGGCGCCGCGCGTGCTGCACCAGATGCTCAAGGATGCGCGCAGGGCGGGCGAGGACATCCCCCGCTTTGCCAATGGCGCGCCTGCCCTTTCCCCGGACATGACAAGGATGACCTGCCGGATCGGCCGTGCCACGCGGGCTGCCTTGGTGCCCGCTGCCCAGGCGCGGGGGTTGTCCGTAGCCGAGCTGGCAGGCGCCCTTCTGGCGGCGATTGCGGAGGGTGCGCTGGTCGACGCCGTGCTGGATGATGGGGAGGGCGCGCCATGACGGTCGAGGTCCTTTCGGACGACTGGTGGTATCCGCTGCACTGGGGCGACACCCTGTCGAACCACGACTGGGTGCCGCTTTACGTGAACCGCCTGCTGACCTCGGATTTCGTGGCCTATGCCTGCGCCGAGGACCGGCGGGGCGATATCGGCACGGCGCTGATCCTGTGGGCCGAGGCCTTCAAGCAGGATCCGGCGGGCACCCTGCCGGACGACGACGTGCTGCTGGCCCAGATCGCCCGGTTCGGGTCGGACATCGAGGGCTGGCGGCGGGTGCGGACCGGGGCCTTGCATGGCTGGCGGCCTGTGCATGTCGAGAATTCCGAAGGGCGCGGCGCCCGGCTGGGGCATCCGGTCATCGCGAAGATCGCCGTCGATATGTACCAGCGGAAGCGCGGGCGGGACGAATCCCGCGAGCGATCGCGCCTGGCGTCGATGCGCAGCCGGGTGCGCGAGCGGATCAAACGGCTGGGATATCGCAAGCCGCATTACGAAAGTGCGCAGGTGATCGGTGTGGTCACGGACTGGCTGTCAGAGGCCGGTCTGGTGGTCAATGACGACAACGTGCGGGCAGCCATGTCCGAGGCGGCCGGTATACCGCGGGACATCGTTTCGCTGGATCATCGACGACGCGGCGCGGGCTGTGACGATGTGTGATCAGCTGTGACGGTCACAGTGAAATCACAGTGATATCACAGTGACCGTGCTGTGATGCGACAGGCGGAAACGCCTGTTTTTAAGGGCCAAGTGCTGTGACTGCCCTACAAGACAAGACAAGACAAGAAAACACAGAACAAAACATTTCTACCCACCCCGACCGGCGCTGATGCGGAACGGTCGCGATGCAAAGAACAGGAGGCAGAGCCGATGGACGCGCGGGACCAGAAGGCCGGTGAAGACAGGGTGAGAAGGCTGCTGGTGAAGCCCTTGCTGGTGCGGGGGCTGGTGAAGCCGGGGCACATGAAGGTGCCGGAGTTTGAAGAAATGCTGGATGGGCTGTGCGCCAAGCTGGCGTACATGTCCGACCTCGATCTGGCCGCGCTCGAGGAAGAGATGGCGGCCCGGCCGGGGGGGAAGGACAAGGACAGGTTCCCGATCGCGAACGAAATCCTCGCCAAGGCCTCGGATATGTGCGCCCCGCCCGTGGGCGACAGCCCGCTGATCCGCAAGGTGATGGGCCATGCTGTCGGTCAGCGCGCCATCGCCGAAGGCTGGGCGCCAGAACTGCTGGACTGGCTGCGGGACAACCGGCGCTGGCCGGGCGACTTCGTGCTGTCGCAGATCAAGCAGAATTCCGGGCCAGCGCTGCGCCGGATCGAGGACCTGACCGCGCGGAAGCAGCGTGAGGGCGAGGTGGCCCCGGCCGAGGACCAATGGCTGAAGCATCGTCAGGAGATCACCGACAGGTGCCGCCGCCTCGGTGCGGTCGTGGGGGCGGGCACATGCAACTGAGACCTGTTTCCGTTGCCAGACCTGTTGCGCACCGTGCCTTGCGCCAGATGCCGGTGCGCGCGGCGCTGGAATGGGCCTTCGGCACCGAATGCGCGCGGTTCGACCATGATGAAATCGGCGCGGTCGGCGGAACCGGCTGGCGGTCCTACGGCATGGAGTATGTCGCGATCCAGCAGGAACAGCTGGGCGCCCGCGTCGATACCAGCCCGGGCCGGTCCTGGCCGCATGACGATGCCGAACTGATCGCGACCGTGGTGCGGAACACGCTGCCTTGGTACGCCGCCACGCAGGTTGCCGATCTGGCCCGCGCGGGCCGGACCCCGGACTGGATGCCGGACGCCCGCCCGCGCTGCGTGCCAGTCAAGTGGCGGGAGACCTCGCATGGGCCGCGCGCTGCCCAGGCCGATGGCGATACGTGGCGGTATCGGGCGGGCCGGGGTCGCCATGGGGCGGCGGTTGTCGAGATGCGGGGGGCTTGCTGCCCTGTCACCTACTATCCGACGGCGGGGCAGATCGCGGCCGCGAGGCGCGCCTATCTTGACTGGTGGGGCTGGCTTCTGGACCTTCAGGCGGCGCTGCGCGGGGCCGGGCTAGTGTCAATCGAGGTGACGCGCGCCATGCCGCCGATGGAGCCGTGGAAAATTTCTTCTTGCCATTTAACCAGTCCTGGTTGACATTGTGCCAGCTCCACATTTGCGCCCGCGTCGGAACCCCCGCCGCGGGCGCGTTGGTTTCCAGACACCCCGTCCTTTGATCGGCACGCTACGCTGGCCCGGCACCTCTGCGGAGAGGATGGGTGCGTGTCGTTTCAAGTGCGGGGGCCGCGCTCGACACAAGCCGCAGGATTCACGCATGGCCAAAACGGTGGAAATTCGCATTCGCATTTGCGTTCCGCGCTGGCGGGTGTCTGTTGCTTACGCCGCTCTGGCGCCTGTTTGTCTGATCCGTGCGCAAATCCCGGATGCCTGGCTGGATGCGCTGACACGCGCGCTGGCTGGCTGGGTCATCGCGTGCACGCTGCTGCCGGGGCGCGACGGAGATACGCGCCACACAAACTGCAGGAGCCATGCATGAACGTCGAAATTGCCATCGCCGCAGGAGTGGCTTTTTTTGCCGTGATCCATGCCGTTTGGATGGCCATGTGGCTGGCTTACCGCAAGCGCGTGGCCAAGATGGACCGTGAGTGGGCGACGGGGGGCTACGTCTTCGGTGGAGACTTTGGCTTGGTGGGCGAGAGGCGCGACCCGCCGCATCCGCTCTTCACGGCAGAACACTGCGCGAGCAGGTCGCCACGCTCGCTGGGCAAGACCGAAGGCCCGATCCCCTCGAAAAAGTGACAGGAGTCACGCATGACCACCCTTTCCAACGATGTTCTCGACGCGGGCCTGCAAGAGATCCGCGATGCCGCGAGCCCGGTGCTGTATCTGTGCTCGCAGGAGCCCACGACCTATGCCGAGGCGTCCTCGACCTACAAGCTCGGGACCAAGGCATCCCCGACCATCGGCGCGCAGGCGCCCCGCACCGGCGGCGGCCGCAAGATCGAGATCGGGACCTTCACTGACGGCACGGTCGACGCGACGGGCACGGCGACCCACTGGGCGCTGGTCGATGGCGCGACCTCGCGGCTGCTGGCGACCTTGCCGGTTCCCGCCCCGCAGGCGGTGACCTCGGGCAACCCGCTGTCGCTGACCTCGGCCATCGAGATCGGCTTCTCCCCGGCCGCGTGACATGGGGCGCCCGGGCCGCGATCCGATCCGGGCGCTTGAGGCCGCTATCGAGGCGATGCCGCCAGAAGAGGCGGTGCCGGTTCTGATGTATCTGGTCCGCGAGCTGGCTGGTCAGGTCGATGAGGCGGTCGGCCGCTGGTCGGGGCCTCGGCGCCTGACCGGCACGGAACGGGCGCTGTTTCTGATCCTTTACCGCCGCGAGGGGCGGTTCGTGGCGCGCGAAAGCCTGCTGGCGGCGCTCTGGCCAGACCGGCCCGAGGCGGGCGGCGCCAATCTCTTGACCGCCTACCTGTCCCGTCTGCGGACCAAGCTGCGCGGGCTGATCGAAATCGACTGCGATCCGTGGTCCGGCTGGACGCTGCGCCGGATGCCCGGTGTCGTTTTTCCCTGGGAGGATGCCTGATGGCCCTTTCGCGTTTTCCCGCCGTCATGCCGCGCGCGGCCGAGGCGGTGATCGCCGCCGCCGATGCTCTGAGGTATATCCGTGACACCTCGGGCGACCTGCGCCTGCGCGAGATTGACGGCGCCATCGAGGCACTGCGGGCTGCCAAGCTTGCCTGCCTTGCCGCTCTGGCCGAGGGGCAGAAACAGCCCGTGGCGGCAGAGGCCTTCATGGCCTCTCTCGGCGGTCCCGAGACGCTGGCCGATTTCGGCGCGGCGCTGGCGCAGATCGACGCCGCCGCGACGGCATGGAATGACAGCTGGGCTGCCTGGCTCAACACGCTGGCGGTCAGCGACCTGATCCAGCCCGCGACGATGCTGCGCGAGGGGGTGGATACCCGCTATATCGCCCGCATCGAGGCGGTGCCGGACGCGACGGCCGCCCCGCTGCGGCAGGCGCAGGCGCTGGACGATCTGATCGCGGCGCTCGAAGCAACGGGGGCGTGACATGCTGATCTGGCACCTGTTCAAAAGCCCGAGCGCGTTCATCGGCGACCCTTGGGGCTATGCCCGCAACCAGACCGGCCACGCGCTGATCATCGGCTTTCTGCCGGTGTTTCTGCTTGGCCCCTGGGCCGCGCTGCCCGCCATTGGTCTCTATGCGATCTGGGAAGCCGCGCAGTGGCGTCTCTACGGGGCTGCGCTGTCTGACGGGCTGGAAGATCTGGCCTATGTCACCGGCGGGGTGCTGGCCGCGCTCTGGTGGCCCGTGCTGATCGTGCTGGCCGTCATGCTGGCTTCCGGGGTGCAGTACCGGCGCGAACTGAAAGGCTGAGCCCGTGGTCTATGCGGTTATCTCGGCCTTCTCCGGGACCGGGGCGACCAAGACCACGGTCAACATCGCGGGGACCAGCTACGACATTTACGAGATGCCCGCCGATGGCGCGATCACGGTGGGGACGCCGGGCGACGTCGATTACCTGATCGTCGGCGCGGGCGGGGCTTCGTCTCCGGCGAACTACAACGCCTCGGGCGGCGGGTCTGGTGGCGATGTGCTGATCGGCACACAGGCGGTGTCCGCCGGGACCAAGGCGATCACGGTCGGGCTGGGCGGGACGTCGACAACGTCGGCCGCTACGTCTGGTGGCGACACCTCAGCGCTTGGCCTGACCGCGCTTGGCGGTGGCATTGGTGCCGGGTTTGGCGGCGGCGCGGCGATCCTGCCGACCGATGGCGGCGGGGGCGGGGCGCGGGATGATGGCGACAGCCTCCTCGGGGCCGCGCATCCCACCTCTTATCGGGGCGGCAACGGTTATCGGGTCAGTGGCGGTAAAAAGCACTCCGGCGGCGGACGTGGAGCCGGTGGCAACGGCGGCGATGCCGATGCAGACACTGCCGGGGCTGGTGGCCCGGGCATCCTGTCTGACATCACCGGCTTGTCGGTCGAATATGGCGCAGGTGGCACCGGCCGGATCTGGGAACTGAACGTCAACGTCCCGACCGACCCGGAAACCCCGACCATCCCGGGCCATGGCGGCCCCGGCGTGACCAGCCGCCCCTATCTTGCCGGGTCGCCCGGCGCGAATGGTGTGGTCATCCTCCGGGTCGCGACCCCGGGCGCCACGACGCCGAATGAAGTCGGCGGCGGGTCTATTGCCTCGGCTGTATCGATTTCCGGGGGCGCGGTCGGGCAGACGCACCGGCTGGGTGGGTCGGCCATCGCTTCGGCACCGGATGCGACCGGCGGCGCGCTGGGGCAGACGCATGCCATCGGCGGTGGCGTCGTGTCGGCGCAGGTCTCGGCGTCTGGTGGCGGTCTCGGGCAGACACATGCGCTGCCCGGCGGCGCGGTGTCGGCCCAAGTCGCCGTCTCTGGCGGCCAGCTGGGGCAAAACCACCGCATCGGCGGCGGGTCGGTCACGTCGCAGGTGGTCATCACCGGCGGCGCCATCGGGGACATATCGGCGGTTCCGGGTGGCAGCATCGCCGCACAGGTGGCCATCGCTGGCGGGGCTCTCGGCCAGACCCACCGGATCGGGGGTGGATCTGCCGTGGCACAGGCCGCGATATCGGGCGGTGCGCTGGCCCAGACCCATGCCCTGGCTGGCGGGTCTGTGGCAGCCCGGATCGACGCAACCGGCGGCGCCCTCGGGCAGGTGCACCGGATCGGTGGCGGGGCCATCGCATCGGCCTTCGTGGCCGCTGGCGGCGCCTTCACGCAAGGGCAGGTGTCCGGCCGACGCTGGGCACGGCCCGGAGAGACGCCGGGCAAGGGCAAGATCCTGACCGGGCGACAAGGCCCCGGCAGCCTGAGGGGATGGCGGTGAGCGCGACAACCTTCACCATCAAGCGAGGCGACACGAGCCCCGGGCTCGAGTACCAACTGCCCAGCTATGCCGCAGGCAGTGGCCTCCTGACCGGCGCCAGTGTCCGCTTCCTGATGCGCCCATATTGGGACGCCTCGGCCCCGCTGGTCATTGACGCCCCCGCCACGGTGCAGGACGCAGACGGCATCGTGCGGTACGCTTGGGCCGAAGGCGACACCGATACGGCGGGCACCTATGCCGCAGAGGTCGAGATCACCTATGCCGATGGCGCGGTCGAGACCGCCCCGGCGGCGGGCTGGCTGATGATACGCGTCACCGGCGAGGTGGGCTGAGCCATGGCCCGGCTGAAGATGCTGAGGAGTGCCACGCCCCGGCTGAGCACAGGCCTTGGCTATCTGGCGGCCGACCGGGCGGCGCAGTCCCGCAGTCGCGATGCGCGGCTCGACTATCGTAAATGGTACAAGACCGCGCGCTGGCAGCGGCTTCGCTGGGCGGCGCTGGTGCGCGATCACTTCCGCTGCCGCCGCTGCGGCGCCGTGCATCCGCAGCTGACCGCAGAATGCGACGCGCTGGCGGCGATCGGCCAGCTGGATCTCGTGACCGGCTCGGCCCCGGGCTTTGTCGCCGACCATATCGTGCCCCACCGGGGCGACGCCGGGCTCTTCTGGGACCGGGCCAACCTGCAATGCCTCTGCAAGGCCTGCCACGACCGCGCGAAGCAGCGCGAAGAGGCCGCCACGCGCTGATGCCCCCGCCAAGGGGGGGGGTGGTCCGACCTTCGGGGCCCAAGGGGGCCCAGACCGGTGGGGTCCCTCATCTGGAGATTTTTTTCCCGTGACAGATGCAATTCCGGACGACCAGTTCGAACTGAACCTGGGCGGCGATGTCGTTTACCGAGTGAAGCGCAAGCGCGGCCGACCGCCCTTCGAACGCACCGAGGAAAACGCGCGCAAAGTCAACATGTTGCTGTCGGTCGGCTGGGCGCCCGAGCGGATCGCGCGGGTGATCAAGGACCCGCGCACCGGGCGGTCGATCTCGGTCAAGACGCTGAGACGGCATTTTAGTCCCGAGCTGGCCGAACGCGACGCCGCCCAGGACCAGCGCGAGGCGCGGCGGCTGATGCGGGTCTGGGACATGGCCGAAAGCGGCAATGTCGGCGCCGAGCGGGTGCTGGCCCAGCTGATCGACCGGCAGGAACGGATGGAAATCGAGCGGCGGCTGTCGGAGAAGCCCAAGGCCGCGAGCGCCGACAAGCTGGGCAAGAAGCAGGTCGACAAGCTGCGCGCCCGGGATGCCGAGGCCGATCTGATGGCGGAACTGGAACACGAGGCGGGACAGAATTTCGTTCGACCGAACTGAGGCTCTGCCGCGCTTCGCCTGCCCGGACTGGTGGGACAAGCTGCAGGCTGGCGAGACGCCCATTGCCGAAGTGCCGCTCAACGAGGAACGGGCGGCGCGCTCGCTGGCCTTCTTCAACCGCCTGCGCCTGCCCGACGTGCCGGGCAACCCGACCATGGCCGAGGCCTGCGGCGACTGGTTCAAGGATATCCTCGTGGCCTTCTTCGCCTCCGAGGACCCCGAAACCCAAGCCGCGCTGGTCTGGGAACTGCTGTGCATGGTGCCGAAGAAGAATTCGAAGACCACCTATGTGGCCGGGCTCGGGCTGACCGCGCTTTACATGGAGGAGGCGCCGAACCGGCAGGGGCTTCTGGTGGGGCCGTCGCAGAACATCTCGGAGCGCTGCTTCGACCAGGCGCAGGGCATGGTCCGGCTCGATCCCAAGCTGGAAGCGATCTTCCAGGTGCAGGATCACCTCAAGAGCATCACCCGGCGCAAGACCAATACCCAGCTGAACGTGAAGACCTTCGACACCTCGATCGTCACCGGGGAAATCCCGGTCTTCACGATCCTCGACGAGCTGCACGAGCTCGGCAAGAAGGCCAAGGCCGCGGCGGTGATGCAGCAGATCCGTGGCGGCGGGATCACCAAGACCCGCGGCAAGGTGCTGATGATCACGACCCAGTCCGACGAGCCGCCCGCCGGGATCTGGAAGATCGAACTGGACAAGGCCCGGGCGATCCGGGACGGCCGCGGCGGCCTGTCCCCGATAATGTTACCGGTGCTGTACGAGTTCCCGCCCGATCTGCAGCGAGACCAGGAGTATTGGCGCGACCGGCGCAACTGGAACATCGTGCTGCCGAACCTCGGGCTCTCGATCGACGAACAGGCGCTGGTCGACGATTACGAGAACAATGGCCGCGTCACCAAGCATACCGAACAGATCTGGGCCTCGCAGCATCTCAACATCGAGATCGGGGTGGGCCTCTCGGCGGGCTGGCTCGGGGCGCAATACTGGGATGGCTGCGCCGAGGACGGGCTTGACCTCGAGGAGCTGATCGAACGGAGCGAGGTGGCGGTTCTCGGCGTCGATGGCGGCGGGCTTGACGATCTCTTTGCCGCGGCGGTGATCGGGCGCTGCCGCGAGACCGGGCACTGGCTGCACTGGTGCCGGGCCTGGGCGCATCCCGAGGTTCTGGAAGAACGCAAGGAAATCGCTCCACGCCTGCAGGACTTCGCCGAGGCGGGCGACCTGGTGCTGCTGGACGATCATGACACCTCGGGCGATGTGCGCGAGGTCGCGGCCATCGCCGCGCGGCTGCTGGAGGCGGGGCTTTTGCCGGGGGCCAATGCAATCGGCGTCGACACCACCAACTCGGCCGCGATCCAGTTCGAGATGTTCGCCCGCGGCATCACCTACGAGCAGCTGGTCATCGTCGGCCAGGACTGGCGGCTGTCGCCCGCGATCTGGGGGCTTGAGCGGATGCTGAAGCAAGGCACGTTCCGCCATGGCGGTCAGGCGCTGATGTCCTGGTGCGCGGGCAATGCCAGGCCCGAGATCAAGGGCTCGGCGGTGCGGATCACCAAGGAAGTGGCGGGCAAGTCGAAGATCGACCCGCTGGTCGCCACCTTCGACGCCTTCATGCTGATGCTGCGCGATCCCGAGGCGCAGGGCGGGGGCTCGATGGCCGATTTCCTGGCAGCTCTGGAGGCGTCCTGATGCGGGTACGAGACCGGCTTGCCGGATGGCTGCGGCCGTCGATCGAGGCGATGGAAGAGAAGGCCGATACCGTCGCGCTGCTGCCCGAGGTGACGGACGCGGCGCTGGTCGCGGCTCTCGGGGGCGGCGCGGGCCATGCGGGCGAGATTGTCACCGCGCAGTCCTCGATGGCGCTTTCGGCGGTCTGGGCCTGCGCGAACCTTGTCGCCGGGACCATCTCGTCGCTGCCCTTCGAGGTGCATCGCCGCGAAGCGGTCGGCTTCAGCGCGCCCGCCGCGGCGCATCCGCTGCAGGCGGTGATCCATGACAGCCCGAACTACGACCAGACCGCGCTCGACTTCTGGGACTATCTCAACCTCTCGATCGAGCTCTGGGGCAATGGCTATGCTCAGGTCGAGCGGTCGGGCGCCCGGGTGGTGGGGCTTTACCCGATCCATCCCGAGGCGGTGTCGGTGCGGCGGCGGCCCGATGGCGCGCTCGAATATCGCTGGACGCGGGACGGCAGATCCTTCGTCGGGACCGATCGCGACGTGCTGCATGTCCGCGGGCCGGGAGGCGATCCGCTGGGCGGCATGTCGACGCTGCAGTTCGGGCGCCAGGCGTTTTCCTCGGCGCTGGCCGCGGAACGGTCGGCGGCGGGCATGTTCCGCAACGGGCTGCGCCCGAGCGGCATCCTGAAGTTCGACAAATGGCTGACGCCCGAACAGCGCGAGCTGGTCGAGGCGAAGCTGCCCGAGAAGTATCTGGGCGCCATCAATGCCGGGCGCCCGTTCATCGCCGAGGGCGGGTTCGACTATCAGCATATCAGCATCTCGCCGGAAGACGCGCAGATGCTGGAAACGCGGCAATTCTCGGTCGAGGAGATCTGCCGCTTCTTCGGGGTGCCGCCGGTGATGATCGGCCATCCCGGCGGCACCACCGCCTGGCCCACCAGCGTCGAGCAGCAGGGGCTTCTGTTCCAGAAGTTCACCCTGCGGCGGCGGATCAAGCGGATCGAGCAGGCGGTGGCCAAGCAGCTGCTGAGCGTCGAGGACCGCGCCGCCGGGCTGTCGGTGCGTGTCAACATGGAGGCGCTTCTGCGCGGGTCGAGCGCCGAGCGCGCGGCCTTCTACGGCCCGATGACGCAGATGGGCGCGATGTCGATCAACGAGGTCCGGCGCCTCGAGGGGCTGCCGCCCGTCCCTGGCGGGGACGTGCCGCGCATCCAGAAGCAGAACGTTCCGATTTCCGCGGTTGAGGACCTGGGCAATGGAGGCTGAGATGCAGATCAGGCAAGGGGCGGCGCTTCTCGATATCAAAGCCCTTAGGGAGAAGGGCGAGATCGAGGGCTATGCCAGCACATTCGGCGGCGAGGCGGACAGCTACGGCGACATCATTGCGCCCGGCGCCTTTGCCGAGAGCCTGGCTGAACATGCCGCCAAGAGCACGATGCCCAAGATGTTCTGGCAGCACGATCCCTGGCAGCCCATCGGCAAATGGACCTCAGCCGTCGAAGACGGCAAGGGCCTGCTGGTCAAGGGGCAGCTCAACATGGGCGTGCAGCGGGCGCGTGAGGCCTATGAACTGCTGAAGGCTGGCGACATCGACGGTTTGTCGATCGGCTATCGCGTCAGGAGCTACGAGCTCGACGAGGAAGCGGAAATGCGCACACTGACGAACTTGAATCTGCGCGAAGTGTCCATCGTCAGCATTGGCGCCAATGAGAACGCGACCATCGCCGCGGTGAAGGCCGAGCGGCGTGTGACTGCGGTGACGGAAAAGCTCAAGGCCGGGGGCCGGCTGACCGAGCGGGAGTTCGAGGATCTGCTGAAGGGGGCCTTCGGCCTGTCGAACTCGCAGGCGGAGCGCGCCGCGCGCATCCACCTCAAGGGGCCGGGGGAACCGGCCGCAGCGGCAAATGACGGCGCGGATTTCATGCGCGCCTTTCTGGGCCTTTCGGCCTGATACCCAAACAGGAGGCCAATATGGCTGATGATACCAAAACGGCCGCCGAGCTGGCGGTCGAGATGAAAGCAGCGCTCGACAAGTCGCTGGACGGCGTGAAGGCGCTGGCCGAGGAGGCCCTCGGCAAGGCGAAGGCCGGGGAGGCCCTGTCGGAGGACCTCAAGGGAAAAGCCGACGAGGCGCTGACCGGCATGAACGCGCTGAAGGCGCAACTGGGCGAGATCGAGCAGAAGATCGCGCGGAGCGGCAGCGAGGACGCCCCGGCCGAAGCGAAGACGGCTGGCCAGTCCTTCGTCGACAGCGACGAGTACAAGCGCTTTGCCGAGGGCGGGTTCGCGCGGGGTGACCGGGCACGGATCGAGACCAAGGCAACGCTGACCACCTCGACCGCCGCCGCGGCCGGATCGATCGGCCCGGCGCTGGCGCCCACGCGCCTGCCCGGCGTGATCGAGCTGCCCCAGCGCCCGCTGACCATCCGCGCGCTGCTGGCGCAGGGCAACATGGACGGCCAGTCGATCGAGTTCGTGAAGGAACATTCGCGCACCGATGGTGCGGGCATGGTGGCCGAAGGCGCGGCCAAGCCCTCCTCGGATTTCCGCCTCGAGGTGGTCTCGACCTCGGCCAAGGTCATTGCCCACTGGATGAAGGCCTCGCGCCAGGTGCTGTCCGACGTGTCGGCCGTGCGCTCGATGATCGACAGCCGCCTCGCTTACGGTCTCGACCTGGTCGAGGAAAACCAGCTGCTCAACGGCGACGGCACCGGGCAGAACCTGCTGGGCATCATCCCGCAGGCCACGCCCTATGTCAGCCCGCTGACCGGCGCGGACACCACCTCGATCGACAAGATCCGCCTGATGATGCTGCAGGCCTCGTTGGCGCTTCTGCCCGCCGATGGCGTCGTCATGCACCCCGCCGACTGGGCCTGGATCGAGCTTCTGAAGGACACCACCGGGCGCTACATCATCGGCCAGCCCCAGGGCACCATCGGCGCCACCATGTGGTCGCTGCCGGTCGTGCCCTCGATGGCGATGACCCTCGACAAGGTGCTGGTCGGCGCGTTCCGCACCGGGGCGCAGATCTTCGACCGGTGGTCGACCACGATCGAGACCGGCTACGAGAACGACGATTTCACCAAGAACCTGGTGACGATCCTCGCCGAAAAGCGCCTTGCCCTGGCCACCTATCGCCCGGGCGCGTTCATCTACGGCGACTTCGGCCGCGAGGCCTGATCGGCTCTATGAGGGGGCGGGCGAACCGCCCTCTTTCCTGAGCCTATAGGAGGACGACATGCCGAAATACACGGTCCTGCGACAGCATCTTGGCGAGCGCATGTATCTGGAAGGAGACATGCGTGAGGCTGTCGAGGCTGAGGTGGCCCATCTGATCGCCGCCGGTGTTCTGGAACCGGTCGCGCCAGCGGAGACCGCCGAACCCTCGACCTCGGCCGCGCCCAAACCACGCCGCGCCCGCAAGGGTGCCGGGGAATGACCGCGATCCCAGTTCTGGTGACGCCGCCCGCGCGGCCGGTGGTCTCGCTGGAAGACGCCAAGGCGCATCTTCAGATAGACCATGACGAGCAGGACGCGATGATCGAGGGGCTGGTGCTGGCCGCGACGGCCCATCTCGACGGCTGGCGCGGGGTTCTGGGCCGGGCGATCCTGCCCCAGGGCTGGCAGGAAACCCATGTCGGGCCGGGCCCCTATATGCTGGCGATGCCCGATGTGTCCGAAGTGACGGCCTCGGCCGGGGGCGCGGTCAGTGTTGAGCTGACTGCCCTCGGCCCCATGGTAACGCTGGCCGAGCCGGTGGAGGGCGTGACGCTCAGCTATACCTGCGGTCTGCCTGCGGGGCAGCTGCGCGCGGCCGAGGTCGCGGTCAAGCTGTACCTCACGCATCTCTATTTCGGATACGACCTGTCCCCGGCTTTCGGTGCGATGGTGGAGGCGCTGAGATGGCGCGCAGTCTGAACGCCACGTCGCGGTATCGTGCGGTGCTGACGGAAGCCGTTGCGTTCGATCGGCCATCCGGCGTTCCTGACGGATACGGCGGTACCACGATCGAGTGGGTAGAGGCGTTCGCATGCCATGCCGAATTTACCTATGCCAAGGGAGATGAGACGGTCCAGGCGGCGCGGCTGGCTGGCCGTGGCAGCTACAAGGTCAAGATCAACTCCAGCAGTCAATCGAGGCGCATCACGACTGATTGGCGGATGCGCGACACTCGGCGCGGGCAGGAATGGAATATCCGCGAGGTGGACGCGATCACGGATCGGGCGTGGGTGTGGCTGGTGGTTGAGGCCGACTGACCGACATGTCGCACAGGATTTCCATTGCCGTAAGATCCGGGGTTTTTGCGCAAGGAGGGCGGCGCAAATGTCGATAAGCATGAAGGTCACGGGCCTGAAGGAAATCGAGAAGGCGCTGGCGGACCTGCCGCGCAGCACATCGAAAGGCGTCGCGCGTCGGGTGATGAAGAAAGAGCTTCAACCTGTCGCAGACATGGCTAATGCGCTTTGGCCTGGAGCCGATGACGATGTTTTTCAGGTGACCCACAAGGTCTCACGCTCGCAGCCGCAGCCGCCATCCGGCCGGTCGGTTGTCAATATGGTTGTCGGCGCCCCAAGCGGACGCGACGGCAAACCGCACGCGCACCTGTTGGAGTGGGGCACCGGCCCTCGATACCACGAAAGCGGGAAATACACCGGCTCAGTCTCGCCGCAGCCGATGCTTACTCCCGCATGGGATGCCAACAAAGACAAGGTCTTGCGCGGGCTGGCCGAGAGGTTCCGCGAGGAAATCGCCAAGACGGTGGCGCGGCGGGCGAAACGGGCGGCGCGGCGCTGATGGAAAAATACCTTCAGGACCTTCTTTTGGCATCTGTGCCCTTCCCGGTGGCATGGGGGACTTTGGATAGCGGCGCAGGCGCCCCCTATGTCTCGATGCATCGCCTTTCCGGCCGGGCAGAATGGTCAATGGATGGACCCGGCCCGACGCAAGGCCGCATTCAGGTCGACGCGTTCGGCCGAACGTTTGCGGAGGCGCAAGGCGCGGCAGACGCGGTTCTGGCGCTGCTTGATGGCCACAGTGGCGGCCCTGTCCAGGGCATGTTTCTGGATGCGATCCGAGACGGTGCAGACGGCGCGCAGGGCACGAAGACCGTTCTGCTGCAGCGCATCTCCCTGATCTTCTCGATCACCTACGTCAAATAACCCGCCGGTCTACCGGCATATTCAAAGGAGGTTGCCATAATGGCGACAAAGCAACGTATCGTGCACGGCGCGGCATCCAAATGGGGCGATGCCTCGGCGGATCCGGTGGTCTATGCCGCGATCCCTGAGTGCAAGGCGCTCGTGGTGCCGGTCATCGAGCCGGAATGGATCGACGCGACGAGCCTCGACAGCTCCGGCGGCTTTCGTGAATACGTCAAGGGCCTGACGGACCCGGGCGAGATCGAAATTCCCTGCGGCTATACGTCGGCACTTTTCGCGACGGCGGACGGGTATCGCGAAGATGGCACCCTTCTGTCGATCGAAACCACGCTTCCGCTCGAGCGCGGCCAGACGACGCCCGACAAGTTCGTGTTCGAGGGCTATGTCACCCCTTCGATCCAAGGCGATGACGTGGGCGGCATCATCGGCCTGTCCCTCAAGATCCGGTGTACCGGTGCCTACACCTTCACGGCGGGCTCCTGATGATCAGCGGCGTCACGATTGAAGTCGCGGGCGAGACCGAAACCCTTCGCATGTCGACCCGCGCGATGATGGCGCTGGAAGACATTTTCGGGATGGGCATGATCGAGATCATGACCGGCTTCGAAAAAGGGTTCCGCGTCTCCGACATCGCCAAGATCATCGCGGAATGCGCCAACGATGGCGCGGGCGCCGACATCGCCCGCGCACAGGTCATCATCGACACGCTGGGCGCCATTTCGGCAAGCGAGGTCATCGGCCGCGTCGCCGAAGCCGCATTCCCGGAGGTGAAGAAGGGGGGAAACCCTCCGAAGGGCCGGACGCCGAAAGCGGCATAGACTGGCCCGAGCTATTCCGGGCGTGGTGCCTGTCTGGGCAGGCGCCCGGAGATTTCCAGCACGTCACCCTGCGCGAAATGCAGATCATCGCGGAATCTTCCGCGCTGCGCGACCTGCGGCTGGCGTGGCAGGCGGCGCAATACGCGCGCTTTGCTTACCACAAGCCCGGCGACATGCCGCCTGAACCAACGCTGGCGCCCAAGAGCGCCGAGGCACCAGTGAATACCCCTGTTGCGCTGGCCGAGATGCGCGGCTGGATGCAAGCGATGCACGCGAGGTCCCACCCAAATGGCGATTGAAATTGGCGTCCTGCGCGCCCTGCTGTCCTTGGACAGCGCGGCATTCGAGAGCGGGGTGAAGCGCGCGCAGGCAGGCATGAACGGCCTGCAGCGGTCCTTGGCGAGGACCGCTGACCGAATGAAAGAGGTCGGCCAGACGCTTTCGCTGCGGGTGACCGCCCCAATTGCGGGCGCCGGGGCGCTGATCCTGAAAACCGCTGGTGATTTTGAAGCCAGCATGAACCGGGTTCGGGCCGCCCTGGGGGCGTCCGATTCCGAGTTCAATGCATTGCGCGAGGCCGCCCGAAACATGGGTGCGACCACGCAATTCACTGCGGCGGAAGCGGCCGACGCCATCGAAATCCTTGCCAAGAACGGCTTGAGCGCCTCGGAGATTCTTGGGGGCGCGCTGAAATCGTCGCTGATGCTGGCCGCGTCGTCGTCGTCCGATCTTGCGTCTGCCGGTGACCTCGCGACCGATGTCATGCTGAACTTCGGAAAGCGCGCCGAGGATCTTGGCAAGGTGACGGACCTCGTGACCGGTGCCTTGCTGCAATCGAAATTCGGCTTTGACGATTACCGGCTGGCGCTCGGGCAGGCGGGCGGCGCGGTGGCTGGCGTTGGGGTCAGCTTCGAGGACTTCAATGCGGCCATTGCCGCGACCTCTTCCAGCTTTGCATCTGGCTCCGATGCGGGCACCAGCTTCAAGAACTTCGTTCAGCGCTTGGTCCCGGTGTCCTCCACGGCAGCGGCTGAAATTCAGAACCTCGGATTTCAGTTCTTCGACGCCGAGGGGAACATGCGATCCATGGCCGAGATCGCGCAGGAGCTTCAGGACAAGCTTTCCGGCCTGACAGAAGAACGGCGCATGGACGTGGTGACGACGATTTTCGGCACGGACTCCGGCCGGACGGCGCTGGCCCTGATGCGCGAAGGCGCGGACGGCATCAATGAGATGAAGGCGGCGATCGACAAGGCCTCGGCCACCGAGCAAGCGCAGGCCCGCATGAAGGGCCTGAATGGCGCCCTCCGGCGCCTGAGTTCATCGTTTCAGGAGCTGCAGCTGACAATCGCCGATACCGGCCTGTTGGATATGGTCACAGATCTGGTCGGCCGTTTCACGAATATGGTCGGGGCGCTGGGGCAGCTGGATCCGAAATTCGTTCGGATCGGCGTGGCCATTGCCGCGGCTGCTGCCGCTATCGGGCCGATGGCTATCGGCGCCGGGCTTCTGGCGACAGGTCTTGCTGCCCTTGCTACGCCAGTCGGGGCTATCGTCCTTGGCTTCGGCGCCATGGCTGGTGCAGCGGCCTATGCGGCGATTGAGTGGGAAAGTTTGACAAAGCGGTTTCCGAAAACCACAGGCGCGCTGAAAGAGATTGCAAAGTCGTTTGCAGATGCAATGCGCGAGGGGTCGAAAGGCTTCTGGGATGATGAGACCCGAGCCAAGAACCGCGAGAAAAATGAGCAGGTGATCGCCGAGATCCGGCAGTCGATTGTCGATGGCCTTGCCGGAGCGCGCGAGTGGTTCAACGGGCTCGATCAGGCAATCATGGGGGTCGCCCGCGATGTCGTGACGTCGGCCCGGGAAATCGGCAGCAGCATCCTTGAAGGCATCAAGGCTGGCATCCTTGAGGGATGGGAAGGCCTGAAGACCTGGTTTTCCGATCAGATCAAAACCATTTTCAGCGTGCCCGGTGCGTCCGAGGCCGGACGCCGTGCGGGCCAAGGCATCGCGGAAGACCTTGGCGCGGGCCTTGCCATCGGCATGTCCGGCGCGGGTGCCGACGCAGCCGCCGCCGCAAGGGACGCCGCGAATTACATCGAGGAAGCAATCCGCGACGAGTCCGAAACGCGCTCGCCTTCGCGCGCGTGGATGCGGATCGGCCGGGATTTGATGGATGGCCTCCGGGGCGGGATATCCGGAAACCTTCAGGCTGCGGCAGAGACTGCCAGGGCCGCTGGCGCTGCCGTTACCTCTGGTGTCGGCGGCGAAGTCCAATATGCAAGCGCCAGCTTCAAGAGCTTTTTCCGAGATGTCATAAAGGGGTCCGGAGATGCGGGCGACGCGATTTCGGCGCTGGCCGACCGGATGCTTGACGACCTTCTCGACCGCGCCCTCACGCCGATTTCAAATGCCTTTGGGTCAGTTTTCGAGGGGCTGTTTTCGGGGCTTTTCGCAACGGCGGGCGGCGGCACGGGGACAGTCAAGCCGGTTGCTGGCCTGATAGCTCAAGGAATCGCTGGCGCCCGTGCGTCCGGCGGCCCTGTCTCTGGCGGGAAATCCTACCTTGTCGGCGAGATGGGGCCGGAGATCTTCACCCCCAGAATGTCAGGCCAAATCATCCCCAACGGGGCGTTCAGCACCAATAGTGGCGGCGGCGGGTCTGTTCGAATGGGCGATATCTACGTCAGCGTGGGGCAGACCAATGCGGACCCGCGCCAGATCGCCGAAGCGGTGCGCCGGGTTGCCCGAGAGGAAGCGCAAATCGCGCAGGCCAGAACTGCGCGGGTCGGTAAGGTAAGAGGGCGAGGCCAATGACCGTCCCTGCCGCCGTCCAGGCCGCCACGCTCCGGCTGCGCAGGCTCACAAGCACCGTTCGCGTCCAGTCGCCCTACAGCTTCGCGCAGACCGCCTATGACTTCATGGGCGGCATGTGGGCGGCCGAGCTGACGCTGAAGCATCTGGACCGGCGTCAGAATGCCGAGGTCGAGGCATGGCTTGCCAGTCTCGACGGCGTGACCGGGACTTTCGAGATGGCCCCGCAGGACTATGACGGCCCCTATGGGGTGATGTCCGCCAACCCCACGGTGTCGAGTTCGACCGCGACCCGGGTAAAAGAGCTCTGGATCGTCGTCCCGGTCGGCAGCGCGGCCGTGGTCGGTGATTACCTGACCATCGGCGGGCACCTGCATATCGTGACCAGCGCCGGGACTGTGACGGTCGCGCAGACGCAAAAGATCGGGGTCTGGCCGAGGCTCAGGGAGGCCGCGATCCTGGGCGAGACGGTCGAGATGCTGGCGCCCTACGGCACCTGGGCGCTGGCCGGACCCGAGACCGAATACGAGGTGGACGGCGATCACCGCCGTACCCGCACGCTTTCGTTGATCGAGGCTCTGTGATGGACGCGAGCGGAGATCGGACCCTCGGCCTGCTGGTGCGCTGCCGGTTCGACACCGGCGATGTTGCCATGTTCACTGGCTACGGCAGCGTCACCTGGGACGGCGTGACCTATGTCGGGGCCGGGCAGGCGCTGTCCATCGGCGAGGCGAGCGTCACAAGCGAGGACGATATTCCCGGCATGTCGATCACGCTGTCCGGGCTCGATCCGGAGGTGATCGCGCTGGCCGAGCTGGAAGAGTTCCAGCGCCGCCGGGTCACGGTCCTGCTCGGGCTCTTCGACGGCGAGGGCCAGATCGAGACGGCGGATGTGCTCTGGGAGGGCATCGCCGACACCATGGAAAGCGACGACAGCCCGGACGCCGCGACGACGACGCTGGGCATGGAGCCGCGCAGCATGGAGCTGGGGCGCAAGTACCCCTTCTATTACCTGCCCGAGGATCAGCAGCGCCGCTTTCCCGGCGACCGCTTCTTCGACCTCGTGCAGGCCATCCAGAACCGGGAAGACACATGGGGGCGGCCATGAGGGGCGAAGGCTGGGAATTGCGACTGGCAGCCGAGATCCGGGATTGGGAGGGCCGCGCCTTCGAATGGGGCACGGCCGATTGTCTGGGCTTCTGCCGGGCCGTCGCGCGCGCCATGACGGGCGCCGATCCGATCCCGGACCTGCCAGCCTACGGATCGGAATACACGGCCGCCAAGGTGCTGGTCGAGCTGGGCCACCGATCCGTTGAGGATCTGGTCGACGCGCATCTGCCGCGCGTGGCCGTCGCCCGGGCCCGGCGGGGCGATTGGGTGATGACGGCGGCCGAAGGGGCGATGCCCGGCGCCATGGGCGTGGTGACCGGGCGCTATGCCCTGCACCTGGGCGCCGCCGGGCTGGTGCGCCGTCCGGTCCTGACAGCGGAGGCCGCGTGGTGCGTCGACTGATCCTCTGCACGACCGCGCTGATCGCGCTGGCCGGACCCGCCTGCGCCATGCCGCCCGTCGTGGCGGCGCTTGGTGCGGCGGCTGGCGGCTGGATGGCGGGCCTGACCGCGACCGCGATCCTCGGGCAGGCCGCCCTGGCCTTCGCGCTGACCGGCATCCAGATGGCGATGCAGAAAAAGCCGAAGGTCAGCACCCGCGACGAGATCACGCTGAACAAGATCCAGCCGGTCACCACCGGGCTGATCCTTTACGGCGAGCGCACCCTTGGCGGGTCCATCATCGCGCGCTCGACGACGACATTCGGCGGCAAGCCGCATTTCCGTTACCACAGCGCCATGCCGCTTGCCTGTCACGAGATCGACGGCGCGGTCGAGGTCTGGCTGGGCGAGACGAAGGTCTGGACCGAGGCGCAATACACCGCAGACGCAGCCGCAGGCACGGGAAACCCCTACTATTGGGGCCAGATCGACAGCGACTACAAAGGGCGCTTCTATCTCAAGGTCTACAATGGGTCCGACGATCAGGTCGCGGACGCGGAATACGTTGCTGCGGCCTCGGAGTGGACGGCCGATCACCGGGGCCGTGGCGTTGCGTGGGTCTATTTTGCGGCGAACTACGACCGCGACATCTTCCCCAGCGGGGCGCCGCAGATCCGGGTCCGCGCCCGCGGCAAGCGCGTCTTCGACCCGCGCGACGGCCAGACCCGCTACAGCACCAACCCGGCGCTGTGCCTGCGCGATTACATGCTGACCCCGCAGCTTCGGGGCGGGCCGGGCTGGACCGAGGAGGATATCGACCTCGATGCGCTGATCGCGCTGGCGAATGTCAGCGAGGAACAGGTCACGCTCGCTGACGACTCGAGCGAGGACCGCTATGCCTTCAACGGCGTGCTCGACACCGAGGCGACGGCCGCCGAAAACCTCGACGTGCTCTCGTCCGCCTGGGGTGGCTGGTGGTCCTATGACCGCGGCAAGCTCGCTGTCGGCGGGGCCGCTTGGGAAGAGCCCGCGTTCACGGTCACCGAGGACATGCTTGTCGCCGGGATCAGGGTCACGGCGCGGCGCCCCTTCGAGGAACAGTTCAACACCGTCAAAGCGCAATACGCCGACCCCGCGCACGAACATGTCGTCACAGATCTGCCGGTGCTTGACAGCGAGACCTACCGCGCCGCCGACAATGGCGAAACGCTGGTGATGGATATGGGCGAGCTGCCGGGCGAGACCGGGTTTGCCCGGGGCCAGCGGCTGATGAAGCTGGCGCTTTTGAAGGCGCGACGGCAGAAACAGGTAGTGCTGCCCTGTTCGCTGGCGGCCTGGGGCGTGCGGCTCGGCGATAATATCCGCGTGACGATCCCGCGCCGAGGCTGGACCGACAAGCAGTTCGAGGTGCTGGCGCGCACCGTTGCGATTGGCCCAGACGGCGTGTCGGTCACGCTGACCTGCATCGAGACCGGTCCCGCAATCTTCGACTGGCGCACCTCCGAAGAGACGCCGAAGCCTGCGGGCGGCATCCCCACCCTGCCGTCGCCGACCGCCAAGCCAGTGGTCTCGGCGCCGACGATGAGCGAGGAGCTTTACGAGACGCGCGGCGGCGGCGGGGTCAAGACCCGGGTGCGGCTGGCGGCCATGACCGACAACCCCTTTATCGACGCCTGGCAGTTCTCCTGGAGGCCGATCACCGATGCCGAGGCGACGGTGCGCGGCATCACGGACGTGGCCGAGGATCTGATCGACGACATGGCCCCCGGCACCTATGTCTTCGGCGCGCGCGGGCGCAACGTCCGTGGCATGTGGTCGGATTGGGCCTATTCCGGCGCTTCGGCCGTGCTGGGCGAGAACGCACCGCCGGTCGCGATCACCGGGCTTTCGGGCCAGTCCGCTGGCGGCGCGGTGGCGATGCTGCGCTGGGACCGGCACCCGTCGCTCGACGTGCAGCAGGGTGGCCGGATCGAGTTCAGGCACTCGGCCGAACTGGTCGGCGCCACCTGGCAAAGCTCTGTCGTGATCGGCAAGGCGGTCTCGGGCGGTGTCACCGAGGCGACCCTGCCTCTGAAGACTGGAAGCTATCTCGCCCGCCCCTATGATGCAAAGGACAACCCCGGTCCGGTGACTTCGGTGTCGCTGCGCGCCGCCTCGCTGGTGCCGATGACCGAGGTCGCCTCCCGGATCGAGGCGCCGGGCTTTACCGGGACCAAGGCGGATTGCTTCGCGACCGGCGGCGTCCTGTCGACAGATGAGGGCGCGACCTCCGCGCTCTATTACTTCTCGTCCCTCATCAACCTCGGAACATCCGGGCCGGTGCGGCTGGTCAGCGATGTCGAGGTGCTGATCGAGGAGCGGCAGGATCTGATGTTCGGCCCCGGCACGGCCGCCTTCTGGACCCCGCCTGATGGGCTATTCTGGCAGGGCGGGGCCGATGCCTATGGCGATCTCGACACCCAAGTCCGGCTTTATGACGACGGCACCGCGACTTGGGGGCCTTGGCAAAGCTTCGATGCGGCCGAGTTCGACGGCCGTCTCTTCCAGTTCCGCGCGGCCCTGAGCGTCGAAAGCGAGGACTATGCGCTGCGCGTCACCCGCCTGTCCGTCTTCACCTACCGCGCGACCTAACCCAAGAGGAGCCCATGACACAGGCCACCTATGTTCCGAACATCACCCACACCAAGGCTCAGGCCTTCGCCTTTTTTCAGGGCGTGATGGCAGCCACAGCGTCGAACAATGCCGGAGCAACTGCGCCGACAGAGACATGGCCCAACATGTTCTGGGCCGATACCACCGCAAAAGCGCTCAAAATGCGCAACGAGGCCAACAGCGCGTGGATCACGCTGGGCAGCTATGCGACGGGCGGCTTCACCCCGGAGGGCGTGGCGCAGCTGACCGCCGCCCAAGCGGGCGATCCGCTGTCGACGGTCTTCGGCATGGTCTCCGGTCAGGTGCTGTCAGCGTCTGTCGGCGGCGATATCGAACGCCTTGCCGAAGGTGCGGACGGCGCGCCTGTCGTCGCCACCGGCTGGCACCCCTACAACAAGATCACCGTTGGGGATAGTGCAACAGGGCTTTTCTGGAGCCGTGCCACGAGTGGAGCCACGACGACCATCACGACGCCTGATTTTGAAGACGGCTACGAATACACAGTGCGCTTGATGGACCTGGCCCCGCCCGCCAGCGTCGTTTTTGGGCTCTATTACCAGATTTTTGACGCTGTTTCAAATTCATACGGACCCGTGACCACGTTGATGGAGGAGGTAAGTGTCGTCAGCAACATGATGCACGGGCTCGGCTTTACAAGGCTCCCCCGGGTGCACTCTAGTGGGGGCGTCAGGCACGTCAGATACACCCTACGTGGCGGCCCTTCAGGTAGCCCGTTATCGATAAACACTGGCACTGCGCACCTTTACCGCCGCCGCGAATACATCACCGGCTGATCGGATGCTTGACGCAACCGACAACGCGCTCCGCACCCTGCTGGCGCTTCTGGGCGGGCTGGTGCTGGTCTGGCTCAGGACCGATGGCATGGCTGCGGGGTTGGTGGCACGGATTGGAAGGCAGTCATGATCGAAGCAAATTGCCTCCACCGCCAGATCTACGGCCCGCCGGAAAGCGAGAGCCTGCGCAAGCACGGCGGCCAGCAGCGCCTGATGGGCGCGGTTTTCATCGGGATCGGGCTGGCCTTCATCATCGGCGGGCTGGCGTCCACCGCCGACGTGATGGCGCCAGAGCTTTACGGCGACCGGATCACCCGGTGGCCCGCCGAAGCATGGGGCGCGGTGGTGGCTGTCTCGGCTGCGCTGTACCGCCTTGGCATCGCGATCAACGGGCGCTGGCGCTGGTCCCCGGCGATCCGCACCGCTGGGGCCGCCGCGCAGGTTTCAATCACGCTGGCGATCATCGTCGGGTGCTGGGGGACGCCGTTCGGCCTGCCCTGGGCGCTGGCTGCGGCGCCGCTCTGTGTCGCGTGGGTCTGGTGTTTCTGGCTGGCTCTGGGCGACCTCAGCCGCGCGGTCTGGGGGTATGACGATGACTGATCCGGTGACCGAGGTAATCCAGGAGGCGCACCGGATCGGGGGCGTCCAAGGCATGGTGCTGGCCGCGTTCACCGCCCTTGGCACGGTCGCCGCAGCCTATCTGCGGTGGGGGCCGCGCCCGTCGCGCGATCACGCCGAGAGCGCCATCGCCGCCAGCCTCGCCCGGATCGAGAGGACCGGGGAAGAGACCAGCAAGAAGGTCGACAAGCTGCGCGAAGAGCTTGCCGATACACGCGAGCGCGTGGCCCGGCTGGAAGGCCGCGCCGAGCGCTGAACACCCCCTGACATAGCCCAAGGAGGGCAATCCAAATGAAACTCGTGCCCAACTGGCGCGCGGTGCTGCGCCGTGCGTGGTCGGTGTGGATTCTGGCCGCCATGGTCATCCTGTCCGGCCTCGAGGCCGCCGCTTCGCTGGTCTCGGCCGACATGCTGGGGCTCTCGCCCGAGGTCTATGCATCGGCCGTGGGGCTGCTGTCCGCCGCCGCGATGCTGGCCCGTGTCATCGCCCAGACCGGACTTGGGGAGGACGACGAATGATCCGCCGCATCCTCGCTGCCCTGCGCCCGAAGCGCGCTCCGTCGCGCAAGCAAGCGGCCGGTGGTGCCGCCGCCGCCGTGATCGCCGCTGCTGTGGCCGTCATCGCGCCTTGGGAAGGCCTGCGCACCGCGTCCTATCAGGATATCGTGGGCGTCTGGACGATCTGCTACGGCGAGACCCTGGGCGTCGGCCCGGGCCAGACCGCGACGCCCGAGGAATGCCGTACCAAGCTGGCCGACCGCGTGGCGCAGTTCGAGGCCGAGATCCGCCCGTGCCTGCCCGAGGCCCTGTCGGTCGAGACCCGCGCGGCGTTTGTGTCGGCGGCGTACAACATCGGATCGGGCGCTTTTTGCCGGTCCTCGATGTCCCGCCGGGCCCTCGCGGGCGATCTGCCCGGCGCCTGCGATGCGCTCACGATGTGGAACAAGGCGGGAGGCAAGGTCGTGCCGGGCCTCGTCAACCGCCGGGCTGCGGAGCGCGCGCTGTGCTTGCGGGGGCTTGAGTGATGGTCGGCATAGCTTTGCGCATCAGCGCGGTCTTGTTGGCGGTCGTTCTGGCGGCTGGGCTTGTCTCATGCATCGCAATTTTGGTTCTCAATGCGCTGGCGATTATCGGAATGCTATCAGCGAAAATCCTTGTGATGCTGGGCATCTGGTGATGCTGGCCCTTCGCTACTGGCGCCAGATCCTCGCAGCCCTGCTGCTGGCCGGGGCCGCTGGCGCTGGCTGGTGGGTGCAGGGCCTGCGCCACGATCTGGCCGAGGCTCGCGCCGCTGTGCGGGGCCATGAAGAGGCGGCGCGCGTCCATCGCGAGGCGCTAAAGAAGCTGGCTGCCATCGAGGCAGACCGCGACCGGCTGGCCGAAATCGTCACCAATCTTGGAGAAGACGCAGATGCGCCCTTGGCTGATAGCGTGCGCGGTGCTGCTGGCCGGGTGTGGCAGTAGTTCTCTGGTGATACCGCCGGATCTGCTGGAGCCTGAGCCGGGTTGGGAAGGCGCCGCCCCGGTGACGGAGCGGCAATTGCTGGCGGCTGGGCTTGCCGAGAGGACCGGGCGGCTCAGGGCGAACGCGAAGCTCGCGGCCGTGGCCGATATAGCGGCTCAGGTGCGGCGATAGAGCCGTCAGTTGGTGGCTGTCTCGTCCTGCTCCCAACAGTCCAAGTCGTCATCGGCCAGCGCGCTCGGGTCGCCCATGATCTCTTCATGGCCGAACGGCACGCCGAGGCTGCGGACGTAATCCAGCGCGTGGTCGGTGGCTTCGCGTTCTGTCAGGCCGCGGCATCTGTACATGTAGCGTCTCGCCATTCCCATGATAAAGTCTTTCATCCTGACCCCGTCGCATTCGGCGAGTGGGGCACGCCACACGATGTCTTGCCGATAAGGGAGCCCAGCGCCCGGAACTAGACCTAGAGGGGCTTCAGCAAGCCCATATCTGTGCGGTCTTTCTCCGACTTTCCTCCAGCATTGCCCGCAGATCCAGACGTCAAGAATGTAGTCGCCTGGGTGTTCGTGGGTGCAATTCGATTTCGGCATCATCTGATCTTCCCTGGGCGGCGCCGATTGTCCCCGCGTCTTTCGGAACGGCAGCCCAAGGCGCTCGCAAATCCGGCGCAGTGACTTCGCTGCCCCTCGGCGGTGGCGTGGCGGCATCTTGCCCATTCTTAGGCCCTCCTTGGCCTGCCCTGTGGGATCGGGGTCAGTTGGACTGGTCGGCGGGGCGCTTCATCCTCTTGATGTTCCCCGCTCGGGATTTCGCGTGATCGAGCGCGCTGCGACAGCGCATGACCTCGCCATCCGCGATTGCGGTCAGATATGCATGGGCTTCGTCCCATGTGTCGTGAAAGGTCGCGCTCTGCGCGATCTTCGGGCGACGGCGCCCGGAGATCCACACGCTGGACTCGGTTTCCTTATCCACCTCGACAGCGCGGATTTCGTCGCGCCAGCTATGTTCGGCCATATATTTCAACATCTGTGGTGCCTCCGGGGTTAGCTGGACTTTGGGTAAACGTATCGCGAATGGGCGGCGAAGCCTTCGTGGAGCCCCATTTCGCGGATCGCCTTGCTCAGAGCCATGTAGCAACCCGGCGGGCCGCCGTGGCTGCTATAGCGCCACGCTCTGGGCGTAATGTCGCCAGGGAAGACCTGCCTTGCGAGCGCGTGGTATTCGGTCTTCCCGCTCGCCAGCACCTCCTCGATCCGACTCTTGATCGGATGCTCCCGAGAGAACCGCCGCGCCTCGCGCTCGCAAGTGCCGCAGTATCCGCAGGGCCTGTTTGAGCGTTCGCATGGTTTGCGCGTGAAGTGGCGGAATGACATTCGACCTCCTAGGCGGTGTTAGCTGGACTGGGGCCGCAGGGCGGTTGCCGCAGGCGGTATGGTTTCAATGTGCAGGCCGAACGGAAGCCGACCACGCAGCCCCCAGATGTGGAACATGTCGGCCTCATCGACCACCTGATCGCGAGGCGGGTAGACCTCGACCGCCGTGGCCTCGGGCCCGGCCAGTTCATCCTTGATGCGCTGCATCTCGGGCCATGTCGGGCGCTGGCCTGACAGGCTGCTGACGGCAAGGTGCCTGACGCCAACCTCTGCTTGCCTGTCGAGGACGCTGAAAACCTTGTTGCGGTGCGCGGTCGTAATAAATGCCGCCCATCCGCTACCGGCTTGGCCGGGCATTAAGGCCAGCGTTTCCCAATCACCCCAATCTCCGCTGCGCCTGCGCTTCCTCTCGCGGGCCAGAAGGGCCGCTTGGTCCTTCTTCGATAGGCCCTGCATCGTTCTGTTCATGGTGCCTCCGGGTTCAGTTTGATTCTGGTTTGCGGGGATCGTCCTCGGCATGCCCTGTGGGGCGTTGGGGTTAGCTGGACAGGCCAAGCGACTTGCGTATCGCCCGCTGTTCACGGGCCTCGCGCTCTACTGCATCCGCGTCCATCTTCCGGCGCTCATCCAGCCGCTTAAGAATGGTCTCGACCTGATAGGCGGTGCCGTGATCGCCAGCCGCGGTCAGCTCGCGCTGCGCCTTGCGCAGGTTCTCCGCCGCCGACTTTCGGATCTTGCGAATGCTCTCCGGGCTTGCTTTCAGCTTCATGGTGTCTCCGAAGTTAGCTGGCCTTCGTAGCCAGCAGGGTTTCCAGTTCCGAGATCCGCTCGCGCAGGCGCTTGTTCTCGCGCCACATTCTGGCCTGTTCTTCCAGGCGATGATCGCGGACCTCCCTCAGCCGCAGGACTTGAGCCTCGGCCTCTGCCCGCCCGCGTTCTGCCGCCTCGATCCGGCTCTCCGGCACATTGCAGGTGCACTCCGCCGGGCCGCCTATTGCCGCCCCGCAGCACATCGGGATCAGGATCTCGGCGCCGTCGTCGTCGCGCAGCCAGTAGCAACTGGTGGGGGTGGAAGCGTCATCCATGGGTCACCACGCGGGATGACCGCAAAGAAACCGCAAAGAAACTACGGCTGCGAAATCGCGCGAAACAGGACGAAATGTGGGGCAAATAGGGGGTATCGTGCGAACATATCGCCTGAATATGTCTTCGGGAGGCAGGGGCCGGAGGTTCGAATCCTCTCACTCCGACCAAGTTAAATCAATCGGTTAAGGCCAATTCCAGATCCACAGAAACGAGTGGAAACTCGTGAGGCCTCACAGATTTGCGCCAAAGATGGCCGCAAATCCCGGATTCTCTCCAAAGACATCAGGCCCGCGCACAAGCGGATGGCGCGGGTTCTCGGCTAGCCGAGCGCGGAATGAGGGCGCTCGGTGTTGTAATGCTGGCGCCAGCATTCGATTTCGTCGCGAGCATGGCGCCGCGAGCGGAACCAGTGCAGATTCAGGCATTCGTCGCGCAGCTTGCCGATGAACGACCCGACGAAGGCGTTCTGGACTGGTTTGCCCGGCTCGATGAAGCGGAGGCGCATGCCGGGCCTTCTTTTCCGGCAGCTTCACCTCTGGCGCGCGCATCAGGTACCCCTTGGCAACCTGTTCCTGGTCCGACGGCGGCTGATGGCGAGAGGACGAGTCCGCCCGAAATCTGCAAAACCGCCAACACGGCGGGCCAAGACATCGCGAAATGGTCCGTGAAAGACCCGAGCCACGGTCCCCGCAGCGATCAAGCCGCCATCTCGGCGCAGCCGAACCCGCAGATCAGACGCTCCCTTTGTGGGCAAAGGCGGACGAGGTTGAGAACGAGTTGGCCGAACTGGCAGAGGCGAGGATCGAACGCCTCCTTCGAGGCAAGGGCCACTCAGCTGAGCGCCGCGAAACCGTGTAACCTGGCCACTTTCGGCTTGAAGCCGTGACGCCGAAACGGTAGTCAGGTTGACGCTGCGGGTGTAGCTCAATGGTAGAGCATTTGCTTCCCAAGCAAGTGACGAGGGTTCGATTCCCTTCACCCGCTCCATTAAATCCGAAAATCAAGCTGCCACGTTAATCCCAACCTCTTGAAACCAAAGGGATGGACGGACGCCATGCGCGAGGCGGCGCAGACTTTCGCATTTTCTGCCCACGTTTTTGCCGGTGTTTTTGCCCGTGTTTCGCGCTTGCCCACCATGATCCGATCTGCAGGACAATGCCTGCAGGCGCAGATCAAGGCAGACCCGGCATGGAAATCGTCCAGCGCGGCAAGAAGGGGACCTACTACCTTCGGAAGGAGGTCCCCAAGAGGGTCCGCGACGGCGACGTCGAGGGCCGCCGGGAGATCTACATATCCCTCGGCACGGACAGCCTCGCCGAAGCGAAACAATAGGCCAGCCGCATCTGGGACATGCAGATTGGTGCATGGGAAGCCAGGCTGGCCGGGGATACCTCCGACGCCGAAGCGCGGTTCGATGCGGCACGAAACCTCGCAAAGCAGAAGGGTTTCAGGTACATACCGGTCGAGCGCGTCGCCTCCCTGCCGCTGACAGAGCGTCTGGAGCGAGTCGATGCGATCAGCAATCGCCGCGGTCAGCCGGACATGATCGAGGCTCGCGCCTTGCTCGGCGCCGTCGAGCGTCCCTCCATCACCGTCAGCCGCGCTCTGGAACTCTACTGGACGCTCGCGGCCGACGTGGCTCATGGAAAGAACGCCAATCAGATGCGGATCTGGCGGAACGGCAGAAAGAAACCGGTTGCCAGCTTTATCGAGCATATCGGCGACCTCCCACTCTCCCAGATCACCCAGGACGACAGGCTCGACTGGCGCCAGGCCCTCTGGGAGCGCGTCGAGGCCGGGCAGTATTCAACGAACGCCGCAAACAAGGACATCGGCGCCTTCTGCAGGATCGTCCGCACTATCAACGAGAAGAAGCGCCTCGGGCTGACACTGCCTTTCTCCGGTCTTTCCCTCAAGGATAGACGGGTTTGCCGTCCTCATGCTCCTTGAGGGTTTCTTCGACTTCCTCGACGATCTCGTCAGCCTTTCTGATGCCGCCGAATGCGCGGCTGCAGCACGTCGGGAAGATGCGCCGCCGACAGGTCATGGTCAGGCGCGAAGCTGCGACATCGCGCAGCGAATGGCCATGACCGGGTCTCGATAGTGGTCCTGCAGAACCATACCGTCCAGGAGACCGGCTGCCGGTGCGCTCAGACCGGTCGGGCATCGCTTTGCCGGTGCCGTCTCGTCCGTTGTCCAGGACGATTCCCTTCCGCAGCCCGGTTGCCGGCGCGAACGCGCCGAGGACTATTGGCGCGGTGCGGGCGGTGCTGCGGAACGATTGCGCGGCCGGGATCGAGGCGTTCGCGGTCAACGTTCTCGACCGGCGCGGGTCGCCGACCGTCCGGGCAATGACGAGGCCATGGCATTGGCCTGAGGCCCGGGTTGTGCGTCACCGCGCAGAGGGGTGTTCCCGCCGCAGCCTCTTGCCTGGTGGCCGGGGATGCCTAGGTGCGCCTTGCAGCTTTCGCATGCCAAAGGACGTTTTCCATGACCGAGCCCAAGCTCTTCACCCCCTTCGCCGCGGGCGACATCGCGCTGGCGAACCGCGTCGTGATGGCGCCGCTGACCCGAAACCGCGCCGAACATGACACGCTGGCCCCAACCGACCTGCATGTCACCTATTACACCCAGCGCGCCGGCGCCGGGCTGATCGTGACCGAAGGCGCGCAGATCTCGCCCGAGGGGCAGGGCTATCTCGACACGCCCGGCATCTATTCGGACCTGCAGGTCGAACGCTGGCGCAAGGTGACCGATGCCGTGCATGCGGCGGGCGGGCGCATCGCGATCCAGCTCTGGCATGTCGGGCGGGTATCGCATGTCTCGCTTCTGCCGGGCGGTCAGGCCCCGGTTGCGCCCTCGGCGATCCCGGCCGAGGAGGTCAAGACCTTTACCGCCGAGGGCTTTGCTCCGGTCTCGGCACCGCGCGCGCTGGAGACGGACGAGATCGCCCGCGTTCTTGGCGACTACCGCAAGGCCGCCGCGAATGCGATGGCGGCGGGGTTTGACGGGGTCGAGATCCACGGCGCCAACGGCTATCTGATCGACCAGTTCCTGCGCGACGGCACCAATCATCGGACCGATGCCTATGGCGGCTCGATCGAGAACCGCTGCCGGTTCCTGTTCGAGGTGGTCGAGGCGGTCGCGGACGAGATCGGCGCGGGCCGGACCGGGCTGCGGCTGAGCCCGTTCTCGAACGCCAACGGCATCGCTGACAGCGACCCGTTCGCGCTGTTCTCGCAGGCGATTTCGGGCCTGAACCGCTTTGGCCTGGCCTTCCTGCACATGGTCGAGGGCCAGACCGGCGGCCCGCGCGACTGGCCCGAGGGGCGCGGCATCCCGGAATTGCGGGCGCTGTTCGACGGCCCCTATATCGCCAATAACGGCTATGACCGGGCCTCGGCGCTGGCGGCGGTCGAAAGCGGGGCGGCCGACATGGTGGCGTTCGGGCGGCCCTTCATCTCGAACCCCGATCTGGTCGAGCGTCTGCGGCGCGATGCCGTTCTGGCAGAGCCCGACCGGAACACGATGTATGGCGGCGGGGCCCATGGCCTGACCGACTATCCCACGCTCGCTCCGGCCGAAACCGCCTGAGGGGGCCCGGCCGGGCCTGCCGGGGCGCCCCGCAAGAGGCGCCCCGCGTCGGTTCGCAAAGGGTCGCTCAGGCCGCGGCGCGGCGGCGGCGCAGCATCGCGAGCCCGCCCAGGCCCGCCAGCATGAGCGGCAGGGTCGCCGGAACCGGCACTTCCGCGGCCTCGTAGCGGTCCAGCACCTCGACGCCCCGCAGGCTGTAATCGGTGAAGAACCCGTCCATCCCGGCTTCGATCCAGGGCAGGAACATGTCCCAGGCGGCCTCGTCCGAGGTCGGACGGAAGGTCCAGCCATGGACGGTCAGGCCCAGCGCATGGGCGGCGGCGATGAAGTCGGCGCTGAGCGCGCCGCTGAGGCTCAGCCCCAGACCGTCGGCGAAGGTCGCGAGGTCTTCCAGCGAAGTGGTGGTGCCGGTGGTCGCGTCATAGACACCGAAGCCGTCGCCCAGCTGCCGAGCATAGCCCAGGGCCGCGATGGCGTTGTCCATGCCCATCTCGACCTGCAGATCGGCCAGCTGGCGCGCGCCCTCATGGCTGAAGGTCTGGATGAAGGTGTTCTGCACCGACCCGTCGAAGCCGTTGGCCTTCATTTCCTGAAGGATCTGCTGGTTCATCGCCAGGCTGTTGGGGGTCTTGGCCTCGGGATAGATCCCGATTTCCTTGCCGGTCGTGGCGTTGTAGGCGCTGACCAGATCCATGACTTCCTGGAAGGTCGGCACCTTGTAGGGGGCGGCCATCGAGGGGGTGAAGCCGTCATAGCTGGTCGAGGCGGTGGCGCCAGTGGGCTCGACGGTAAGGGTCTTGATCTCGGCCAGCGTGAAATCCGACACCCGGTAACCGCCGTTGCGGGGCGCGAACAGCGCCTCGATGTTGGTGGTGCGGTTCAGCGTCGAATCGTGCATCGCGACCAGCTCGCCATCTGCGGTCGTCTGCAGATCGGGCTCGATCACGTCGGCGCCCATCTGCAACGCCAGTTCGTAGCCGCCCAGCGTGTGCTCGGGCAGATAACCGCTGGCGCCGCGGTGGGCGATGATCAGCGGGGCTTCGCCGCTGAGCGTGTTGTAAAGGGTGGCGGCATGGGCGGGCGCCATCGAGATCAGGCCCAGGGCAATCGCCCCAAGAGTGCGTTTCATGAGAAAAATCCTGTCAGTCCCGTGGTGGAAGTATGGCCAAAAAAAGGCCATGCGACGGTCGATAGGCAGGACATGAGACGGTTCGATGACGTCTGCGCGACAGGCGCGTGAATGCCGGTGGCAAAGCCCGCCAGACGTTTCGAAAAGCCGGTGCAGCCTGTCGGCCGCCGGGCGGCGATGACAAAGGAAGAGGCAAGCCGCTGATTTTCCCAGCGAATCGCCGCCGCAACCTGGCGGAGATCGGGCCAATGGCCGCTCTTGTCACGGCTGTGATGGGACCAATCCGGCGGCTGGGGCGCCCCCGTTCAGGGGTCGCGTCACGCGTCCGAGGGAGTGGCCCGGGCGGGCAGGATCACGCCGCCGATGCCGGCACAGGCGGCCGGGTCGCCGCCGCAGCAGTCCTCCAGCAGAAAGCGCACGATGTCGTTCACTGCGGCGAGGTTCGCGGCATAGAGGATCTGGCGGTGGCGGCGTTCGGCGTTCAGCAGCCCGGCGCGCTTGAGGCTGGCCAGATGGCTCGACAGGGTCGAGGGCGGGGCGCCCAGGCGGCGGGCGATTTCCAGCGCGGGCAGGCCTCCGGGACCCTGCCTGACCAGCAGGCGAAAGACCGACAGGCGGGTCTCATGGGCAAGGGCAGCGAAGGCGTCCTTGGCGGTTATCTGATCCATATTTCGGTCCTACTCGAAATGACGATGCTTGACCAGACCCGGCCGCGCGGCTATGAAACGATAATTCGAGAATTTACGAAATGAGGCTGACATGACCGCCGCGCCCTCCTCCGCCGAGCCCGGACCCCTTGGCCGGTTCGAACGCTATCTGACGCTTTGGGTCGCTGCCGCCATCTGTGTCGGGCTGGTGCTGGGCCTGGTTGCGCCGGGGCTGGTGCAGGGCATCGCTGCGGCCGAGGTCGCCTCGATCAACCTCGTGGTGGCGGTGCTGATCTGGGCCATGGTCTATCCGATGATGGTTGGGGTCGATCTGGGCGCGGTGCGGGACGTGGCGCGGGCGCCCCGGGGGCTGTTCATCACGCTGACGATCAACTGGCTGGTCAAGCCCTTCACCATGGCGGCGCTGGCGGTGCTGTTCTTCGAGCATGTCTTCGCCCCCTGGATCGCCCCCGCAGATGCGGCGCAATACACTGCCGGGCTGATCCTGCTGGGGGCCGCGCCCTGCACGGCGATGGTCTTCGTCTGGTCGCAGCTGACCCGGGGCGATTCCACCTACACGCTGGTTCAGGTCTCGGTGAACGACCTGATCATGGTGGTGGCCTTCGCGCCCATCGTGGCCTTTCTGATGGGCGTGTCCGAGATCGCCGTGCCCTGGGAAACGCTGCTGCTGGCCACGCTGCTTTATGTCGTGATCCCGCTGGCCGCGGGGCTGCTGACCCGGCGCCTGCTGGGCAGCCCGGCCGCCATCGCGGGCTTTTCCGCCCGCGTCAAGCCGGTCTCGACGGTCGGGCTGATCGCGACCGTGGCGATCCTCTTCGGGATGCAAAGCGACCGCATCCTGACCCAGCCCGGCGCCATCGCGCTGATCGCGGTGCCGATCCTGATCCAGAGCTACGGGATCTTCGCGCTGGCCTACGGGGCGGCCTGGGCGCTGAAGGTGCCGCACCGGATCGCCGCGCCCTGCGCGATGATCGGCACCTCGAACTTCTTCGAACTGGCGGTCGCGGTGGCGATCAGCCTCTTCGGGCTCAATTCCGGGGCGGCGATGGCGACGGTCGTCGGCGTGCTGGTCGAGGTGCCGGTGATGCTGTCGCTGGTGGCCTTCGCGAACCGGACCCGGGCGCGCTTTGCCGGAGACCTCGCATGATCGTCATTCACCACAATCCCGACTGCGGCACCTCGCGCAATGTGCTCGGGATCATCCGCCGGTCGGGGACCGAGCCGGTTGTCATCGACTATCTGGCCGAGGGCTGGACCCGGCCGCAGCTGCTGGCGCTGTTCGCGGCCGCCGGTCTGACACCGCGCGCGGCGCTGCGCCGGACCAAATCGCCCGCGGCCGAGCTTGGGCTATTGGGTGAGGACGTGCCGGACGACGCCTTGCTGGACGCGATGATCGCGCATCCGGTTCTGGTCAACCGGCCCATCGTGGCCAGCCCCAGGGGCGTGCGGCTCTGCCGTCCGTCCGAGACGGTGCTCGATCTGCTCGACCGGTTGCCGCCCGGGCCGCTTTACAAGGAGGACGGGCAGATGATCCTGACGGCCTCGGGCGCGCGCGTGGCGCCGCCCGGCGACGCGGTCTGACCCTTCGGCGGCCCGGGTTTGACAGACTCGCCCGGCTTTGCGATACCTCGTCCCACGTCAGGGGAGTCCCGCTAAGGGGACTGAGAGGCTGACAGGGGGAAACCCCGGTGACGCGACCCTTCGAACCTGACCCAGTTGAGACTGGCGTAGGAAGACCGAGGGGCATGCCGCAAGATCCCGCCCCCCGGGCCGCAAGGCCCCCCGGACCGTCAAGGTCGTTCGGGCCAACGGCCCCGCTTTCTGCCTCATCATCCGTCTGGGTCTCGTCAGGTCAACTGAGGAGACGAAGATGAACAGACCCGACACCGTTCCGCAGATCACGCTGGGGCCGCTGCCCGCCTCGGAAAAGCTTTACCTGTGCGGCGAGATCCACCCGATCCGGGTGCCGCTGCGCCGGATCGCGACCGGCGAGGGGGCGGTGACGGTCTATGACAGCTCGGGCCCCTATACCGACCCCGGGGCGCGGATCGACATCGCCGCAGGGCTTGCGCCGGTGCGGATCCCCTTCGCGCGCGACCGCGGTGAGGCCGAGACCTATCCGGCCCGCGACGTGACCGCCGCCGACAATGGCTTTGCCGAAGGCGCGCGGCTCGTGCCGGCCTTTCCGCGGCGGCCCGAGCCGCTTCGGGCGACGGCTGGGCGGGCGATCACCCAGCTGGCCTATGCAAGGGCCGGGATCGTCACCCCCGAGATGGAATTCGCCGCGATCCGCGAGAACGAGGGCCGCAGCGCGGCCCAGCCCCGCGACGGCGAGCCCTTCGGCGCCGAGATCCCCGATCTGGTGACGCCCGAATTCGTCCGCGCCGAGATCGCTGCGGGCCGGGCGATCATCCCGGCCAATATCAACCATCCCGAACTTGAACCCATGGTGATCGGCCGCGCCTTCAAGGTGAAGGTCAATGCCAATATCGGCAATTCGGCCATCACCTCCTCGATGGAGAAAGAGGTCGAGAAGATGGTCTGGGCGATCCGCTGGGGCGCCAATACGGTGATGGACCTCTCGACCGGCCGCAACATCCACAACATCCGCGACTGGATCCTCCGGAACGCGCCCGTGCCCATCGGCACCGTGCCGCTTTACCAGGCGCTGGAGAAGGTCGGCGGCGTGGCCGAGGATCTCAGCTGGGAGGTCTACCGCGACACGCTGATCGAGCAGGCCGAGCAGGGGGTCGATTACTTCACCATCCATGCCGGGCTGAGACGCGGGATGATCGGGCTGACGGCCCGGCGCGTGACCGGCATCGTCAGCCGGGGCGGCTCGATCATGGCCAAGTGGTGCCTGCATCACGGCCGCGAGTCCTTCCTCTACGAGCGTTTCGAGGAGATCTGCGACATCTGCCGCGCCTATGACGTCTCGTTCAGTCTGGGCGACGGGCTCAGGCCAGGCTCGATCGCCGATGCCAATGACGAGGCGCAATTCGCCGAGCTGCGGACCTTGGGCGAGCTGGCGCAGGTCGCCTGGGCCAGGGACTGTCAGGTGATGATCGAGGGGCCGGGCCATGTGCCGATGCACAAGATCAAGGCCAATATGGACGAGCAGCTGAAGCATTGCCACGAGGCGCCGTTCTACACGCTCGGGCCGCTCACGACCGACATCGCGCCGGGCTATGACCATATCACCTCGGCCATCGGCGCCGCGATGATCGGTTGGTTCGGCACCGCGATGCTGTGCTACGTCACGCCCAAGGAGCATCTGGGCCTGCCCGACCGCGACGACGTCAAGACCGGGGTCGTGACCTACAAGCTGGCCGCCCATGCCGCCGATCTGGCCAAGGGGCATCCGGGCGCGCAGGCGCGGGACGATGCGCTCAGCCGGGCGCGCTTTGCCTTCCGCTGGGAGGATCAGTTCAATCTGGGGCTCGACCCGGACACGGCGCGCGCCTTCCATGACGAGACCATGCCCAAGGCCGCCCACAAGGAGGCGCAGTTCTGTTCGATGTGCGGACCGAAATTCTGTTCGATGAAGATCAGCCAGGACATCCGCGACGCGGCCGAAGCCGAGGCCGGAACCTGCCCCAACGGGCTGACCCCTGCCGAATAGCGCCGGCGGACGTATCGAAGACGGGGGCCGGACCATGCCGGCCCCCGCCTGCTGCCCCTTGGGGGCCTAGCTCTGGCTGCGGTATTCGCCCTGCCGTTCCAGCATCCAGCCGGGATATTCGGCCGGAAGGCGGGTCACCGCATCGAGGCGGGCCAGCTCGTCGGCGCTCAGCTCGACCTTGGTCGCGCCGATATTGTCGGTCAGCTGGTCCGCGCGCTTGGCGCCGATGATGACCGAGGTCACCACCTCCTGATGCAGAAGCCAGGCCAGCGCGATCTGCGCCACGCTGCACCCGCGCGCCTCGGCCATGCCGCGCATCGCCTCGATGGCGTCATGGGCGCGGTCCTTGTCGATGGGCGGGAAGTCGAAGCTGGCGCGCCGCCCGTCCGCGGCCTTGCCCTCGCGGTCGTACTTGCCCGACAGGAACCCGCCCGCCAGCGGGCTCCAGACCATCAGCCCGATGCCGGTTTCCTTCAGCATCGGCACGATCTCGCGTTCCAGATCGCGCCCGGCCAGGGTGTAATAGGCCTGAAGCGACAGGATCGGGGCCAGCCGCCGCGCCTCGGCGATGCCGACCGCGCGGACGATCTGCCAGGCGGCCCAGTTCGACAGGCCCAGATAGCGCACATGACCCTGCCGCACGAGCGTATCGAGCGCCTCCAGCGTCTCGACGATGGGCGTCGCCGGATCGAAGCCGTGGATCTGGTAAAGGTCGATGTGATCAAGCTGCAACCGCGCGAGGCTGGCCTTGCACTGGTCCATGATGTGATAGCGCGAGGCGCCGCGCGCGTTCACGCCCGCGCCCATCGGGCCCAGAACCTTGGTCGCGATCACCACATCTTCGCGCGGCACGGCGAGGTTCTTCAGCGACTGGCCCAGAAGCCGCTCGCTTTCGCCGCCCGCATAGACATTGGCGGTGTCGATGAAGTTGATCCCGGCCTCGAGCGCGCTGCCCACGAGGCCGTCCACCTCGGCCTGGCCCAGCTGGCCGATCTGGCCCCACATGCCTTCGGAGCCGCCGAAGGTCATGGTGCCGAGGCAGAGTTCCGACACGAAAAGGCCGCTTGGGCCAAGACGACGATAGCGCATGTTGCTTTCCTTTCCTGACTGGGGGCCCGAGCGCGGCGAGGGGCGCCCGCTCCGGCCTCTGTCCCGAAATGGGCCCGGGCCGGGTCCCTCGCCACGCCGATCCTCTCGCAAACTTGCACGATTCTCTCATCCCGCCGCCGATTGACTTTGGAGAGCGCCGCCGACCGGGCTAGAGTGGGCGTATGACCAACCGACTTTCCGGCCTCAGGGCCAAGCTCGTTTCGTTGTGGGAGGCGCATGGGCGCGAGCCCCCGGTTCCGGGGCTGAGGCTGTCTTATGCCGAAAGACCGTCGGGCCTCTTTCACGGGGTGTACCGGCCCTCGCTTTGCGCGGTGTTGCAGGGCGCCAAGATCAGCCGTCTGGGCGACCGGGTGTTCCGCTACGATGCGGGCAAATGCCTGATCGCCTCGCTCGACGTGCCGATCCGGGCCGAGATCGTCGGCGCGGCGCCCGAGACCCCCTATCTGGCGCTGGCGCTGGAGATCGACCCGGCCGTGGTGGCCGAACTGATGCTGGGCCAGCGCCCGACGGGCGATCCGCCAATTGGTGCTGCCATCGAGGTGCATGATCTAGGCGAGGCGCTGATCGACCCGCTCGACCGGCTTCTATCGGTCGCCGCCCGGCCGCAGGACATCCCTGTGCTTGCGCCGATGATCCGGCGCGAAATCGTCTGGCAGTTGCTGAACGGGCCTCAGGGCGCGCGGCTGCGGCAGATCGGGATGGCCGACAGCCGTCTGGCCCGGATCGGCCGCGCCATCGGCTGGATCCGCGAGAACTATGCCGAGACGCTGCGGGTCGGGCATCTGGCGGCGCTGGCCGGGATGAGCCCGGCCACCTTCCATCGCCACTTCAAGGAGGCGACGGCGATGACGCCTGTGCAGTTCCAGAAAAGCCTGCGGTTGCAGGAGGCGCGGCGGCTTCTGTTGACCCGGTCCGGCGATGTCGCGGGCATCGGCTATCGCATCGGCTATGACAGCCCGTCGCAATTCAGCCGCGAATACCGCCGCCATTTCGGCGAGCCGCCCGGACGCGACGCGGTCGAACTGCGCCGGAGCCTGGCCGAAACCGGCGGCTGAGCGGGTCCGGGTCGACCTTCTGCCGCCGGGCGAAAAACGCAGCGCGGGCGGCCGAGGCTGTGCTAGGCTCGACCTGCCGTAGCGGAAGGTGCGGCGGGGGACTTTCAGAAGGAAAGAGTATTTTCATGCTGCAGGAATTTCGCGATTTCATCGCCAAGGGCAATGTCATGGACATGGCCGTGGGTATCATCGTCGGCGCGGCCTTTACCGCCATCGTGACCTCGCTGGTCAACGATCTCATCAATCCGGTCATCGGGCTTTTCGTCGGCGGCATCGACTTTTCAGGTCTCGCCTTCCGCATCGGGGAGGGCGAGAATGCCGGGGTCTTCGCCTATGGCAATTTCCTCACCACGCTGATCAATTTCCTGATCATCGCCTGGGTGGTGTTCCTGCTGGTCAAGGGCGTGAACCGGATCAAGGACGCCGCCAGCCGCAAGGAGCGGCCGGTGCCCGGCGCGCCCGCGGGCCCGACCCAGGAACAGCTTCTGACCGAGATCCGGGACCTTCTGAAGGCGCGCTGAGCGCGGCCTTCCGCTCAGGCCTTCAACGCCAGGTGCGGCGACAGAACGTCGATGCCCTGCGCCAAGCCGACAGCGTAGCAGGTCAGATGGCCCGCATGCACGTTGAGCCCGGCCCGCAGATGCGGGTCGTCGGCGCAGGCTTGGCGCCAGCCCTTGTCGGCCAGCGCCAGCAGGAACGGCATGGTGGCGTTCCCAAGCGCCAAGGTCGCGCTGCGCGGCACCGCGCCCGGCATGTTGGCCACGCAATAATGCTGGATGCCGTCGACCGAAAAGACCGGGTCCTCATGGGTGGTCGGGTGCGAGGTCTCGAAGCAGCCGCCCTGGTCGATGGCCACATCGACCAGCACAGCGCCGGGCTTCATCCGCGCCAGATCGGCGCGCCGCACCAGCTTGGGGGCGGTCGCCCCGGGTATCAGCACGGCGCCGACAACCATGTCGGCCCGCTCGAGCAACTCGGCCAGCGTGCCCTCGGACGAATAGCGGGTCGAGAAGGCCGCGCCGAACGTTTCGTCAAGCTGGCGCAGCCGGAGCAGCGAGCGGTCCAGAACGGTGACATGGGCGCCCATGCCGGCCGCGATCCGGGCAGCATGGGTTCCGACCACCCCGCCGCCGATCACCAGCACCTCGGCCGGGCCGACGCCGGGCACGCCCCCCATCAGCACGCCGCGCCCGCCATTGGCTTTTTGCAGCGCCCAGGCCCCCATCTGCGGTGCCAGCCGCCCCGCGACTTCGGACATCGGCGCCAGCAGCGGCAGCCCGCCGCGGTCGTCGGTTACGGTCTCGTAGGCGATGGCGGTCACGCCGCTGTCGATCAACTCGCGGGTCTGGTCCGGGTCGGGGGCCAGATGCAGATAGGTGAACAGCACCTGTCCCTCGCGCAGGCGCCGCCGTTCCTGGGCCAGCGGCTCCTTGACCTTCACCACCAGTTCGGCCTCGGCAAAGATCTCGTCGGCCGAGGCGGCGATCCTGGCGCCCGCCGCGATGTAGGCGTCGTCGTCAAAGCCCGCGCCCAACCCGGCGCCGGTCTCGACCAGCACGGCATGGCCGTGGGCGACGGCCTCGCGGGCGGCATTTGGCGTCAGGCCGACGCGGAATTCCTGGGGCTTGATCTCTCTGGGGCATCCGATCTGCATTGGGGTCTCCTTCTCCTGGCGGCAGAATGCCGCAGGTCGGGCCGAAGAGGGTGGATTTTCTCGGGGGGGAACTCTGGGCCTCGACCGAAGATCCATGCATGATGCCGCCAGACTGTCGAAGGATCATGCGGGAAATGACGCTGGACGAAACCGATCTTCGCCTTTTGCGGGTGTTGCAGAAACAGGGGCGCATCTCGAACGCGGATCTAAGCGAACGGGTGAACCTGTCGGCCTCGGCCTGCCACCGGCGGGTCCAGCGGCTGGAAGAGGCGGGGTTCATCCGCGACTATGTCGCGCTTCTCGATGCCCGCAAGATGGGCCGCCAGACCACGGTCTTTGTCGAGATCACGCTGTCGGGCCAGGCTGACGAAACGCTTGCCGCCTTCGAGAAGGCGGTGGCGCGGGTGCCGGACGTTCTGGAATGCCATCTGATGGCGGGCAGCGCCGACTATCTTCTGAAAGTGGTGGCCGAGGACAGCGAGGATTTCGCCCGCATCCACCGGCAATATCTGACCCGGCTGCCGGGGGTGGCGCGGATGCAATCCTCCTTTGCGCTGCGAACGGTGTTCAAGACCACCGCGCTGCCGCTATAGGGCAGGGGCAACACCGGAGGGAGCGAGATGATCCAGGAGACGGACAAGCGCGCAGCGATCGTGGCGGCCTGCCGCAGCATGAATGCGGTCGGTCTGAACCAGGGCTCGTCGGGCAATATCAGCGTCCGGCACGGGGCGGGGATCCTGATCACGCCAAGCTCGATTGCCTATGACGTGCTGGCGCCGGAAGACATCGTCTTCATGGAGATGGACGGCACCGCTCATGGCGCGCGCAAGCCTTCGTCCGAATGGCGCTTCCATCTCGACATCCTGCGGGCCCGGCCCGATCTGAACGCGGTGGTTCACGCCCATGCGCCCTATTGCACGATGCTGGCGATCCTGCACAGGCCGATCCCGGCAGTGCATTACATGGTGGCCGCGGCCGGCGGCGGCGATATTCGTTGCGCCCCCTACGAAACCTTCGGGACCCAGGCGCTGTCGGACAGGGTGCTGGAGGCACTGGAGGGGCGCAAGGCCTGCCTGATGGCGCATCACGGCATGATCGCGGCCGAAGTCAGCCTCGAAAAAGCGATGTGGCTGGCCGTCGAGGTCGAGACCCTGGCCCGGCAGTATCATGGCGCGCTGACCCTCGGCGAGCCGCCGCTCTTGACCGAGGCCCAGCTGGCCGAGGCTGTGGCCCAGTTTTCCCAAGGCTACGGACAAGCCGAGCGCGGCTGAGGCAGGTAGCCCCCGGTTCTTCTGCGGCGGCATTCGTCTCGGGGCAGTTCATGCGGCGCGTCCGACCTGATCCGCGCGCTGGTCGGGGCCAAGATTGAAGTCGGCCACGATCCGAGCCAGAGCCTGAGCGCTGGCTGCCAGGTCGTTCGAGGCGTCGCGGGTGCTGTCGACGACATGGCCATTACGTTCGGTCAGGGCGCGCAGGCTGGTCATCGATTCGTTGACTTCCTGCAATTCGCGGGTTTGGCCATCGGCCTGGGCGCTGACCTGCGCCAGCGTCTCGTAGACCCGAGTCACTTGCGAGACGATTTCGTCGAGCGATTCGCCCGCCTCACCGACCAGACGCACCCCGCCCGAGACCTCTTCCACGCTTTCGCCGATCAGTTTCTTGATCTGCATGGCCGACTCGGCCGATTTGCGGGCCAGTTCGCGAACCTCGGTGGCAACAACGGCAAAGCCCTTGCCGCTTTCCCCGGCGCGGGCGGCCTCGACCCCGGCATTCAGCGCCAGCAGATTGGTCTGGAAGGCGATGTCTTCGATGATCGCGGTGATCTGCGCGATCTTGCTGGACGATTCGGAGATCCGTTCCATGGCGAAAACGGCATCGCGGACAATCTCGCCCGAAAGGTCGGCGCGCTGCTTGGCGTCGCCCGCCAGCGAGCGGGCGTCGTGGATCGAGCCATTGGTGTCCTTCAGTCCGCTGGCCAGGCGGTCGACAGAGGCGGCCGTTCCCTGGATCGTGCTGCTCTGGCTGGCGGTCTGCTGTGCCAGGTCGCCGGCGGTGCGCAGCATGTCCTCGGACCGTCCCTCGAGATCGCTGACCGTCGAGGCGATGGTCGACAGAACCTCGCGCAGTCGAACCACGGTCGCGTTGAAATCGGTCCGGATCGTGTCGTAGTCGCCGTGCAGCGGATCATCGAAATGCCGCGACAAGTCGGAGCGGGACAGCGCCTTGAGCCCTTCGGTCACCAGATCCACGACTTGCTGATGACGCTCGTTCAGGGTGGCCTCGTCCTCTTCCTTCTGGCGCATCGCGGCCCGCGTCAGCTGCTTGAAGCGGTAGATGGCATTGGCCATCTGGCCGATTTCGCCCTTCTTCTCGATGAAGGGTACCCAGGCCTCGAAATTGCCTTCCATGAACTGATGCATGATCCCTGTCAGCTTGCGCAGCCTGCGCGTGATGCCGTCGGCGATGGCAGCGGCGATCAGGACGCCCAACAACACGCCGATTCCGGTTGCAATCGACCCCACCACCATGGCCCGTTCGGCCTGTGCGCGGTTGCGTTCGGCCAGAAGGCCGATTTCCTCGCCCAGATCGGATTCGACGGTTCGCAGGCGGTCGATCCAGGCGGTGGAGGCGGCGAACCATTGCGGAGCGGTCAGATCGCCGCGCGCGCCGCCATAGGGCAGGGCCGCAATCGTTTCGCGCATCGGGGCAATCGTCCGGGCGGGTTTGCTGGCCTCGATCGTCGAGACGAAATCCGGCCGCCCGAGCACCGTCTGTGCCCGCGCCAGCAGCGCGCTTTGACGTGCCCCCAGCGCCAGGAAACGGAGGTGAACCTCGTCGGGAAAGGTCTCGGTCCCAAGCCCGGTCGCGCCCATTGCGCGTTCCAGCCCGGCGCTTTCCTTGGCAAGCGCCACCAGTTCCTGCGCCTCCATCAGGATCGCCGTGGAACTTGCGACCTTGCCGTCGCGGATTCGGGTGGCCGCTGTCAGGAGCGACTCGACGATGCCGGTGTAATAGCCCGCCAGTTGCGGCACCGTCAGGTCCAGCGCGTCGATCTTGCCGCGCTGGGTCTGCAGCGCCTGCAGGGCGCGCAGCGCGCTGTCAGTGGCCTCGGGCGCCATCGTCCTGACCACCGACAGCTTGTCCCGGAAAACCGACAGGGCGGTATCGGTCTCGGTCCGCTGTGTGCGAAGCTCCGCAGAGAAGTTCCGCCCCTTGGAGGCGGTAAACCCGGCCGATAGCCCCCTTTCCTTTTGCAGTTCGTGGACCAGATCGCCGATCCGGTCGGTTTCTTCGGCCACGGTCGCCATGTCGCCCCCGAACCGGGCGGCGGAGCTGAAGCCTCGCAGGTCGTTGCCGGCCAGCACGAGGATCAGCAGCACAAGCGGCACAAGGGCGAGGAGAAGGATGAATCTCAGGGACATGCGGTATGTTCCATGCAGGTCGGTCAAACCCCTAAGCTAAACGCCTTTCCCTAAGGGAAATCTAATCCCGCAAGACCCGCCCTTCGCGCCCCGTCCAGGGCTTTTTCAGAGGCCCCGTCCACGGTTCGAAGCGGGCCAATTCCGTCGAGCCGAACCGGTGCAGGTCCGGTTGTTGCAAGGCCGGTTGGGCGCGTGTTCCGACGCGTAGATACTGACGCTTTTACGCAAATCGGCTGACAGCCGGGCCTCCCAATTCCCCGGGCAGACTTACCATAAGGTCGCGGCCGTGAATCGAGGCTCTGGAGGGCCCGGTCTTGAGGGCTGTGCAGGAGAAATTTCTACCTCTCCACATCCTGCTGGAAGCAAGACGATTGCCACCGACGAGATCCTGACCGCAAAGATGGCCCGGTGTGTCGGAACAGGGGCTGGACGTCTCCTCAGGGGGGGCGGTTACGCCGCGGCCAAGTCGGACCGCAGCGGGTTGAAGGACGCTTGATCGGGCGTTCTGCCGTCAAGCGGTGAATTGGGTCGGCGGCCGTTCTGGAAGCCGATATATCGGCCAATCCCGGCTTGTGCCTCGGACAGGATGGCATCGGGACCCGCAGATCAGCTTTCGCGGTCCGGGTCGAAGCGCAGAAGCCATAATGCGTTCAACGTTACCAGAACGGTGGCCCCGGTGTCTGCGAGGATCGCCAGCCACAACCCGGTGATCCCCAGAACCGACGTCACCAGGAAAACCGCCTTGAGCCCCAATGCGATTGCAACGTTGTGGCGGATGTTGCGCATCGTCGCCCGCGCCAACCGGATCAGCGCCGGGACGTCGACCACCCGGTCTCGCAGGATAGCCGCATCGGCGGTTTCCAGCGCCACGTCGGTCCCCGACCCCATTGCCACTCCGACACTGGCCTGCTTAAGCGCCGGGGCGTCGTTGATGCCATCGCCAATCATCATCACACCGCCATCGGCGCCCATCTCGCGGATGACCGACAGCTTGTCCTCGGGCATCATCTCGGCGCGGTAGTCCATTCCCAGCTGCCCGGCGATCGCCTGCGCGGTGCGGGGATTGTCGCCGGTCAGGATTACCGGCGCGATGCCCATCGCCGTCAGTTGCCGCATGGCGTCGGCGGCATCCTCGCGCGGTTCGTCGCGCAAGGCGACCAGCCCAAGCGGCTCGCCCTCGCGGAACACCGCCACCACGGTCTTGCCCTCGGCTTCAAGCGTCCGCGCCTGCTCGCCTTGCCAGGCGCTCAGGCCGCCCGCTTCCAGGGCGTGGCGCGGCGCGCCGACCCAGGCCCTGGCCCCGTCCACCAGAGCCTCGACCCCTTTGCCCACGATCGCGCGGGCGTCGCTTGCGCCAAGCGGCGTGATCCCGGCGTCTTCGGCGGCGCGCAGGATCGCCTGCGCCAGCGGGTGACTTGAACCGGATTCGACCGCAGCGGCGACCGCCAGCAGATCGGTCTCGCTGACCCCCTCGGCGGGACGGATGTCGGTGACGCGCGGGCGGCCGTGGGTCAGCGTGCCGGTCTTGTCGAAGGCGATGCGCTCGACCCGGGCGGCGGCCTCGATCACCGCACCGCCCTTCATCAGCAGGCCCCGGCGCGCGCCCGAGGACAGTGCCGAGGCGATCGAGGCGGGCACCGAAATCACCAGCGCACAGGGGCAGCCGATCAGCAGGAGCGCCAGCCCGCGATAGATCCAGGTGTTCCAGTCCAGTCCGAAGCCGAGCGGAGGCACCAGCACCACCAGCGCCGAAACGGCGACGATCGCGGGCATGTACCAGCGTGAGAAGCGGTCGATGAACCGCTCGGTCGGTGCGCGGGCGTCTTCGGCCTCTTCGACGAGCCGGACGATGCGGGCGATGGTATTGTCCGAGGCCTCCTTGGCGACAACGACGCGCAGGGCGGCCTCGGTGTTGATAGAGCCGGCGAACACCGTATCGCCCGGCCCCCGGGTTACCGGATGGCTTTCGCCCGTCACCGGGCTTTCATCGACCCCGCTGACCCCTTCGACGATCTCGCCATCGGCAGGCACGCGGTCGCCGGGACGCACCAGCACGCGCTGACCGATCATCAGCTGATCGGCGGGACTTTCGCGGGTGCGGCCGTCCTCTTCGATCAGTGCGGTCTTCGGCACCAGATTGGCCAGCGCGCGGATCCCGTCGCGCGCCTTGCCGGTGGCCACCCCCTCCAGCACTTCGCCCACGGCGAACAGGAAAACGACCAGCGCCGCTTCCTCGGCCGCACCGATGAACAGCGCGCCGGTCGCGGCAATCGTCATGAGACTTTCTATGGTGAACGGCTGCCCGAGCCGCAGCGCCTCGAAGGCGCGGCGGGCCACCGGCGCGACCCCGATCACGCAGGCAAGCATGAAGGCCCAGTCGCCGTATTCGGCATTCGTCAGCAGCTCGAAGGCCCAGGCCAGCGCCAGCAGGACCCCGGTGAACAGCACAAGGCGGCCCTTGCCCGTCCTGTACCAGGCCGTGCCGCGATCCGCCGGATCGTCATGGACATGGCCCGGCGCACCATGGCCCGCATTGCGGGCAGACGGCGCGCCGACCGCACTCTCCCGGCCGGAAGGCTGGTGCGCCGAATGGTCATGATCGTGATCGTGATGGTGCCCCTGGCAGGACGCGCGCGGCCTCGCGGCAGCGGCGTTGCCCCGGTCCGAAGAGGCAGGCGCGATGCCGAAGCCGAGGCGGCGCACGACGGTCTCGATCTGCTCGGGCGCGGTTGCTCCGGGCGCCAGGGTCAGGGACAGTTTCTCGCTCATCAGCGCCACCGACACTTCGCTGACGCCCGGCAGTTTCTCGACGGCCTTCGTCACCTTCGCGGTACAGGCGGCGCAATCCATGCCGCTCACCGACCATTGCCGCCTTATGCTATCGCTCATCATCCGTCTCCTGCCCGGCGCTGCGCCACGGCCCTTGTTCCTATCGAGTCGAAGGCTTACTTGCTCTAGCAACTGGAGCTTCAAGAGGTTTCTCATGCTGTCGATCGGAAAACTGGGCGCGAGGACCGGGGTGAAGGTGCCCACGATCCGCTATTACGAGCAGATCGGCCTTTTGGCCGAGGCCGATCGGAGCGCAGGAAACCAGCGGCTGTATGACGAAAAGGCGGTTGAACGACTGACCTTCATCCGCCATGCGCGGGAGCTTGGTTTTCCGCTCGATGCAATTCGCGAGCTGTTGAGCCTGTCGGATCAACCCGACATCCCGTGCGGCGCCGCGGATATGATCGCCCGGCGTCAGCTGGACGCCGTTCGGGAACGGATGCTGCGCCTCAAGGCGCTCCAGACAGAGCTGGAACGCATGGTGGCGCAATGTGCGCATGGCACGATTTCCGATTGCCGGGTCATCGAAGTGCTTGGAAATCACGACCTGTGCCTGCATCCCGACCACGGCCATTAGCCATCCTCGATGTAGGCGTTCCCTCAAGGCTCATATTGCTGAGATACAAGCGTTCTTCCAATCGCCAGGTCGTGTTGACAAAAGGGATTCCGCTCGTGCGTAGGGCATGATTCAAGGTGGCATCTGCGATGGAGACCAGCTTGGCACGAGATCTTATGTCGGACGAGGAATGGGCGTTCTTCGAGGGTTTCATACTCGCCGTCCGCGCCCCGAACGGGCGCAAAGCCGCCAATCACCGCCTCGTCCTTGATGGGATTTTCTGGATTGCCCGAACCGGGGCGCCATGGCGGGACCTACCTGGCGAGTTCGGCAAATGGTCAAGCGTTTACAGACAGTTCCGGCGCTGGACACTGGCGGGCCTCTGGGAGGACATCATGGATGCCCTGAACCGGAGCGGAGCCGTGCCAAGCGCCCTGCAAATGATCGACAGTACCGTGATCCGCG
>NZ_QNVX01000065.1:0-2035 GCF_003314725.1 Rhodovulum sp. BSW8
CGCCAAAACTTGTGGTAAACAGCAGACTTGAGAAGTACGCACTTTTCTCAAAAGATTTCAAGGGCCTGCCAAATGGCTGGCATAATTTACCCTCATGTAATTTTCTGGTTGGCGAAAACAGCACCGGCAAATCAAGTTTCCTTCAATTAATTGAGCTGATTGATTCGAGGCCGCACATGCTGTTTCTCGACATATTGGATGCAGTCGATGGCATCGAATCCGTTTTTGATGTTTGCTCTCGAATGAGCGGCTCAAAAGAAACGACCATTGGATTTCTAATTAAAGAGCGGACTCAGCCAGGTCAAGATCATAGAATTCGCGCTCGACTGATAACCTACAAAGCGGTAAAAGATGACCTTCGCGTATACAGGGTGACAATAGTTCATAACGGAACAGTCCTTCGGCTCAAGAGGGGTCGAGATAAAATTTCATACCGATACGATGTGTACGAGTACGACCCCAACGTTCGTCATGCCGAGAACGGTGTGGCGATAGAACGGATCCACAATAATTCGTCCGACCACTTCAATCAACATCATGAGGTTGAGTGGGGAAGTCAGCCTGACAACTGGATTTGGTTGGACGCTCTGAATGCCGCGGTGCGTAGCGAAAAAGGGAAACCTCGCATCACGGCGGTAAATTACCCCCCGCTTGGTTGTTTGACGCATGGCCCGATGCGTGCGAAAACGCGAAGATTGCATCATGGATCAAAGACACAGTTTAGCAGCACTGGTGAGCATACGCCCTATATGCTGCGCGACGTCCTCACTGAACGTCCAGAACTGGCGGAATCGATAAATGACTTTGGCCGTGTGAGCGGTCTTTTCGATGAAATCGTTGTGAACACGATTACCACGAAGGTGAAGGACAAGCCGTTCGTTCTTCAGGTCCGAAAGGCAGACAAGTTTTTCTATGTGGACGAGCTGGGGTTTGGACTTGGGCAGGTGCTCCCTATTATAACAGATATTTCATTCTGCGTTTCAGGAACTTCATTTTTAATTCAGCAACCCGAACTGCATTTGCACCCTAGGGCGCAAGCTGCGCTGGGTGATGTTTTTCACAGGGCGGCGCTCGACGAGAGCGCCCTAGTCATTGAAACACACAGCGACTTCATAATTGATCGCTTCAGAATGGCACTTAAAAGGGACGATCGGGATTTGAGGGCGCAAGTTATTTACTTTGACAAGGCGGAAAGTGGCGAAAATATTGCTCACGAAATCGAAATAGATGGCGACGGAATGTTCGTCGATCCGCCCGAGAGTTTCAGAAGCTTCTTTGTTAAAGAGAGCATCGACAAGTTCGAGTTATTGTGATGCCTGAGTATATCCTTGACACGTGCGTGGATATCGATCCAGCGCATGAAAATTATCCTGAGTATTTCTTTAAGGACTTACTCTCCAACGCTCGCGTTAAGTTGGTGATAGGTGGAACAAAGGCTTACGATGAAATTAAGAGAAAAACCAAATTGAGGGATCTGCTCAACAATCTGCGCGACAGAAATCAAGTGATCGTCATTAGTCGAGAGAAGGTAGATGAAGCTGAAGGCAGGCTCGCCAGTCGGATAAAAGAGGTAATTGGAGATAACCCGCCTGAGTGCGATGACCTTCACATTTTTGCCTTGGCAAATGTAAGCAAATGTCTCCTGGTTGTCTCACGCGACAACAGAATGGCAATCTGCCGGAATAAGATTCGAAATCACGTTGGTCACGCATACTGCCCGGATATTTCGGTCATCCAGAATCTTGCGGCATATAAAAGAACAAAATAGCATTTTTCGTGTTCCACATGTATATATTCTGGAAGTTTTGACCGTGTTGGGAGGGTGTCTGCCTTCGAGCTTTCCGACGCGCCGGTCGCAAGCACCCGCTATCCGCCGATTCTGTTGAAAAACGCGCCTGCGGCGCCACAGCATATCAGGTCGCAAGACATGGTTCCGATTTTTCACGCCCTTGCCTCTTAGGCTCCAGACTCATTGATCGTCAAAGCCAGAAGATGACGGTTGCGGCGAGGGCTATGGCGGAGAGGAAGGTCTTTG
>NZ_QNVX01000066.1:0-162426 GCF_003314725.1 Rhodovulum sp. BSW8
CGTCTTCCCGTGGTCAACGTGGCCGATCGTGCCGATGTTAACGTGCGGTTTCGTCCGTTCGAACTTTGCCTTACCCATGGTGGCCTCCTCTAGTTCCTTGATGGCGGGCGCTGCCGAGGGGCGCGCGCCCGGCCCGTGTCACGTTCAGGCGTATTTCGCCTGGATCTCGTCGCTGATGTTCTGCGGGACCGGCTCGTAATGGTCGAACTGCATCGTGAACACGGCGCGGCCCGAGGACATCGAGCGCAGCGTGTTGATGTAGCCGAACATGTTGGCCAGCGGCACCATGGCGTTGATCACGTTGGCATTGCCGCGGGTATCCTGGCCCTGCACCATGCCGCGACGGCTGGTCAGGTCGCCGATGATCCCACCGGTATATTCCTCGGGCGTCACCACCTCGACCTTCATGATCGGCTCAAGCAGCCGGGCACCGGCCTTCTTGAGACCTTCGCGCATCCCTGCGCGGGTCGCGATTTCGAACGCCAGAACCGACGAGTCGACGTCGTGGAAGGCACCGTCGACGAGCGCGACCTTGAGGTCGATCACCGGGAAACCGGCCAGCGGGCCCGAATCCATGACCGACTTGATGCCCTTCTCGACGCCGGGGATGTATTCCTTCGGCACCGCACCGCCGACGATCCGGCTTTCGAACGAGTAGCCCTCGCCCGGTTCGGTCGGCATGATTTCCAGCTTGACGCGGGCGAACTGGCCCGTGCCGCCGGTCTGTTTCTTGTGGGTGTAGTCGACCTCGGCCTTGTGGCTGATGGTTTCGCGATAGGCCACCTGCGGAGCGCCGATATTCGCCTCGACCTTGAACTCCCGCTTCATGCGGTCGACCAGGATGTCGAGGTGAAGCTCGCCCATGCCCTTCATGATGGTCTGGCCGGATTCGATGTTGGTCTCGACGCGGAAGGACGGGTCCTCGGCCGCGAGACGCTGCAGCGCCAGAGCCATCTTTTCCTGGTCGGCCTTCGATTTCGGCTCGACCGCGATCTCGATCACCGGATCGGGGAAGGTCATGGTTTCCAGAACCACCGGCTTGGAGACGTCGCAAAGCGTGTCGCCCGTGGTGGTTTCCTTCAGACCGGCCAGCGCGATGATGTCGCCCGCAAAGGCTTCATCGATTTCCTCGCGGTTGTTCGAGTGCATCATCATCATCCGACCGACGCGCTCTTTCTTGCCCTTGGTCGAGTTGAGGATCGACTCACCCTTCTTCATCACGCCGGAATAGATCCGGGTGAAGGTCAGCGAGCCGACAAAGGGGTCGTTCATGATCTTGAACGCCAACGCCGAGAAGGGCTCGTCATCGGCAGCATGACGGGCGATGTTGCGCTCTTCGGTCTCGTCATCGGGCAGGAAGCCCATATAGGCGGGCACGTCCAGCGGCGAGGGAAGATAGTCGATCACGGCGTTCAGCAGCGGCTGCACGCCCTTGTTCTTGAAGGCCGAGCCCGCGGTCACCGGCACGAAGGCCAGCGCCAGGGTGCCCTTGCGGATCAGCGCGTGCAGCGTTTCGGTGTCGGGCTCGTTGCCTTCCAGATAGGCCTCCATCGCGTCGTCGTCCTGTTCGACGGCGAGTTCGATGAGGTTCGAGCGCCATTCATCGGCCTCGTCCTTCAGCTCGGGACGGATCTCCTGACGGGTCCAGGACGCGCCCAGATCCTCGCCTTTCCAGGTCCATTCTTCCATCGTGACGAGGTCGATGATGCCTTCCAGCTTGTCCTCGGCGCCGATCGGCAGGGCGATCGGGCACGGGGTCGCGCCGGTGCGGTCCTTGATCATCTTCACGCAGTTGAAGAAGTCGGCACCGATCTTGTCCATCTTGTTGACGAAGACGATGCGCGGAACCTTGTAGCGGTCCGCCTGACGCCAGACGGTCTCGGTCTGCGGCTCGACACCGGCATTGGCGTCGAGAAGGCAGATCGCACCGTCGAGCACGGCCAGCGAGCGTTCGACCTCGATGGTGAAGTCGACGTGGCCGGGGGTGTCGATGATGTTGAACCGGTACTTGGTGTCCGAGGTCCCTTCCGCGGACGGATCTTCCTGGCGCTGCCAGAAGGTCGTGGTCGCAGCCGAGGTGATGGTGATCCCCCGCTCTTGCTCCTGCTCCATCCAGTCCATGGTCGCGGCGCCGTCATGGACTTCGCCGAGCTTGTGGGACTTGCCGGTGTAAAAGAGGATGCGCTCGGTCGTCGTGGTCTTGCCCGCATCGATGTGGGCCATGATCCCGAAGTTCCGGTAGCGTTGAAGAGGATAAGCGCGGGCCATTGGAAGGGTCCTAGAGGCTAAAGGTCAGTTACCAGCGATAATGGCTGAACGCTTTGTTCGCGTCGGCCATCTTGTGGGTGTCTTCGCGTTTCTTGACGGCGGTGCCGCGGGACTGGACCGCGTCCATCAGTTCGCCGGCAAGCCGTTCTTCCATGGTGTTCTCGTTGCGCTTGCGGCTGGCATCGATCAGCCAGCGGATCGCAAGGGCCTCGCGGCGCTCGGGGCGCACTTCGACCGGAACCTGGTAGGTGGCACCGCCGACCCGGCGCGAGCGAACCTCGACGGCGGGTTTCACGTTGTCGAGCGCTTCGTGGAAGACCTCGACCGGAGCGCGTTTCAGGCGGGTCTCGACGCGGTCGAGCGCGCTGTAGACGATGCGTTCGGCGACCGATTTCTTGCCGTCGACCATCAGGTTGTTCATGAACTTCGTCAGCACGCGATCGCCAAACTTGGCGTCGGGCAGGATTTCGCGCTTCTCGGCAGCGTGACGGCGGGACATCTACGTCTCTCCTTACTTCGGACGCTTCGCGCCGTATTTCGAGCGGCGCTGCTTACGGTCTTTGACGCCCTGGGTGTCCAGCACACCGCGGAGGATGTGATAGCGGACACCGGGAAGGTCTTTCACCCGGCCGCCGCGGATCAGCACGACCGAGTGTTCCTGCAGGTTGTGGCTTTCGCCGGGGATGTAGCTGATGACCTCGAAGCCGTTGGTCAGACGCACTTTGGCGACTTTCCGCATGGCCGAGTTCGGCTTCTTCGGAGTGGTGGTGTAAACGCGCGTGCAGACGCCGCGTTTCTGCGGGCAGGCCTGCAGGTGCTGCGACTTCTGGCGTTTCACTTTCGGCTGCCGCGGCTTGCGGATCAGCTGTTGGATCGTCGGCATTCCGGTTCCCCGTATTGCAACCCGTTCAAATCTCGTCTTCGGTGCGCACCCGCCATTCTCAAACGGCAACGCGAAAACCGCATGCGTTCCCCTGTTCGCGGGAACGACGCGGTGTAGCTCCAGAGGATCGGGGCATGGGAGCCCGGATCATGACCACATCAGTTTCGGTATCAGGCGCGGCAGGTGGATCCACCAGCCCGAAGTGGGCGCGGTATAGGGCGAGTCGAACGGGGTGTCAACACCGCTTGGCCCGCCCGGGCCCCGCGCCCTGCCCCGGCTAGCGCATCCGAAGCGGAACCGGCCCCTGACGGATCGCCAGCCGCCGCTCGCGGTGGAAGGTGTAAACCCCCGTCGCGACCACGATCGAGGCACCGAGAATGGTCAGCCCCGACGGCCATTCGCCGAACACCGCCGCCCCCAGCAGCAGCGCCCAGAGAAGCGCGGTATAGCGGAATGGCGAGACCACGGCCACGTCGCCCACGCGCATCGCCGCGACCGAGGTGACATAGCCGAAGATCAGGAAAAGCGTCGCCCCGGTCAGCTGTGCCCAGGCCAGCGGCGCGATGGGCAGCCAGCGCGCGTCGCTGACGGCAAGCCCGGTCGCGGCGAACAGCATGACCCCCAGCGAGGCGGAGGTCGCGACCGCGGTCGAGGGCACCGCCCCCGACAGCCCTCGGGTCACGAGGTCGCGCAGCGTGACGCAGGCGACCGAGATCAGCGCATAGACCGAATAGAGGGTGAAGCCCTCGGTCCCCGGCCGGACGATCAGCAGGACGCCCGCGAACCCGACCAGGATCGCCAGCCAGCGCCGCCAGCCGACAGGGGCGCCCAGGAAGACCGCGCCCGCCAGCGTCACCGCCAGCGGGATCGCCTGGATGATGGCGGTCACATTGGCCAGCGGCGCGTGAAAGAGCGCGGTGATGTAGAAATAGGCCGCCCCGACCTCGGCCAGGGTCCGCAGCGCAATCCGGCCCTGATCGCGGCGCGGCAGGCGCAGCCTGAGGCCGCCCGTGGCCAGCCCGAAAACGATCAGAAGCGCCGAGGTGCCAAGCCCGCGCAGGAACACCGCCTGAAAGAACGGTACGCTGTCCGAAGCCGCCTTCATGCAGGCATCGTTGAAGGTGAAGGCGGCCATGCTGATCATCATCAGGACGGCGCCGCGCATGTTGTCGGAGAGGGTGGTCATGGAACTGCCTTAGCATCCCGGGCGCCCGGGCGAAGGTCTGTTTGCGGCATTCTCGACAAAGCGGCAAGAAACCTTTGTCGCCAATGCGCTATCCGCGCGGGACGGCCTGCCGAAAGACTGCCGAAAGCCGGTCTGGGGCCTGCACGGGGCCTGCACGGGGCCTGTCTGGGGCCTGTCCCGGACGCGACCGGGGAAAGAAAAACGCCCCCGCCGGTACGGGCGGGGGCGTTCGATGGTCAGGCGGTCTGCCGGATTACTCTTCGCGGCTTTCCGGGGTCTCGACCAGACCCAGATCGTCGTCGTCCAGCGGGCCGAAGGGATCCATCGGCGCGGCCAGGGCGGCGGCTGCCACCGCATCGGCCTGACGTGCCTCGATCACCTTCTGGTCGCGCTCGGCCGCGATGCGGCGCACGCGCTGGCTGGCCCCGCCGGTGCCCGCCGGGATCAGTCGGCCGACGATGACGTTTTCCTTCAGGCCGACCAGCTTGTCGCGCTTGCCCTGCACGGCCGCCTCGGTCAGCACCCGCGTCGTTTCCTGGAACGAGGCCGCCGAGATGAAGGACCGGGTCTGCAGCGAGGCCTTGGTGATCCCCAGAAGGATCGGTTGGCCCTCGGCGGGACGTCCGCCGCGCGCCAGCACCTTGTCGTTGGCTTCGTCGAACTCGGACTTGTCGACATGTTCGCCCTTCAGAAGCGTCGTGTCGCCGGAGTCGGAGATCTCCCACTTCTGCAGCATCTGCCGGACAATGACCTCGATGTGCTTGTCGTTGATCTTCACGCCCTGCAGCCGGTAGACGTCCTGCACCTCGTCGATCATGTAGTTCGCCAGAGCCTCGACACCCATGATGGCGAGGATGTCATGCGGCGCCGGGTTGCCGTCCATGATGTAGTCGCCCTTCTGCACGAAGTCGCCTTCCTGCACCGGGATGTGCTTGCCCTTCGGCACCATGTACTCGACCGGCTGCAGCGTGTCGTCCGCAGGCTCGATCGTGATCCGCCGCTTGTTCTTGTAGTCGCGGCCGAACCGGACATAGCCGTCCACCTCGGCGATGATGGCGTGATCCTTCGGACGCCGCGCCTCGAACAGTTCCGCCACCCGCGGCAGACCGCCGGTGATGTCCTTGGTCTTGGCGCCCTCGCGCGGGATCCGCGCCACCACGTCACCGGCCCGGATGTCCTGCTGGTCCTCGACCGACAGAATGGCGTCGACCGACATCGGGTAGGTCACCGGGTTGCCCGCCTCGTTGCGCACGGGTTCGCCGGTTTCGGGATCGACGATGATGATCTCGGGCTTGAGCTCGTTGCCCTTGGGCGCGGTCCGCCAGTCCGACACGATCTTCTGGGTCATGCCGGTGGCATCGTCGGTGTCCTCGCGGACCGAGATCCCGGTCACGAGGTCCACGAACTTGGCGCGCCCGGCCTTCTCGGCGATGATCGGCAGGGTGTAGGGGTCCCATTCGAAGAGCTTGTCGCCCCGTTTCACCCGGGCCTCCTCGGCCACGAAGACCTTGGTGCCATAGCCCAGCTTGAAGCTCGCCCGCTCGACGTCGTTGTCGTCGACGATCGCCAGCTGCATGTTGCGGCCCATCACGATGTGTTCGCCCGCCGCATTGGTCAGCAAGTTCGGGTTGCGGAACTCGATCCGGCCCTCCTGGCTGGCCTCCTGGAAGGATTGCTGACCGCCCTGGGCGATGCCGCCGATGTGGAAGGTCCGCATCGTCAGCTGCGTGCCAGGCTCGCCGATCGACTGCGCGGCGATGATGCCGACAGCCTCGCCGATATTCACCTTGGTGCCGCGTGCCAAGTCACGGCCGTAGCAGGCCGCGCAGACGCCCTCTTCGGCCTCGCAGGTCAGCGGCGACCGGATCCGGACGGTGGCGACACCGGCCTTCTCGATCGCATCCGCCTTGCGTTCGTCGATCAGCTCGTTGCGGGTGACCAGCACCTCGTCGGTGCCGGGTTTCAGCACGTCATCGGCCGCGACACGGCCAAGCAGCCGCTCCGCCAGGGTCGCCACGACCTCGCCGTCGTTGATCGCCGCCTCGCAGGTGATGGCGTTCTCGGTGCCGCAATCGTCGCTGCGCACGATGCAGTCCTGAGCGACGTCGACCAGACGCCGGGTCAGATACCCCGAGTTCGCCGTCTTCAGCGCGGTATCGGCCAGACCCTTCCGGGCACCGTGGGTCGAGTTGAAGTACTCGAGCACGGTCAGGCCTTCCTTGAAGTTCGAGATGATCGGCGTCTCGATGATCTCGCCCGAGGGCTTGGCCATCAGGCCGCGCATGCCGCCCAGCTGTTTCATCTGCGCGGGCGAGCCCCGCGCCCCCGAGTGGGACATCATGTAGACCGAGTTGGGTTCCATCTCGGCGCCCGCGTCATCGACGCGGACCGCAGAGATTTCCGCCATCATCGCGGTGGCCACCTCGTCGGAGCATTTCGACCAGGCATCGACGACCTTGTTGTACTTCTCACCCTGGGTGATCAGGCCGTCCATGTATTGCTGCTCGAACTCCTTGACCTGGTCGCGGACGCCCTCGACGATCTCCCACTTGGTATGCGGGATCACCATGTCGTCCTTGCCGAACGAGATCCCGGCCTTGAACGCCTCGCGGAAGCCCAGCCCCATGATCTGGTCGCAGAAGATGACCGACTCTTTCTGGCCGCAATAGCGGTAGACGGTGTCGATGACCTGCTGGACCTCTTTCTTGCGCAGCAGCCGGTTGACCAGCTCGAACGGCGCCTTGGCGTTCATCGGCAGCAGCGCGCCAAGCCGGATCCGGCCGGGCGTGGTGTCGTAGCGCTTGTAGACCTCGTTGCCATGCTCGTCGATCTGCTTGATCCGCGCCTTGACGCGGGCATGCAGATGCACCTCGCCCGCGTCCAGCGCATGCTGGACCTCGTCGACATCGGCGAAGGCCATGCCCTCGCCCTTCATGCCCTTGCGCTCCATCGTGATGTAGTAAAGCCCGAGGATCATGTCCTGGGACGGCACGATGATAGGCGCGCCGTTGGCGGGCGACAGCACGTTGTTGGTCGACATCATCAGGACCCGCGCTTCCAGCTGGGCCTCGAGGCTCAGCGGGACGTGCACGGCCATCTGGTCGCCGTCGAAGTCGGCGTTGAAGGCCGAACAGACCAGCGGATGCAGCTGGATCGCCTTGCCCTCGATCAGCGTGGGCTCGAACGCCTGGATGCCCAGACGGTGCAGCGTCGGGGCCCGGTTCAACAGCACCGGGTGTTCGCGAATGACCTCGTCGAGGATGTCCCAGACCTCGGGACGTTCCTTCTCGACCAGCTTCTTGGCCTGCTTGACGGTCGAAGAAAGACCCTTGGCCTCGAGCCGCGAATAGATGAACGGCTTGAACAACTCGAGCGCCATCTTCTTCGGCAGCCCGCACTGGTGCAGCTTGAGTTCGGGACCGGTCACGATCACCGACCGGCCCGAGAAGTCGACCCGTTTCCCCAGAAGGTTCTGCCGGAACCGGCCCTGCTTGCCCTTCAGCATGTCGGACAGCGATTTCAGCGGCCGCTTGTTGGCGCCGGTGATGACCCGGCCGCGGCGGCCGTTGTCGAACAGCGCGTCGACCGCCTCCTGCAGCATCCGCTTTTCGTTCCGGACGATGATGTCGGGCGCGCGCAGCTCGATCAGCCGTTTCAGACGGTTGTTCCGGTTGATCACCCGACGGTAGAGATCGTTCAGGTCCGAGGTCGCGAACCGGCCGCCATCGAGCGGCACCAGCGGCCGCAGTTCCGGCGGAATGACCGGAATGACCGTCAGCACCATCCATTCCGGACGGTTGCCGGATTCGATGAAGCTCTCGACAACCTTCAGACGCTTGATGATCTTCTTCGGCTTCAGTTCGCCGGTGGCTTCCTTCAGCTCCTCGCGCAGCTTCTCGGCCTCGGCCTCGAGGTCGATCTGAGACAGCATCTCGCGGATCGCCTCGGCCCCGATCCCGGCGGTGAAGGCATCGGTGCCGAACTGGTCCTGCGCGTCGAGATACTCTTCCTCGGTCAGCATCTGGCCGTAGCTCAGGTCGGTCAGACCGGGCTCGATCACCACATAGTTCTCGAAGTAAAGCACCCGTTCCAGATCGCGGAGCGTCATGTCCAGCATCAGGCCGATGCGGGAGGGCAGCGACTTCAGAAACCAGATATGCGCAACCGGGGCGGCCAGCTCGATATGGCCCATCCGTTCCCGGCGGACCTTCTGCAGCGTCACCTCGACGCCGCATTTCTCGCAGACGACGCCGCGATACTTCATGCGCTTGTACTTGCCGCAAAGGCACTCGTAGTCCTTGATAGGCCCGAAGATCCGCGCGCAGAAGAGACCGTCACGTTCGGGCTTGAACGTGCGGTAGTTGATGGTTTCGGGTTTCTTGATCTCGCCATAGGACCACGAAAGGATCCGTTCGGGCGAGGCCAGCGACACCTTGATCTCGTCGAACTGCTTGGGCGAGGCCAGCGGGTTGAACGGGTTGGTGGTCAGTTCCTGGTTCATTTTGAAGTCCTCAAATCAGCGCAAAGAGATGGGCAAGGGCGCGATTTTTCGCAGAAAAATCGGGCACCCTTATTCCTCATCCTCCACGTCCAGGAGTTCCATGTTCAGCCCGAGGCCGCGGACTTCCTTCACCAGAACGTTGAAGGATTCCGGCACGCCGGCCTCGAAATTGTCCTCGCCCTTGACGATCGATTCGTAGACCTTGGTCCGGCCCGCCACGTCGTCCGACTTCACCGTCAGCATTTCCTGCAGGGTATAGGCGGCGCCATAAGCTTCGAGCGCCCAGACCTCCATCTCCCCGAACCGCTGACCGCCAAACTGCGCCTTGCCGCCCAGGGGCTGCTGGGTGACGAGGCTGTACGGACCGGTCGAGCGCGCGTGGATCTTGTCGTCGACCAGGTGGTGCAGCTTCAGCAGGTACTTGACGCCCACGGTGACTTTCCGGGCAAAGCGCTCGCCCGTCCGGCCATCGAAGAGTTCCGACTGGCCCGACGTGTCGAAGCCCGCGCGGGTCAGGGCGTCGTTGACGTCCTGTTCCTTGGCGCCGTCGAAGACCGGAGTCGCGATCGGAACGCCGCGGACCACGGTCGAGGCGGACTCGACCAGAGACCTCTCGTCCATGTCGCGCAGGATCTCCTCATAGGCCTCCTCGCCATAGGCAAGCCGCATCGCCTCGCGCACCGGGGTCAGATCGCCCGAGCGCTTGTACTCGCCAAGCGCGTCGTCGATCTTCAGCCCCAGACCGCGCGCGGCCCAGCCCATATGGGTCTCGAGGATCTGCCCGACGTTCATCCGCGAGGGCACGCCGAGCGGGTTCAGCACCAGATCGACCGGTGTACCGTCGGCCAGGAAGGGCATGTCCTCCATCGGCACCACGCGGGAGACGACCCCCTTGTTGCCGTGACGGCCAGCCATCTTGTCGCCGGGCTGAAGCTTGCGCTTCACCGCGATGAAGACCTTGACCATCTTCATCACGCCCGGAGGCAGATCGTCGCCGCGGCGGACCTTCTCGACCTTGTCCTCGAAGCGGTGCTCGAGCGCGCGTTTCTGCGCCTCGAACTGGGCGTTCAGCGCCTCGACCTGACCGGCATCGGCCTCGTCTTCCAGCGCCAGCTGCCACCATTGCCCCTTGGACAGGGTCTCGAGCAGCTCTTCGGTGATTTCCGAATTGGGCTTCACGCCCTTCGGACCCTTCACCGCGACCTTGCCGAGGATCATCGACTTCAGACGCGCGTAGATGTTGCGCTCGAGGATCGCCTGTTCGTCGTCCCGGTCGCGGGCCAGTCGTTCGACCTCTTCGCGCTCGATCTGCAGCGCACGCTCGTCCTTGTCGACGCCGTGCCGGTTGAAAACCCGCACCTCGACGACGGTACCGTAATCGCCCGGCGGCAGACGCAGCGAGGTGTCGCGCACGTCCGAGGCCTTTTCGCCGAAGATCGCCCGCAGCAGTTTCTCTTCGGGCGTCATCGGGCTTTCGCCCTTCGGAGTGATCTTGCCGACAAGGATGTCGCCCGGCCCCACTTCGGCGCCGATATAGACGATGCCCGCCTCGTCGAGGTTGCGCAGGGCTTCCTCGCCGACGTTCGGGATGTCGCGGGTGATCTCTTCCGGCCCGAGCTTGGTATCGCGGGCCGCGACCTCGAATTCCTCGATATGGATCGAGGTGAAGACGTCATCGCGCGCGATGCGTTCCGAGATCAGGATCGAGTCCTCGTAGTTGTATCCGTTCCAGGGCATGAACGCGACGATCACGTTCTTGCCGAGCGCCAGCTCGCCCATGTCGGTCGAGGGACCGTCGGCGACGACCTCGCCCTTCAGGACGGTGTCGCCCACCTTCACCAGAGGCTTCTGGTTGATGCAGGTGTTCTGGTTCGACCGCTGGAACTTGCGTAGCCGGTAGATATCGACGCCCGGATCGCCGGGTTCAAGATCCTCGGTGGCCCGGATCACGATCCGCTGGGCATCGACCTGGTCGATGATCCCGCCGCGGCGCGCCATGATCGCGGCGCCCGAATCCTGCGCCACCACCTGCTCGATGCCGGTGCCCACGAAGGGCGCATCGGCCTGCAGAAGCGGCACCGCCTGACGCTGCATGTTCGCGCCCATCAGCGCGCGGTTGGCGTCGTCGTTTTCCAGGAACGGAATCAGCGAGGCCCCGACCGACACCAACTGCTTCGGCGAAACGTCGATCAGGTCGACGCTTTCGCGCGGCGCCATGGTGTATTCGCCGGCCTGCCGGGTGTTCACCAGATCGTTGATGAACTTGCCCTCGCCGTCGAGATTGGCGTTGGCCTGGGCCACGGTGTGCCGCATCTCTTCGGTCGCGGACATGTAGTGGACCTCATCGGTCACCTGCCCGTCGATCACCCGGCGATACGGGGTCTCGATGAAGCCGTACTTGTTCACCCGCGCATAGGTGGCAAGGCTGTTGATCAGACCGATGTTCGGGCCTTCCGGCGTCTCGATCGGGCACATCCGGCCGTAGTGGGTCGGGTGCACGTCGCGAACCTCGAAGCCCGCGCGCTCGCGGGTCAGACCGCCCGGCCCAAGCGCCGACAGACGCCGCTTGTGGGTGACTTCCGACAGCGGGTTGGTCTGGTCCATGAACTGCGACAGCTGCGACGAGCCGAAGAACTCGCGCACGGCGGCAGCGGCCGGTTTGGCGTTGATAAGGTCCTGCGGCATCACCGTGTCGATTTCGACCGAGGACATCCGCTCCTTGATGGCGCGTTCCATCCGCAGCAGGCCGACGCGGTACTGGTTCTCCATCAGCTCGCCGACGGAGCGGACCCGGCGGTTGCCGAGGTGGTCGATGTCATCGACCTCGCCCTTGCCGTCGCGCAGTTCGACCAGCGCCTTGATGCAGGAGATGATGTCGTCGCGGCGCAGCGTCCGCTGGGTGTCGGGCGCGTCGAGATTCAGACGCATGTTCATCTTCACCCGGCCCACGGCCGACAGGTCGTAGCGTTCGGAGTCGAAGAAGAGCGACTCGAACAGCGTGGTCGCCGCCTCGACGGTCGGCGGCTCGCCCGGGCGCATGACGCGGTAGATGTCCATGAGCGCGGTGTCGCGGCCCATGTTCTTGTCCGCCGCCATGGTGTTGCGGATGTAGGGACCGACGTTGATGTTGTCGATGTCGAGCACCGGGATGTCGGTGATGCCCGCATCCAGCAGCTCTTTCAGCGTGCCGCCGGTGACGTCGCCGTCCTTGTCGACGGTCCAGGTCAGTTCGTCGCCGGCCTCGACATAGATCGCGCCGGTGTCTTCGTTGATGATGTCCTTGGCGACATAGCGGCCAACGATATGTTCGAACGGCACCATCAGTTCGGTGACCCGGGCCTCTTCGATCAACTTCTTGACCTGACGCGGCGTGACCTTGTCACCGGCCTTGCAGATCACCTCGCCGGTGTCGGCATCGACCAGGTCATAGGTCGGACGGGTGCCGCGCACGCGTTCGGGGAAGAACTTGGTGACCCAGCCGCGGTTGCGTTCCAGCCGGAACGTCACCGTGTCGTAATAGGCATCCATGATGCCTTCCTGATCGAGCCCCAGCGCGTAAAGCAGGGTCGTCACCGGCAGCTTCCGGCGGCGGTCGATGCGCGCGAAGACGAGATCCTTGGCGTCGAATTCGAAATCGAGCCAGGAGCCGCGATAGGGAATGATCCGGCAGGCGAACAGCAGCTTGCCCGAGGAATGGGTCTTGCCCTTGTCATGGTCGAAGAACACGCCCGGCGACCGGTGCATCTGGGACACGATCACCCGTTCGGTCCCGTTCACGATGAACGTGCCGTTGGCGGTCATGAGCGGCATGTCGCCCATGAACACGTCCTGCTCCTTGATGTCCTTCACCGACTTGGCGCCGGTATCCTCATCGAAATCGAACACGATCAGGCGCAGCGTGACCTTCAGCGGGGCCGAAAAGGTCATGTCGCGCTGCTGGCATTCCTCGACGTCGTATTTCGGCCGCTCCAGCTCGTAGCGGACGAATTCAAGAACGGCGGTCTCGTTGAAATCCTTGATCGGGAAAACCGACTGGAACACCCCCTGGATGCCCTCGCCATCGGCGGGCGCGGGCCCCTCGCCGGAGTTCAGGAACAGGTCGTAGGAGGATTTCTGGACCTCGATGAGGTTCGGCATCTCCAGCACTTCGCGGATCTTGCCGTAATATTTGCGGAGTCGTTTCTGGCCAACGTAGCTCTGCGCCATCTGTGGTCTCGCCTTTCGTCTGTCGCGGGCGCATCCACCGTCGGGCCCCGGTGGCGCGCCGCTCGCGATGAGGGGGATAAGGTTCCATTCCTGCGGTCCGTCCCACCGGCCGCTCCCGAACCTCGAACCGCACCTTGGAAAGGGCTTTAGAAAGCAAGCCCTTTCCAAGACAGGTTCGGCTGGGCCCGGACAAACCGCCGGACCCAGCCAACATCTTTCAGGTCACGGGCGCTCGGCCCGCGATCCCGATCACTTGAGCTCGACTTCGGCGCCAGCCGCTTCGAGTTTGCCTTTGATGTCCTCGGCTTCGGCTTTGGAGACTTGCTCCTTGACGGCCTTGCCGCCGGCTTCGACCAGGTCCTTGGCTTCTTTCAGACCAAGACCGGTGATCGCGCGGACTTCCTTGATGACGTTGATCTTGTTCGCGCCAGCCGATTTCAGGATGACGTCGAATTCGGTCTGCTCTTCGGCAGCGGCGGCTTCGCCACCGGCAGCCGGGCCGGCCATCATGACGGCGCCGCCGGCGGCGGGCTCGATGCCGTACTCGTCTTTCAGGATGGTTTTCAGTTCCTGGGCCTCGAGAAGCGTGAGGTTCACGATCTCTTCGGCAAGTTTCTTCAGATCAGCCATGTTCTGTTCCGTTCTTTCACATTGTCTGTTCCAACGCGAGGCATCTGCCCTTCACGCGGGATCACAAGTTGCTCAAGCGGCTTCCGCACGCTCCTCGATGGTCGAGAGGATGCTCGCGATGTTGGAAGCGGGCGCGCCAATCGCACCGGCGATGTTCGCGGCGGGTGCACCGATGCAGCCGACGATCGAGGCGATAAGCTCCTCGCGCGACGGCATTTCGGACACTGCCTTGACACCGGCCCGGTCCAGGGCCGTCTCGCCCATGGCACCGCCGAGGATCTCGAATTTCGAGTTGTCCTTGGCGAAGCCTTCCGCGACCTTGGCAGCAGCCACCGGGTCCTCGGAATAGGCAAGAACGGTCATGCCCGTCAGAAGAGTGGCCATGCTGGCGCAGGGCTTTCCTTCCAGGGCGATCTTGGCGAGCCTGTTCTTGGCGACGCGAACGGACCCACCCGCTTCGCGCATGCGTGCGCGCAGGTCCTGCATCTCGGCAACCGTGAGACCCGCGTAGTGGGCAACCACCACGACGCCAGAGCTTTCGAAGATCTGGCCGAGTTCGTCGACCACTTTCTCTTTCTGGGCTCTATCCACAGTTTCACTCCAATTTGGGGGTTTCCCCCCGGCTCTAGGTTTGCCGGCCTGACTGCCGGCTTTCGGGTCCGTATGGGTCCCGAGGCCAGGATCGCCCGAGGGTTTCCCCGCGGAAATCTGTCTCGTTTCCCCATCTCGGGAAGGACATTAAGCGAGGCTTGCGCCCTGCACCCTCCGTCTCGGACAGGACGGGGCGTTTCCGCCCCGCCATTCCCGGGCACGAGTCCCGGGAATTCTCGCGAAGATAGGAGTTAACCTATCTTAAATCAATTCCCGGTTGCCGAAGTCACGTCGACCGACACGCCCGGGCCCATGGTCGAGCTGAGGCTGACCTTCTTCATGTAGGTGCCCTTGGCGCCGGTCGGCTTGGCCTTGACCACGGCATCGACGAAGGCGCGCACGTTCTCGGCCAGCTTGCCGGCGTCGAACGAGGTCTTGCCGATGCCGGCATGGATCACGCCCGCCTTCTCGACCCGGAACTGGACCTCACCGCCCTTGGCGGCCTGAACCGCCGTGGCAACGTCCATCGTCACGGTGCCGACCTTGGGGTTCGGCATCAGGTTGCGCGGGCCCAGGATCTTGCCCAGACGGCCGACGATCGGCATCATGTCCGGCGTGGCGATGCAGCGATCGAATTCGATCGTGCCGCCCTGGATGGTTTCCATCAGATCCTCGGCGCCGACGATATCGGCGCCCGCCGCCTTGGCTTCATCGGCCTTGGCGCCGCGGGCGAAGACCGCCACGCGCACGGTCTTGCCGGTGCCGTTCGGCAGGGTGACGACGCCACGGACCATCTGGTCGGCGTGACGCGGATCGACGCCGAGGTTCAGCGCGATTTCCAGCGTCTCGTCGAACTTGGCCGAGGCATTGTCCTTGACGAGGCTCACCGCCTCTTCGACCGACAGGTTGTCCTTGCCAGCGAAGGCTTCCCGCGCGGCGCGGACACGTTTCCCATGTTTCGCCATCGCGCTTACCCCTTCACCTCGATGCCCATCGAGCGGGCCGACCCCAGGATGATCTGCATCGCGCCCTCGACATCGCTGGCGTTCAGATCCTTCATCTTCGCCTCGGCGATCTCGCGCACCTGGGCCACGGTCACAGAGCCCGCGACCTCACGGCCGGGCTTTTCCGACCCTTTCGGACGGTTGCGCTTGCCGACCGGCTTCAGGCCCGCCGCCTTCTTGAGGAAGTAGGACGCCGGGGGCGTCTTGATGTCCATCGAGAAGGACTTGTCCTGGTAGTAGGTGATGACCGTCGGGCACGGGGCGCCGGGCTCCATGTCCTGGGTCTTGGCGTTGAACGCCTTGCAGAATTCCATGATGTTGATGCCGCGCTGACCGAGCGCGGGACCGACGGGCGGCGACGGGTTCGCCTGACCCGCCTTCACCTGAAGCTTGAGCTTCCCGATTACCTTCTTGGCCATCCGGCCATCTCCTTCTTGTCACCGCGCCGGTCCCTCGCGAGGGCGGCGCTTAGGTTTAGTGGTGCGGTCCGCGGGCGCGCCCGCTCGCCTCCCACAGATTCACGTCAGAGCTGCCCCTTGGACACCTGCGTGAATTCCAGCTCGACCGGGGTGGCCCGACCGAAGATCGACACCGTCACCTTGAGGCGCTGGTTGTCGTCGTCCACTTCCTCGACCATGCCCGAGAAGCCCTCGAACGGGCCGTCGGTCACACTCACGTTTTCGCCGATCTCGTAGGTGATCAGCGACCGCGGCTGGGCCTCGCCTTCTTCGACGCGGTTGAGGATCTGGTTCACCTCTTCGTCGCGCATCGGCATCGGCTTGCCCTGCGGCCCGAGGAACCCGGTCACCCGGTTGATCTGCGTCACCAGGTGATAGCCGCGGTCGGTCATCTCCATGCGCACCAGCACATAGCCGGGCATGAAGCGCCGCTCGGTCGTCACCTTCTTGCCGCGCCGGACCTCGATCACCTCTTCGGTCGGCACCAGGACTTCCTCGATCTCTTCCTCGAGACCGGCATCCGCCACGGCTTGCTTGATCTGTTCGGCAACCTTCTTCTCGAAGTTCGAGAGAACGCTCACCGAATACCACCGCTTCGCCATGTTGCCCCTTACCTCGTGTCCGACGGCCGTTCAGGCCGCGATGATCTTGCGTTGTCCGGAACAAAAAACAGCGCGCAACCCGAATCGATGCACGCCGGAGCCCAGAAAAGTAGCGATGCCCTACCGTTCCCACCGCCGGAATTCAAGCCCCGGGGAGATCGCGGCGCCGCATCTCAGCCGAAAAACCCAAGCAGAAGCTGCAATCCGCTTCGGATCAGCCAGTCGACAAAGAAGAAGAAGACCGCCGTCAGAGAGGCCATCACGAAGACCATGATGGTGGTCAGGAACACCTCGCGCCGGGTCGGCCAGACCACCTTCGAGATTTCCGAGCGGGTCTGCTGAATGAACTGGAGGGGGTTCGCCATGGGCCTGCGGGGTCCGTTCTGCCTGTCAACCGCGCCGAGATACGCGCTTGGGCGCCGCTTTGCAAGGGCAGCGCCCGCCGCGACCGCTGCCTGCCGCTTCCGCCTCTCCTGATCCCGGGCGCGGCGACCCGGCACACGGATGCAGGGCCGCGCCTTTCCTGGATCGGCAATCGCGTCGAGTTTTAGCCACTGCCTGTCCCGGGGTTCACCGGTTGTTCAGACACCGGGCGCAATGAACGGTTGAGATCACAAGGGGTCGGATTGGTGGAACATCCTTTCAGAACAGTATCCGGAAAGCTTCTTCTCGCGACTGGTGCGGCGGTGTCGGTGATTGTCGTCGGCTTTTCGGTCTACAGCGGCTGGCAATCCTCTCAGAGGGTCGACCGCGAGGTGATGGAGCTGGCCTCGGAAAAAGCCGCGCTCGTTGCCCAGAAGGTCGCCGTTCAGGTGACCGAGGCCACCTCGGCCGGCGCGGCGCTGGGCGGCGGGCTCGCGGGGTATCTGGGCACAGGCCATGCCGACCGGTCCGACATCATCGCGATGATCGAGGGCATTCCGGCCCAGTACGACAATATCTTCGGCGCCTGGATGGCCGGCATTCCCGGCGGCGGCACGAACGATCTGCTGACCGGCGAGGGCGGCATGAACGAGGACGGGGTGTTCGCGCCCTGGTGGCACAAGGGCGCGGATGGCGGGCTCGAATTCGCCACCTTCAACGTCGGTGCCGACGATGGATGGTTCAAGGTGCCGACCACGACCGGCAAGCCCAGCATCACCGAACCCTACATGGGCGAAGGCAACTTCATGATGACCAGCGTCGCGCTGCCCATCCGGGTCGGGGACGAGATCGTCGGCATCGCCGGTGTCGATATCGGGCTGGGCGATCTGACCGCGATGCTCGACGACCTGTCCGCGTTCGAGGGCGGGAAGAGCCTGCTGGTCAGCCAGGGCGGCAACTGGCTGACCGCCAGCGACCCGTCCAGGCTGAACAAGCCCTATGACGACACGGGCGCCGACGTCGTTTCAGCCGCACTTGCGGACGGCCGGATGCGCGTGATCCGCGATATGCCGGACCGGGCCACGCGGCTGGTCTATCCGTTCACGGCGCCAGGGATGAACACGACCTGGGCGGCGCTGGTCGACGTGCCGGCCGAAGTCTTCGCGGCCCCGGTGCGGGCCGAGATCGCCCGGACGATGGTCAGCGGCGCCCTGATCCTGGCGATGGCGCTGGGCACCATCTACCTTGCCTCGATGGCGATGGTGCGCCGCCCGCTGGCCCGGATGCTGGCGGCGGTCGACGAACTGGCCTCGGGCGATTATGCCAAACCCGTCCCGGGACGCGAGCGGGGCGACGAGATCGGCGCGATGGCGCGATCGGTCGAAGCGCTTCGCCAAGGGTTGCTGGACAAGGATGCGCTTGAAAAGGGCCAGGAACGGTCGAGGGCTGAACAGGCCAGCGTGGTCCAGAGCCTCGCGGCGGGGCTGAAAAGCCTGTCCGAAGGCGACCTGACGCGCTCGATCGAAGAGACCTTCGGGGCCGAATACGAACAGCTGCGTCAGGACTTCAACGCCACCATCGACACGCTGAACGCGCTGATGGGCGAAATCGTCGAGAACTCGACCGAGATCACCACCCGCGCCGAAGAGATCAGCGGCGCCTCCGACGACCTGTCGCGGCGGACCGAGAATCAGGCCGCCACGCTGGAAGAGACCGCCGCCGCCATGGACGAGATGACCGCCAGCGTGCGGGCCGCCGCCGACGGCGCGGCCCAGGTCGAGAACGTGGTGCGTGAGGCGCGCGGCAATGCCGAACAATCGGGCCTCGTGGTCAAGGAAGCCATCGGCGCGATGTCCGAGATCAAGAAATCCTCCGACGGCATCAACCAGATCATCGGCGTGATCGACGACATCGCCTTCCAGACCAACCTTCTGGCGCTGAACGCGGGCGTCGAGGCGGCGCGGGCGGGCGAGGCGGGCCGGGGCTTTGCCGTTGTGGCCTCCGAGGTGCGGGCACTGGCCCAGCGGTCCTCCGAGGCCGCGAAAGAGATCAAGACGCTGATTTCGTCCAGTTCCGATCAGGTCGAATCCGGCGTGGCGCTGGTCAACCGGACCGGCGAGGCGCTGACCGACATCGTCGAGCGCGTCAGCAACATCGCTGAACTGATCGGCGAGATCGCGACCGGCGCTCAGGAACAGTCGGTGGGCTTGGGCGAGATCAATGTCGGCATCAACGAGCTGGACAAGGTCACCCAGCAAAACGCCGCCATGGTCGAGGAGGCGAACGCGGCCGCGGTGACGATGAAGCAGGAGGCGGGCAATCTGCAAAGCCTCGTCGCCCGGTTCCGTCTGAAGGGCAGCGCCCCCGCCGTCGCCCGCCCGCGTAGCCCGTCGCCATCCGCCTATGCGGAAGCTGCGTCATCCGGCACGGGGAGCCAGCCGAAACGGGCCGTGAACGACGCTGGCTGGACGGACTTCTAGGCCGCCCTCCGCGACGCCCGGACAGAGGACCCATCGGCGGGCCCAGTGTCTCCGGAGCCGCCATCGCGTCCACTCCGCGCCCGGCCGCACGAGGACAGGCTTCGGTCCCTTCGCCGCGACGATCAGGCCGCCGCCGCCTGCCCCAGATAGGCCGTCAGGGTGGCACGGGTTCCCTCGGCCCAGAGGCGGCGCAGCCAGTCCGAAAAGGCCGGGGCTCGGGCGAGGCCCCCGTAGATCCGGGCCTGAGCCAGCCAGACGGCCGGGTCCTGCCGCGCGGCCAGCGCGGCCTCGGACAGGGACGGCCAGTGGGGGTCGTTGGGCTCGATGGCGCTGTCATCCTCGCGGGTTCCCGCGCACATCCGGGTCCAGAGCGCCTCGGTCAGGGCAAGCCCCTGCACCGAGCGACCCGCCGCCAGCCGTTCGCGCAACACCGGCAGCACGAAACCCGGATGCCGCGAAGACCCGTCGAAGGCGACGCGCCGGGTGGTGTCGTGGATCGCGGCATTGCCGAAGCGCCGCGCGATGAGGTCGAGACAGGCGGCCGGGGTCCTGCCGGGGACCGGCGCGACATGGGCCACGATTTCCTCGCTTTCGACCTTGCGAAAGAAGCCCGACAGGTCGGGGTCCTGCATGCAGGCGGCGATGGTCGGCAGGCTCAGCAATTCGCCCGCATTGGCCAGCACCCGATGGCCCGCATTCAGGATGCGGATCTTCGTCCGCTCATAGGCATGCACGTCGTCGGTCAGCGTGGCCCCCGCCTCTTCCCAAGGCGGCCGCCCGGCGCGGAAGCTGTCCTCGATCACCCATTGGCGGAAATTCTCATGCCTGACCGGGGTGCGATTCCCGATGCCGCGCGAGCAGACCAGGTCCAGCTCGCGCGGGCCGGTCGCGGGCACTATGCAATCGACCATCGCGTTGGGAAATGCTGATCTTTCGGTCGATCCAGTCCGCAAGATCCGGGTCCGACGGCCGGGCAAGCCCGACGACGGTCTGGCGCAGCATCGCGCCATTGTTCTGCAGGTTGTCGCAGCATTGCCCGGTGAAGGGCCCCGGCCCCGCCGCGCGGCGCACGCGGAGCGCCGCCACCATCGCGCCGAAAGCCGTCGCGGGACGGTCGGGATGGGCGGGATCGAGCCTGCCGCCCGCATCGAAGTAATAGCCGCCCTCGGTCACGGTCAGCGAGACGATGCGGATCGCGGCGTCGGACATGGCGCGGATGAGAGCCCCATGGTCCTCCTCGACCGGCAGGAAATCGATCATCGCGCCCGTCACCTCGGCCCAAACACCGTTCGGATCGAGATCTATCAAGGTCGTCAGACAGTCCTGCGCCAATAGCCGGTCGCGCATGTCCGCATCCTGCGGGCGCACCCCGCCCCGAGGATCGCCCAGTCGAGGGCCAGCCCTTGCTGCATCAGCCGGTGCAGATACCAGGCCTGATGCGCCCGGCGGAAATTGCCAAGGCCGATCTGCACGATGCCAGGGCGCAGCCGGGCGCGGTCATAGCGCGGCCGGGCGATGGCCTCGCGCAGATCGGAGAGGGAGCGCACGCTCAGCCGGATCGGGGACGTTTCGCCGGGAGCGTCGGCCGTCAGCTCATCCAGTTCCCGCCATCGACATTACGGGTCTGGGCGACGATGTAGCCGGCCTCGCTGAAGGCCAGAGACACTGCCATTCCGGTCAGATCCTCGGCCCGGCCCATGCGCACGTAAGGCACCGCCGCGCCGACCTCGGCCTTCTTCTGGCCGGGCGCCTTGCCCTCGTGGCGCGCCAAGACAGCGTCGACCCCGTCCCAATGTTCGCCATCGACCACACAGGAGGCGATCGCGTTCACGTTGATGCCATGCCGGATCAGGTTCAGCCCGGCCGACTGGGTCAGGCTGATGACAGCCGCCTTGCTGGCGCAATAGACCGCGACCAGCGGTTCGCCGCGCCGTCCGGCCTGACTGGCCATGTCGATGATCCGGCCCCTGATCCCCGCCTCGATCATGTGGCGCGCGACCGCCTGCAGGGTGAAGAGCGTGCCCGCCACATTGACTGCAAAGGCCCGGGCGTAATCCTCGCGCGCGATCTCGGCGATGGGGGCGGCGATGAAGAGGGCTTGCGTTGTTGATCAGGATGTCGATCCGGCCCAGCGCGGCCGCGGTTTTGGCGACGCCCGCCTCGATGCTGTCCTGCCGGGTCACGTCCATCCCGACGGCGATGGCGCCCTCGCCCAGTTGGGCGGCGGCGGCGCGGGCTCGACCGATGTCGAGATCGGCCAGCGCGACGCGCGTTCTCGCGCAGACAGGCACGGGCGAAGGCCGACCCGATGCCCCGCCCGGCGACGGTGATCAGCGCGGTCTTTCGCTCAAGCCGCCTCATCCGGTCCGAAGCCCCGCCGCGTCGAAGCGGTGCATCGCATCGGGCCGGGGCGTCATGTGGATACGGTCACCATGGTTGAAGCCGACCTCGCCATCGGCGCGCACGGTAAAGGTTTCCGCCAGCCCGGTGCCATGGACATCGAACATGGTGTCCGAGCCCAGATGCTCCGACACGCCGACCGCGCCCGACCACTCGCCCCCGGATGTGGAAACGGCGATGTATTCGGGACGGATGCCCAGCGTCCGGACCCCGACCCGGCGAGCCGCCTCGCCCTCGATGCAATTCATCCGCGGCGCGCCGATGAAGCCCGCGACGAAGAGGTTCTGCGGTGTGCGGTACAGTTCGAGCGGTCTGCCCACCTGTTCGATATGACCCGCGCGCAGCACCACGATCCTGTCGGCCTTGGTCATCGCCTCGACCTGATCATGAGTCACGTAAACCTTCGTCGTGGTCAGCCTCTCGTGCAAGTCGCTGATCTCAAGGCGCATGCCGACCCGCAGCGCCGCATCGAGATCGGACAACGGTTCGTCGAAGAGAAACGCCGCCGGTTCGCGCACGATGGCCCGGCCGATGGCGACGCGCTGGCGCTGACCGCCCGACAGTTGCCCGGGACGGCGGTCGAGAAAATGGGTGAGGTTCAGCACCGAGGCCGCAGCCTCGACCCGCCGGTCGATCTCGGCCCGGTTCATCTTCGCCATGCGCAGCGGAAAGGCGATTTTCTTGCGCACGCGCATATGCGGGTAAAGCGCATAGGACTGGAACACCATGGCAAGGCCGCGCCTGGCGGGCGGCACGTCGGTCGCGTCCTTGCTGTCGATGCGGATCTGGCCGCTGCTGACATCCTCGAGCCCCGCGATCAGGCGCAGCAATGTGGACTTGCCCCAGCCCGAAGGCCCGACGAAGACCGTGAACTCGCCATCCTCGATGGTCAGGTCCAGACCCAGTTGCCGCGCAGGCAGATGCCGTAGACCTCGTTGTCCTTGTCGGTCGGCTGCAGCGCGGCCTCGGCCACGAAATCCCAGGTCGGCGCCTCGGGCATCGTCAGCCTGGCCTGCTCGAACAGGGCGGTGCGGTACATGATCATCAAGCTTTCGCCGTAGAAGGGCGCATAAAGTGTGCCGTCGTGCGAAAGCCCGTCGCGCATCGCGGGCAGGATGTCGTCGGCATCACAGGCGGCCGGCAGGTCGTCCAGCGGTACCAGCCAGCCATTCGCGCCCCCAGATCGGGGTTTCGTACATGCCGATGGTCATGATGTCGAACTGGCCGCCCTTTGCGGAGATGTCGGTCGTCACCCGCTGGCGCAGCACGTTTTCCTCAAGCGTCATCCATTCGATCTGATGGCCGGTCTTTTCGGCGAAGTCGCCGGTGAGCCCCTGCATGCGGATCATGTCGCCGTTATTGACGGTGGCGATCGTGATGACATCCGCCTGCGCGATGCCCGCTGCCGTCAGGTAACAGGCCATCCCCGCACGAAATGCGTGTTTCGCGTACATCCGTCTCCTCCCTGAATCTGGATGTGACGCAATAACGCTACAGGCGGCACTGCCGCTGCGCAGGTTTTTTTACGCGCGACTGGTTTTGGGATCTCAGGCCGAGTCCCGCATGACCAGCCGTCCCTCGAAAAGCGTCGCCTGCCCGGCCGACGCATCGCTTGCGATCCCGCGAAACAGCGTTTCGACCGCCAGCCTGGAAATCGCCTCGCAATCCTGCGCCACGGTGGTCAGCGGCGGGCAGGCATGGCGCGAGAGCGGATGATCGTCCTGCCCCGCAACGCGCAGCGCGCAGCCGTCGCCATGCCCGACCCTCAGCCCCGCCTCGTAGCAGGCGGTCAGAAACCCGATGGCCAGCCGGTCGTTGCTGCAAAGAACGGTATCGGTCCGGACCCGCCCCTCGGCCAGCGCCCGCGCCCCGCCGTGCCGCCCGATTTCCTCGAAGTTCCAGCCCTCGCCCTTGACCCGGATGACATGGGGCGTCTGGCCGAGCCGCTCGATCGCCTGGAGGTAGCCCAGCCGCCGCTTGCAGGCATTGGGGTTCGAGGGGGTCTTCATCTCGAAAAGGCAGGGCGGCTCGCCGGTGCGGCACAGGTAGTTGACGATCAGCGTCGCGAATTGCGGGTTGTCCGACCCGACGAAGGTCAGACCCGCCACATCGACCATGCTGTCGAACAGCACCGTCGGGACATCGGCACAGAATTTCTCGATCGCGCGCAGGTTCGAGACCCGGCCCAGCGGCGCCAGCAGGACGCCCGCCGGCTTCAGCGCCCGCAGGCTGTCGAGGATGTCGTTTTCCAGCGCCGGATCATCATGGGCACCGTACAGCGCCGGCCGGTATCCGGCAGCAATGCAGCGCTGTTCAAGATCGCGCGCGATCTCGGCGAAGAAGGGATCGGCCAGACAGGGCACCACGATACCGAGATTCTTGGTCAGCTTGCGGTTCTGGTTCATCGCGAAGATGTTCGGGCGATAGTCATCCTTTTCCAGCGCGCCCTCGATCCGCACCCGGGTCGGGGGGCGCACGCTGGCCGGGTCATGGAAAAACTTCGAGACGGTGGGCCGCGACAGTCCGCTGGCCGCCGCGAATTCCTCCATGTTCCTGATCTTTCCGTCGCTCATCGGGCCCCGCAGCCGGAACGGACCCGCGCGACGCCCCGGGCCGCTGTCTTCCCAGATCGGTTTTTCTTGCCGCGCGGAAAGGTACAGGCCCATTCTGGCAGCACCGACAGACCCCACAGCGCCTATCTGTCGCCCGCCCCCCCTTTACGGGGACTCGCCGATCCGGTCTGTCAAAGCAGGATCCGGCCGGTCAGGCCAGGACCATTTCCGGCACCTCATCGGGCACGATCAGCCGGGCCGCAGTTGCCGCAACGATATCCTCGACCGCAACGCCCGGCCCCCGCTCGCGCAGGACAAGACCCTCGTCGGTGGGCTCGATCACCGCCATTTCGGTCACGATCAGGCTGACCCGGCGCAGCGCGGTCAGCGGCAGGGTGCATTCGGGCACGATCTTCGGATCGCCCTTGGCGGCATGGACCATCGCCACGATCACCCGGCGGGCGCCGGTGACCAGATCCATCGCGCCGCCCATGCCCGGCACCATCTTGCCCGGAACCATCCAGTTGGCCAGATGGCCCTTTTCGTCCACCTGCAGCCCGCCCAGCACGGTCATGTCCAGATGCCCGCCCCGGATCAGCCCGAAGCTCATCGCACTGTCGATCGAGGCGGCCCCCGGCACCGCGGTCACGAAACCGCCGCCCGCATCTGTGAGGTCGCGGTCCTCCATCCCGTCCGGCGGCCGCTGGCCCAACCCGATCACCCCGTTCTCGGCCTGAAAGAAAACACGCATGTCGTCGGGCACGAAATTCGCCACCATAGAGGGCAGGCCGATCCCCAGATTGACCAGCATCCCCTCGCGCACCTCCTGCGCCACGCGGCGGGCGATCACTTCCTTGGCGTCCATCAGATCAGCCTTTCCAGAATATGGTCGACCAGCACCCCGGGCGTCTTGACCGCATCGGGCGGGATCATCCCCACGGGCATGATGTGATGCGGCTCGGCGATCACCGTGTCGGCGGCCATCGCCATCACCGGATTGAAATTATGCGCGGTCAGCGTGTATTCGAGATTGCCGACGTAATCGCATTGCCGCGCCCCGATCAGCGCGAAATCGCCCCGGATCGGCTTTTCCAGCAGATAGGTCTTGCCGTCGACCTCGACCGTCGGCTTGCCCTCGGCGACGACGGTGCCAAGCCCCGTGGCGGTCAGCACGCCGCCAAGCCCGACGCCGCCCGCGCGGATGCGTTCGACCAGCGTGCCCTGCGGCACCAGCTCGACCTCGAGATCGCCCGCGATCATCTGGCGCTGGGTTTCGGGGTTCAGGCCGATATGGCTGACGATGCACTTCGCCACCAGCCGGGCATCGATCAGCTTGCCGATGTCCTTGCCCGGCCGCGCGGTGTCGTTGGCGATCACGGTGAACCCGCCTACCCCACGTTCGACCAGCGCGTCGATCAGCCGGTGCGGCGAGCCCACCCCCATGAAGCCGCCGATCAGCAGCACCGCGCCCTCGGGGATCATCTCGGCGGCTTCGGCAGGTTTCAGCGCGCGCTTCATGCCGCGGCCTCCGCGCGCCGGGCCAGCATGTCGCGGGCCGCGCGGGCGATGACGATTTCCTCGTCGGTGGGAATGATCAGGATGCGCACCCGGCTGAAATCGGTCGAGATGATCCGTTCGCCCCGCATGTTGCGGGTCTCGTCCAGTTCCATCCCGATCCAGCCCATGCCCGCACAGACCTTTTCGCGGATCAGGGCCGAGTTCTCGCCGATGCCGCCGCAGAACACCATGGTGCTGATCCCGCCCAGCGCCGCAACCAGACCGCCCAGTTCGCGGCGGATGCGGAAGACGAAATAGTCGATGGCCTGGCGCGCCTCTTCGGTGCCCGCGGCTTCCAGCGTGCGCATGTCGTTCGACAGGCCCGACAGGCCCAGAAGCCCCGACTTGCGGTACAGCTCGTCCTCGATCTCGGCCGGGGTCATGCCCTCGTTCATCAGCATGTAAAGCAGCACGCCCGGATCGAGCTGGCCGCAACGGGTGCCCATCGGCAGCCCGTCCAGCGCCGAGAAGCCCATGGTCGAGGCGACCGAGCGCCCCCCCATCAGCCCGCACATCGAGGCGCCGTTGCCCAGATGCGCGACGACGGTGCGCCCCATATGCAGATGCGGCGCGATCTGGTGCAGCGTTTCCGAGATGTACTGATAGCTGAGCCCGTGGAACCCGTAGCGCCGCACGCCCTGGTCGTAATATTTGCGCGGGATCGCGAAAGTATCGTTGACCCAGGGGTGGTTGCGGTGGAAGGCGGTGTCGAAGCAGGCCAGTTGCACCGCCTCGGGGAACAGCTTCAGCGCCGCGCGCGCGCCCGCCAGATTATGCGGCTGATGCAGCGGCGCCAGCGGCTCGAACTGGGCAAGGCGGTCCATCACCGCCTGGGTCAGCTCGACCGGCTCGTCATAGTCGGGCCCGCCATGCACCACCGGGTGACCGACGGCGTCAAGCTTGGCCTGAGGGCGTTGTTCCTTCAGGAACTCGACCGCCCGGGCCAGGGCCGTGTCGTGATCGGGCACATGGTTGCGGCCGAATTCCTGGTCGATCAGCACGAACCCGTCCTGGCGCTTGGCCTTTATATGGGCGCGCTCGCCCGCTCCGATCCGCTCGATCGAGCCGACGATGCGCGGGTCGGGGTCCTCGACCGTGCCGTTCAGACGGAAAAAGCCGAATTTCAGCGAGGAGGACCCCGCATTCAGGGTCAGAACATGCGACATGGGTCTACTCCGCTGCCCGCCGGGCCGGCATCAGCCCGTGCAGCCGGGCATTGTGCAGCGTCGCCACGGCACAGGAGGCCAGCCGCGCCTTGTCGTCGTCCGACCGCGAATTGAGGATGATCGGCACGGTCGCCCCCATCACCACGCCCGCGCCCTCGGCGTGACTGATATAGGCCAGTTGCTTGGCCAGCATGTTGCCCGCATCGAGGTTCGGCACCACCAGCACCTCGGCCCGCCCCGCCACCTGCGAGGTGATGCCCTTGGTGCGCGCGGCCGTCAGATCGACCGCGTTGTCCATCGCCAGCGGCCCGTCGACCATGCCGCCCTTGATCTGGCCGCGCTCGGCCATCTTCGACAGAAGCGCCGCATCGAGCGACGAGGGAATGTCGGGGTTCACCGTCTCGACTGCGGACAGCACGCCGACCTTCGGCACCTCGATCCCGATGGAAATGGCCAAGTCGATGGCGTTCTGTACGATGTCGACCTTGGTGCGCAGATCGGGCGCGATGTTGATCGCGGCGTCGGTCACCAGCAGCGGATGCGGCACCCCCGGCACGTCCATCACGAAAACATGGGTGAAGCGCCGCCCGGCGCGCAGACCGTTCTCTTTGCGCAGCGCGGCCTTCAGCAGCACGTCGGTATGCAGATGCCCCTTCATCAGCGCCGCGGCCCGGCCGCCCGCCACCAGATCGACCGCAAGATGCGCGGCGCGGTCGTGATCCGTCGCCTCGACGATCTCGATCCCGGCCAGCGAGGCGCCGATCTCGGCCGCGGCCGCCGCGATCTTCGCGGGATCGCCGATCAGGATCGGCGCGATGATCGTGTGTCGCGCCCCCAGAAGCGCCCCGCCCAGCGAGCGCGCCTCTTCGGGGCAGACCACCGCCGTGGGCAGCGGCGCCAGCGGTTCGGCCTGCGCGATCAGCGCGTCGAAATGCCGGTGGCGCTCGATCACCAGACCGGGAATCTCCAGATCGTTGAACACAAGCTTCTTAGGCGGCGCCTTGACCTCGGCCTCGCCGTCCAGCACCAGCGCCCCGTCCGAACAGCGTTCGACCCGGGTTTCCAGAACGATCCGGTTCGGCGGGCGCTTCTCGACCACCCTCACCCGGGTCAGAAGCTCGTCCCCGGCATGAGCGCGTTCATGAAAGATCAGGCTCTGGCTCTGGTAAAGCGTTCCGGGTCCGGGCAGGAGGTTGCCCAGCACCGCCGAGATCAGCGAGGCCTCCCACATCGCGGGCGCGACCGCCTCTGTCGCCCCGTCGCCGTCGCCATCGACCCGCCCCAGATGCATCGGGTTGTAGTTGCCAGAGGCGCTGGCGAAGACATAGAAGTCGTCTTCCGTGCAGATCCGGACGATCTCGGCGCTGTCACCCACCGAGATCTCGTCATAGGTGCGGTTTTCCGTAATCTTCATTCGGCCGTCTTTCCTTCTGCACCCGCCTTTGCCCGGCCCGAAGGCTTCGGGGTCTCGCTGACGCTGTCTTCGGGTCCGGGATGTTCGACCGCATCGCGGGTGGCCCGGGGGGCATCTGCGCCCGGAGGCGCCAGCGGGTCGTCGATGACATCGGCGGTCAGCGGTTTCAGGCCCAGCACAGACCGGAACCGTTGCAGCATTTCCAGCGTGTGCGGCGCCATCTCGTCGATGGGTCCCGGCACATATTGCACGACGCGCACCGCCAGCTCGCGTTCCTCGGGATCGCGCAGCAGCTTGGGCAGGGTTTCGATGGCGCCCTCGGGATCGTAGGTCGCGATCAGCGTCTGTTCGTGCAGGATGCGCGCCCGGCACTCGGCCGTCAGCGAGGCGAAGGGCTCGTCGCGGTTCAGCACCCGGGCCGAGCGTTCCAGCCGGTCGCGCCGCACCGACCCGCGGCTTTCGGCCAGCAGGATCAGCATGCGGATCACCGCCTCGACGAAGCCGCCCTGATCGACATGCGACAGCACCGTCTGCACGATCGGCAGGGCGCGCAGCTCGGCCGTCGACTTGCGGGTGCGCCGCAGCGCCTCGGGGGCACCGAAGGCCCGCGCCCAGGGCGTGTTCCAGAGCGCGAAGAAGCTCATCTCGTACCAGGCGTCGCGCATGTCGCGGCCGAAATCGATCCATTGTTCGGTCAGATCGGCGGCAAAGCGTTCGGCCCAGAGGAAGGGATTGTCGATGGCCGCCGGGTTGCGGTCGTCGCGCACCTTCTCGGCCGCGGTCGAGATCGGCGCGATCCAGGGGTTCATCGACGACATCATCGCCCGCTGCAGCCGCAGCGGATGCATCCGACGCGTGGCCTCGGCCGCCTGCGCGTTGACCGAGGCCCGGACGATCGGGCGGACCATCGCGTCATAGGCTTCGGACTGGATGTGACTCATCCGCGAGACCGCGGCAAAGGCCGCCTCTTCGTCGCGCCCGCCCGAGATCTTTTCCAGATCCGCGAAGGTCCGTTCGGCGAAGCTGACCAGGAACTTGCGGTTCTGACCCCGGCCTTCGGCGGCGTCGATCCTCATTTCGTAAAGACCGGGCGCCAGCGCCTCGATGGTCTTCAGCGTCGAGGACACCTCGGTATGTTCCTTCTTGGCGATCTTCGAGGACACGAAGATCCCCAGATGCCCGACCTCTTCATGCACCATATAGACGATGCGCTGGCCACGGATGCGGATCTCGTCGACCCCGGCATAGCCGTCGAGGATCCAGTTCAGCGCCTGCTGCGGCGGCGTGATGTTGTCGCCATGGCTGGTGAAGACGATGATCGGCGCCTGGATCATCTTGAGGTCGACCGGCCGGCCGGGTTCCAGCATCGCGGTGTTCTTGGTCAGCCGGTTGCCGACAAAAAGCTGTTCGACGACCCAGCGGATCTCGGGCTCGTTCAGCGTGAAGAAGCCGCCCCACCAGCGTTCGAATTCCAGAAAGCGCTGGCGCGCGCCGGGTTGGTCGATATCGCGGAAGATATCGTAATACTTGCGGAAATAGTTGCGGCTGGGGTTCAACAGCTCGAAATTCGTCACAAGGTTGGCGCCGTCGAAGCGGCCGCCCCCCAGATCGGACCACAGCATCGGCTGCACGGTGCCGCCGAGGATGCCGCCATTATAGCGCATCGGGTGCCGACCGACCTCGCCCGACCAGGTCGCGACCGGGGTGCCGTTCAGCACGATCGGCCCGGTCAGGTCGGGATTGGTCGCCGCCAGCAGAAGCGTCGCCCAGCCGCCCTGACAGTTGCCCATGACCACGGGCTTGGCGGCCTCGGGATGAAGCCGCGTCACCTCGCGCACGAATTCCGCCTCGGCCCGGCAGACATCGGCGATCGTCTGGCCCGGCTTCGGATCGCGCCCGAAGGCCACGAAATAGACCGGATGGCCCTCTTTCAGCGCCACGCCAACCTGGCTGTCGGGCTTGAACCCGCCGATGCCGCCGCCATGTCCCGCGCGCGGGTCGATGATGATATAGGGCCGCTTGTCATCCCACACCTCGATCCCGTCGCGCGGCAGGATCCGCAACAGCTGATAATTGCAGGGATGCGGCAGGTCGGCCCCGTCGATCACCACCTCGTAATCGTAGATCAGCACCGGCGGGCAGCCCGCCGCCTCGTGCTCGCGAAAGATGTCGCCGCGCTCGCGCAGCGTATCCATGGTCAGCACCCAGCGTTCGCCGGCATCGCGCAGATAGTCGCGATAAGAGGCGGCGAGGCTCGCGGGCGTCAGGTCGGTCCCCGAGCTTCGCGCCGCATCCATCAGCCGACGCATCTGCGCCAGCAGATCGCGCGCCCGGGTCGAATGGGTGTCGAGCATGCGGTTGCCGTGCCGCCCGGCCACCTCGCGCATCAGATCGGCGTTTTCCAGCGCGGCGCTGGCCACAGCCGTCATCAGCGCCAGCCGGTCCTGCGCCATCGCTCCCGAGCCCCCGATCAGGGCGTGCATCATCTCTGCGGCGTCGTCGGAGGAACTGCGTTCCACATGCATGTTCATGGTCGTCTCCTTCAGCCGATGATCGAATAGCCGCCGTCGATGGCGTGAACGCCCCCCGTCACGTTGGACGCCTCGCGGCTGGCGAGAAACGCGCAATAGGCTCCGACATCCTCGATCGTGGCCAGGTGATGGGTCGGCGCCCGCTCGGCCGCCGCATCGAGCAGTTCGTCGAATTCCGCGATCCCAGAGGCCGCGCGCGTCGCCAGCGGCCCGGGCGAGAGCGCATGCACAGAGATCCCCTTCGGCCCCAGTTCGGCGGCGGCATAGCGCACCGTCGATTCCAGCGCGGCCTTGACCGGCCCCATGACGTTATAGTGTTCGACCACGCGCGTCGCTCCGGCAAAGGACACGGTCATGCAGGTGCCCCCGGCGGGCATCAGCGCCTCCGCTCTCCGAATCATTCTAAGGAAAGAGTGTACCGAAATGTCCATCGCCAGCGAAAAGCCTTCGGCCGAACAGTCGACGACGCGGCCGTGCAGGTCATCGCGCGGGCAGAAGGCAATCGAATGCACCACCGTGTCGAGCCGCCCCCAGCGCGCCCCGATCTCGGCGAAGACGGCATCCATCTCGGCCTCGTTGCGCACATCGAGCGGCAGGAAAATCTCGGCGCCGATCTCCTCGGCCAGCGGCCGGACGAAAGGTTCTGCCTTCTCGTTAAGATAGGTGACCGCGATCCGGGCTCCCTGGGCGCGCAGCGCACGGGCGCAGCCCCAGGCGATGGACTTGTCGTTCGCGATCCCGACGATCAGTGCCGTCTGGCCTTCCAGTGAAAACATGCGTGCTCCCTAAACCGCTGCGGCCCTGCCCTTGCATCTGCAGCGTCTTTGCACCTGCAGCATAGCGCGCTTCGGATCTCTTTGCACCTGCAGCGTAAGCGGCGACGATGACAAAGCTGTGGCAGGGGGCGGAAAAGGCGCGGGCCGCACTGCGGCCTTCGCGAGCCGGGCGCTTTCAGGCGGCGGAACCGCCGAGCGCGCGGAGCGCCCGAAGCTCGGGGCCGTCCTCGCCCTCGATCCCGTCCAGCACCAGATGCAGGGTCTCGACCAGACGGACCATATGCTGCACCTCGGCCTCGCCGAACCGCCCCGACGCGCGCGAGAGCCCGGCCAGGCTGCGCGAGGTCGCGGGGCCGACCGAGACCGTCACGCCATTGGCCACGCCAAAGGACCGCGCGGCGGCGAACACGCCGGCCGGGTCGTCAAGCGCGGGATCGTCCCAGTGGATGGCGCCGGTAGTGCAGAACCCCCAGCGGACCGACGGGTCGCTGACCACCAGCCCGTTCAGGTCGTAGTGATCGCACCACGCCTGCGGATAGGTCCGGTACATTACCAGCGGCCGGGTAAAGCGGATATGCAGCGCCACCACGAAACCGGTATCGCAGCCTTGCCGCAGCGCTTCCAGCAGTTCGGCGACCTTGTTTACCCTGTTCATTGACATCCGCCGCGCCCCGCAAACGCCCATGGAAATCCGGTGCCGCTCCTGCTACCAAAGCGCCGCATAGTTCAAGCCCTTCCCGACCAGATGTATAGCCGATGGATCTTCGCAAGAAACTGACCGACCGCCTCGCCACGCTTGCCCCTGCAGGGTTCTATGTCGGGCTGCGGCTCGGGTTCGCCTATCCCGCACAGGAAATCAACCGCCTGCCCGGAGACTGGACGGATCACTATGCGCGCAGCGGACTTATCGTGCAGGACCCCGTTTTTCGCTGGGTCTATGCGCGCACCGGCGTCGTGTCCTGGGCATCGCTGGCCCATGACGATCCTGCCGACGTCTTCGGGCAGGCGGCCGCCTTCGGACTGCGCTTTGGGGCCGTGGTCTCGGTGATGCGGCCGGGCGACTCGGGACGGCGCAGCTATGGCACCTTCGCCCGGTCGAATCGCGCCTTTGGCTCGACGGAAATGGCCGAACTTCTGGGCATCGTCACGCGCCTGCACGCGGCCGACTCCGGAGAACGGCCCCTGACCCGCGCCGAAACCGAGGCACTTCGGCTCCAGGCCGATGGCCTGCGCCTGAAGGAGATCTCGGCCGAGCTCGACATCTCGATGAGCGCGGTGAAGGCGCGGCTGGCCAATGCCAAGCGCAAGCTCGGCGCCGCCACCACCTCGCAGGCGACATCTCTGGCGCGCTGCCGCGGCGTGATCTGACGCCTGCGGCACGCCGCATTGTTCCGAATTTCGCAATCTTCCGGCGCCCCGACCTTTCCGGGCCGAGGCGCGCCACAGGACGCGGTGCCCGGCGCCTGGCAAGCCCGGTTCACCCCCAGAGGCTTGCAGATTTGCATCTGCGGCGCACCGGGCGCGTTCGTATTGCGGCCCGCTTTACTGAATTTCGCCCAACGACGGGCAGGAATGCGGAGGTCAATTCAATTCTTGCTGAGCGAGCCGGTTCCGCATGGTGGAACTTCGCATGTTCAATTAGTATATGTATCGCCGCAATCAATTTATTAATAGACGCCCGCGGACGAAAGCCCGCTTTTAAAGACGCCGAAAGCATGGCGCCGCTTAAAATGCGCTCCGGCCGCCATTTCGCCCTTGGCAAAGACAATTTCTCGGTACAAAGTCCCGCCATTGCAGACGACTAACAGTCGATCCCCACTCGATCGAAGGAAAACCGAGATGCCAAAAGACCTAGAAACCCTGACGCTGAAGGAGCTCAAGGAACTCCGCAAGGACGTCGATACCGCGATCTCTTCTTTTCACGAACGCGAGAAGGCAAAAGCCCGCGCAGTTCTTGAGGCAACCGCCAAGGAAATGGGTTTCTCTCTGGACGATATCCTGGGCAAGAAGGCGCGCCGGGTGAAACCCACGGCGAAATACCGCAATCCCGAAAATCCCGCCGAAACCTGGAGCGGTCGCGGACGCCGTCCGCGCTGGCTGGAAGAGGCTTTGTCGAACGGCGCAAGCCTCGAGGATTTCGCCATCGCCTGACCCCTCTCCCGGGGCCGGGCGCCACAGGGGAGGCGCCACCCCGGGACGTTCCTGATCTGCGCCTCCCGGGAACCGGTCCGGCGGGACGACCCCTGGCGGGCAAGACAAAACCCGCCCCCCCCCTTTTCCTTGCCCGTGCAGCGCTCTAGACAGGCGGCACAATCCTTGCACCGGGAAGGGCTCGCATGACCCGCGTCTTCATCACCGGCACGGCCGGATTCATCGGGTTCCACCTCGCCGATCTTCTGCTGTCAGAGGGCATGACCGTCCATGGCTATGACGGCATGACCGACTATTACGACGTGTCGCTCAAGCGCCGCCGCCTGGCGCAACTCGACGGCCGCGAAGGTTTCGCGATGACCGAGGCGATGCTCGAGGATAACGAGGCGCTGTCAAAGGCCGTCGACGGCTTTCGCCCCGACATCATCGTCCATCTCGCGGCCCAGGCCGGCGTCCGCTACAGCCTCGACAACCCGCGTGCCTATATCGATTCGAACCTCGTCGGCACCTTCAATGTGATGGAAGCCGCCCGGCGCCAGTCGGTCCGCCATCTGATGATGGCCTCCACCTCGTCGGTCTATGGCGCCAATACCCAGATGCCCTTCGCGGAAACCCAGAAGGCCGACCTGCCGCTGACGATCTATGCAGCCACGAAGAAGGCGACCGAGGCGATGGGCCATGCCTATGCGCATCTGCACGATCTGCCGACCACGATGTTCCGCTTCTTCACGGTCTACGGGCCCTGGGGTCGCCCCGACATGGCGCCGATCAAATTCGCCAGCCGCATCGTCCGGGGCGAGCCCATCGACATCTACAATCACGGCGACATGTACCGGGATTTCACCTATGTCACCGACCTGGTGCGCGGCATCCGCCTGTTGATGGATGCCGTCCCCGAACGGCCCGCCGACGGCTGCGTGCCCGAAGGCGACAGCCTGAGCCCGGTCGCCCCGTTCCGGGTGGTCAATATCGGCAATTCCGAAAAGGTGCGGCTGCTCGACTTTATCGACGCGCTCGAATCGGAGCTCGGAACGCCTGCGATCCGCAACTACATGGACATGCAGCCGGGGGACGTTCCGGCCACCTGGGCCGATGCCTCGCTGCTGCAACGCCTGACCGGGTATCGCCCGCAAACCCCCATGCCCGAGGGCGTCGCCCGGTTCGTTGCCTGGTTTCGGGCAAACGACGCCTCCTGAGGGACGCAATCCGCAGGAAAACAACGGAAAGCGGCACCGTCCCCGCCGTTGCCCCTTGCCGGGCGACGGCCTGCGTGGTTACGTGACAGGAGGAAGGGTTTCCTGCTTGGCGACAATCCCGTTTCGCGAATACTATTTGTTTAGAGCGGTTGCCTAAGACGACATCATGACCGCGTATTTTCAGATTGCTGCCCAGACGTTCCGCGCCCTTGCCTGCGCGGCCTTGGTGGCTGTTCCCCCGTCTGCAGTCTCGGGCCAGACCATTCCGCATCCAGGCGCCGTCCGGCTGGCGATCCAGAATGCCGACGCCCATGCCCCACGCGCGAAATCGGTGGTCGATCTGCAGGGGCTTCGCGCCTCGCAATCCGCGCTGTCGCGCGATGGCACCCGGGTTCGGCTGACCTCGCTCAATCCTAATGCCAACGGCTGGTTCCTGCTGGAAATCGACCGCCCCGGCCAGCGGAGCGAGGCTTATCACCTCGAAAATCCAGACCCGCTGACCCGCGATGTCGCGCTCAGCGACGATCCGGTTCCGGCGATCCTGCTGACCGAGAGCCAGACCCGGTACAAGTGCCGCCCCTGGACGGTGGCGACGCCCGAACTGTCCGACGCGCGCGCCTCGGGCCTGCCATTTGCGCCGATCTGCGACAGCCATCTTTACCTGCGCAACCCGGTGTCGGGCGCGCGCACCAATCTTGAACGGACGGCCGAATTCCTGCGCGACAATGTCTGGTTCGGGGAATCCCTCGTCGGCTTCGTCAAGGATACGCTTTACAAGGACCGCTATCTCGCCAGCGGCGAGGTTCTGACCGGCGCCGATCCGGGCGAGGTGAACCGCCTGCTCGGCCGGGCCGACCTGCGCGATTTTCCGGTCATGTATACGACCATGACCTTCGATCTTGTCGGCGCCAGCCCCGAACGCATGGAGATGGGCGCCTGGTATGCCGTGCGCGGCGCCCCCGGCATCTATGCCTCTGCCATGCAGCCGCGCATGATCAGCCCCGAAATCCTCGGGCGCCGGGGCGAGACCAACGCGCTCGACGGGGTCGAGTCGCGGGCCGATGTCTATCTCGTGGCCTTCGACATGACGAATTTCGACATCGGCTACGAAACCGGAACCGAACATCCCCGGCTCGAATGGTCCTCGCGCCCCTCGCGTGGGGGCCAAAGCTGGAACCTGCCCGGCCCGGACGGGTTCAACACCGCGCGCCCGCTGGCAACGATGGGCATGGTCAATCCCGAAGAGGCCCGCCGGATCGCGGCCACCTTTACGGGTGGGTTCAAGCGCGACCATGGCGCCTTCCGGTTCGGGCCGATGGCCGGGTTCAACAACGGCCACCATTACGGCTTTATCGTGCACGGAACGGTGCTCAGCACGCTGCAGCCCGGGCTTTCGACGCTTTACGTGCTGGATGACGGCACCGTTCGCATGAAGACCTGGGCCGAGGCCGACGATGCGCTGCTGCCGCAGATCCGCTTTGCCCGGCAGAATGGCGTGCCGATCATCGAACGCGACCCCGCGACCGGAAACGGCATGGTCGGCCCGCTGGTCCGGCAATGGGGGGCGGGCAACTGGTCGGGCTCGGCCAATGCCGATCTCCGGACTCTTCGCGCCGGAGCCTGCATGAAGACCGCCGCAGGCCGCCAGTTTCTGATCTATGGCTGGTTCTCGACCGCGACGCCCTCGGCCATGGCCCGCACCTTCCAGGCCTATGGCTGCGATTATGCCATGCTGCTGGACATGAATGCCATCGAACACACCTACATGGCGCTTTACACGCCGGAAAAAGGTGGCGGCATCGACGCGCGCCATCTGGTCGCCGGCATGAGCCGGATCGACGAGAAAAGCCGCGACGGCCATGTCATTCCGCGCTTCATCGGCTTCCCGGACAACCGCGACTTCTTTTACCTGATGCGCAAGGAGCCGTTGCCATGACCCGCATTCTGGGCCTTCTCACGATCTGGCTCGTCCTTGCCACAACGCCCGGCACCGCGCAAAGCTTGGCCGAGTCGAACGCCCAGCTCTTTCGCGAACTGCAATCGGTGCGCGGCGTCGACGGCGCGGCGATCGAGAGGATCCAGCAGATCTTCGCACGCTCGCGGGTTCTGGGGCAGGGCAATCCGGCGATCACCCGCCACGCCATGACCCGCGAAGAGTGCAACGCCCGCGCCGGCGGCAACGCGCTGGCCGCCTATGCCGACAAGCGGTTCGAACGGATCTGCGGCGCCAAATACATGGCTCCGCTTTACGATCCGCGGACCGAACGGCCCGAGGACGCGAAGGCCTGCATCGACCAGTTCGAATATCCCGATATTCCCTGCAGCTATCCGGTGGTCTGGGTGAAGGCCAAGGAAGCCGCCGAAATCTGCGCCGCCGAGGGCAAGCGGCTGTGCGACGCGCATGAATGGGAAGGCGCCTGCGCCGGCGCGCTGGAGCCGCCGGACTACCGCTTCGACCTGGCGCGCGGCCAGTCGGACTCGGGGGCCGTCAACCGGATGCGCGCCGCGCATAACGCCAAATACCAAAGCTCCGCCAGCTGGAGCTATGGCCCGGCCTTCCGTACCGGGGTCTGTGCGCAGGACAGCGTGAAAAGCCCGACCTGCCCCGGCGGCGGGTTCGGCAATTGCGGATCCAACACCTACCCGACCGGAAGCTTCAACAGCTGCACCAGCCCGCTGAAGGTCTATGACATCAACGGCAACGCCGCCGAACACATGAACCTGCCGCTCGCCCCCGACCAGATGGCCAGCGCGGGCAGCACGCGGCTTGGTGTGACAGAGATGAAAGGGTCCTGGTTCATCTGGGACAAGTATCGCGCCCATCCCGACTGGTGCCGCTGGCGCGCGCCCTTCTGGCACGGCGCGCGGGTGATGAGCCCGGCAAGCCACGAGAATTACCACCTCGGCTTCCGCTGCTGCAAGACACTGGACTGATCGCCCCCGGCGCCGGCGGCGCCTGGGCCGCCAACCGCGCGGCACGGGCGGACGGCACATGAGATCAGCAAGATGCCCGGGTGCGATCCCCCCCTCTCATGCGCGGACGGAAGCCTGCGCCCCCTGACTTCGGGATCTTGCCGCAAGGGTCTTGGTGCGCCCGACCCTCCGGTCGCGCCGGTCGGCCTCCCCGCGAACCGTGCCGGAGACGCCTGCAGACCTGCGGATTTTCCAGTGTGCCGAAGCGAGAGGCACCGGCGCTGGTGGCACCGGCGCTCCCGCGACGCATCAGGGCCGCAGCACGAACATCACGTAGTCGGGGGCAAGGCGCTCGACGACTTGGGCCGCGCCAAAGATCTCGTTCAGCTCCGCAAAGGACGAGGACGAACAAATGCCCCGGATCGGCCGACCTGTCAGGGCGCGCAGCCTGGGCCCAAGGTCGTCCTTGTGAGCGAGATAAACGAACGGGCGTCCGTTCGAAGCATAGAATGACACGGCCCCTGGCGAGAAACGGGTCTTTCTGTCCCAGCCGCAGGCGACCAGTGTCTCGTCGTCCTGCAACTGCGCGCCCACGGTCGGCAGTACGGTCGATTGCGCGGCCTGGTCACGGGACGATTGCCCGGACAGCAGGATGGCGGGTTTCAGCGGCCCCAGCAGCAGCAGCGACATGATCCCGGTGACGATCCATTTCCGGCGCAAAGTGGCCTGCGACTGGAAGATCCAGACCGCCACGACTGCGCAGAACAGCGGCACGAGGTTCAGGGTATAGCGCGGATAGACCGGGCCACCGGCCAGGACGATGCTGGCGACATATCCCACCACCACGGCCGTGAAGCCAAAAAGCCGCGGGTCGCGCAAGAGCCAGGGCAGGACGAAAAGCCCGGCGATGGCACCGAGCCTCAGGAAAGGTTCGTCGCGGATCACGATCCCCCAGACATCCCCGAGACCGCGCATCCCGGAGGCGGCATCGGGGGAAAACCGGCCGATCAGTTCGTTGTCGACGGCCGATCGAATGGCCGCAGGGCCGTGCAACAGGATCTGCAAGAGCGGCCAGGCGGCCGCGAGGCACAGTGCCAGAAGACCCGCGGCCGGAAGGATCCGGGACCTCAGGCCGGGCAAGGCCACGCCCAGAAGCCGCGCGGCCAGCGCCGCCCCGGCGACGAAGACGGCCACGGCGGCAAGGGCGCCGGGCGATTTCTGCAAGGCACCAAGACCGACCGCCACCGCGGCCCACCACCAGTTCGACGGGCTCTGCACAGCGCGCCAGGCAAAAAGCAGAGCGAGCGTGACGAAGGCGGCCGACCCGGTCTCGAGCATGCCGGACATGGCATGGGACCAGAACTCGGTCGAACTGGCCAGCAGGATCACGGCGGCGGGCGCGGCATGGGGATGCGCGGGCGCGATGCTGCGCGCCAGAGAGGCCGTCGCGATCAGACAGACGACCGAAAAGATCCAGGACGGGATCCGGATCGCGACGGTTTCGTCGACCCCCGCGCCCAGAAAGACCGCGCCCATCCAGTATTGCAAAGGCGGCTTCTGGAAATTCGGAAGGTTCGAGGAATAGACGGTCGTCCAGTCTCCGAAGCGCAGAAAACCGCTCGTCCGGTCGAGGGTGAGAAATTCGTCAAAGCGGTAGAGCTGGCCGACCGGCAGTTGCGTGAGGTAGAAAAGTGCCAGACCCGAGATCAGGATCAGGCCAAGCTTCTGCGGATCGCGGAGCCAGGAGTTCATGAAATCCTCTTCTCTTCGGCCAGGAACGGATCGGGCGATGGGAGTACGGACAAGGACGGGTAGGCTGCCCGCAACGGGTCATGCCGGGTGATGGCGGAAAAGTCCATTCCGCAGTGGAGAGAGGCGCCGTCTCACCCACGCTGCGGGATTACCCTCCGCCATGCGCCGAAATCCGCGACAAGCGAGAAAATTCGCCCCAGGGTCAGGATCCACACCCGGTAACTGACGGTTGCCGCGAGAGCGATGGCCGGGAGGAGGACCTTTGGGCAGCGGTCATAGCGGGTCGCTACGCGTCTTCACTCCTTGAGCCTGCCGACCATGATCTCGATCCGGTTGCGGCGCGTGTATCGGCGCTTATCGTATTTGACCGGGGTCTTGCGTTGCTTCCGGCCAGGGATGCAAGCGCGTATCCCTTTGTCTTGCAAAGCTTCTTGGAACCAATCGGCATCATGGCCGCGATCCCCGAGCAGCCAGTCGATTTTTGGGAGGCTGTTGAGCAACGCCCTTGCGCCGATGTAGTCACCGACCTGACCGGTGGTGACGAACAGGTCGAGCGGGCGCCCCTGGCTGTCGCAGATGACATGCCGTTTGGTATTCATGTGTCCACTTAACCTTCTTTCCATGCTAATTTGGGAAAGGCGGACCCCGCGACGGATGGAACAGCGAAAGCGACGAAACCCAAGGCTCGCGACGCGAAGACCAAGATCGCGCAAACCCGCATGAGCGTTCTGGAACTGGCAAAAGAACTCGGCAACGTCGCCGAAGCCTGTCGCCAGCGCGGCATGGACACCACCAGCTTCTACGAGTGGAAACGTCGGTTTCAACGCGGTGGGTCGCCGTCGCGCATCTACCCGACACAGACCGCGGCCAACGCGCGGAGGTTCCAGCGCGACCTCGAGCGCGCGGCCCCGATGAAGATCACCCGCGTGCTGACCGATAACGGCAAGGCCTTCACCGACCGGCTGTTCGGCCTGCGCAAGCGCAGCCCCACCGGACAGCACGAGTTCGACCGGCTAAGCGCGGACCTCGGCATCGAGCATCGTCTCGCGCCACCGATGCGGCCGCAGACCAACGGCAGGGTCGAGCGCTTCAACGGCCGGATCGAGGATGTCCTGCAGAGCCATCGCTTCCGGAGCGGCGCAGACCTGGAGCAGACCATCCTGCGCTACGTCCACCTCTACAACAGCCAGCTTCCACAATCAGCCCTGAAGGGTCGAACGCCCATCGACACCCTCAAGGACTGGCAACGTCAAAGGCCCGAGATGTTCAGGAAGCGCGTCTGCAATCACGCGGGATGTGACAGCTAAAGACAGTTGCGCCCTTGCGCTTGATGACAATCTGCGCCCTGTAACCTATGGTGCCGTCTTTCCGCGGCCGGGGGGTGATGGTGCCCATACAACCAGTCCTGCAAGAGTCGATTTTAGTCCGGCATTGTAGGACCGATCTCTGCAAACCGGGAAAAATAGAGCGGAACGAGGCGAGACGAAGGCAAACGAGCGATGGCGCAATACACAGAAAATAAAAGAAAATATAACGCTATCAACGCCGCCCGCCTTTCGGTCGCGCCGATGATGGACTGGACAGACCGACATTGCCGCTACTTCCACCGGCTGATGAGCCGCTCGGCCCTGCTTTATACCGAGATGGTGACGGCTCCCGCCCTGGTCCGGGGGGGCGCCCTGCATCTGCTGGACCACGCGCCAGCGGAACACCCGGTTGCCGTTCAGCTGGGCGGCTCGGACCCCGCGGAACTTGCCCGGGCCACGCGGCTGTGCTGCGAGGCCGGTTATGACGAGGTGAACCTGAATGTCGGCTGCCCCTCGGACAAGGTGCAGTCGGGCGCGTTTGGCGCCGTCCTGATGAAGACCCCCAGCCTTGTCGCTGAATGCGTTGCCGCAATGCGGGCGGCGGCGACGGTCGAGGTCACCGTCAAGTGCCGGATCGGAGTCGACGATCAGGACCCGCAAGAGGTGTTGCCGGCCTTTCTTCAGACGATCTCGGCCGCCGGAGCAACGCGGTTTACCATTCACGCGCGAAAGGCGTGGCTGCAGGGGCTCAGTCCGAAGGAAAACCGCGATGTGCCGCCACTTGACTACGATCTGGTGCACGAGATGAAACAGGCCTTCCCGGAATTGCACCTGTCGGTCAATGGCGGGATCGGCACACTGACCGAGGCCAAGGGATTTCTGGAAGACGGGCTCGACGGGGCGATGATCGGGCGCGCCGCCTATCACGATCCCGCCGGGATCCTGCTGGGCGCGGACGAAGAAATCTTTGGCCAGCCCGGACGCAAGACCGCGCGACAGGTGGCCGAAGAGATGCGTCCCTATATCGCGCGCCACCTGGGGGCCGGAGGCCGGTTGCACGCCGTCACCCGCCACATGCTGGGGCTTTTCGCCGGACGCCCCGGGGCGCGAACCTGGCGGCGTCTGCTGTCCGAAGGCGCGGCCGGACCGGGGGCGGGTCTCGACGTATTCGATGCGGCGCTTGAGGCGATGCCTCCGATGCCCGAGCCTCTGCCGGTGGATGCGGCACGGAACGCCTGACCGCTTGCTCGCCGGTCCTGGCTGTCGCAAGGCGCGCCGTCGGCGGTGCGGCGTACAGGGCTGACCGATGCCGACGCCGCCTCCGATGAGCGTCGTCTCTGTCACCCGCATCGCGCGCGAGCCGGAGCCAAGAAGCCTCTCGGGCCGCCCGCTGGACGTTTGCCCGTCTCTGTCAATGGGGAACGACCTTGTTACGGCCAACCCTATGGGGCGGCGTCAGCCGAGCCAGATCCTTCCGAAAGCCCCCCGCTCCGATGCCGAACCTTCATTGCCGGGCCAGAGGGCGCATGCGTCTCCGCTTTCATTGAAGAGACCGACAAGCAAGCGGCGGGACAAGGGGCGCCCCGTCTCGACCATCCGGGTCGGCCAAGTCCGAAACTGAGGGCAAGATCGCATCGTTCCCGGCCCCCTCCCAAAGCAGCAGGATGCGCCCGGTTCCGCCCTGATCCAGCAGGTCCTGGAGCGTGGTAAAGGTTGCCCCTTTCCCGGAGCCGGGCCGTTTCCGGCGTCTGGCAACCCGCAGCCCGGGCCAGCTACCGCCGCCCCAGCCTGCGTGTATCGACCCGGCGGACTCTGCCTGGGTCAGGCCAATGCTCTGAATGCCTCGCCCAGCGTGGGGACCCTTCGCCGTCTGTCGCTTGATGCAGTCGTCCAACTGTCCACCTTCGCCACGTTCTCCCGCGTGGCATAAGCAGGATTTCACCTCGCGTCGGGCCGAGGGCTTTAGGCGGGCCGCACCCCCCTGGCCCAAAGCGCAAACCGCCCGTCGGATTCGACCTGCACGTCGACGAAGCCCGCGCGCGTCATATGGGCACTGAGCGAGCCGATCGTGAACCCGGTCCGATGCGCCATGAAATCGTTCCCACCCTGGATCGAAGGCCTGTAGCCGTAAAGGATATCGATGGGCGAGATCGGCCCCGCGGCCGAGATATAGGCAGGCTCTTCGAGCAACCCCTGGGCCACCAGCATGGCGACGCGCTGCAGATCGGGCATCGTCATCAGCGCAAATCCGCCCGGTCGCAGCACCCGGCAGAATTCGGACAGCGCCAGCGGCACTTCATGGGCGCGCAAATGCTCGAGATTGTGGGACGACCAGACCGCGTCGACCGAGCCCTCGGCCAGCACCCGCATGTCAGTGATGCTGGCCACAATGTCGGGCATCACCGAGGGATCGATGTCCAGGCGAAGCTCGCGCCAGCCATCGGTCGGAAAGGCATCGGTCGGAAGCTTGGCGGGGTCGGCCATGCCGCAACCCACATGAAGTACGGTCTTGAGAGTGGCAGTCACGTCTTCCGGGTCGAGGGTGAGGGTGTCCATGAAGGAGCTCCGGGTTCAGGATCGGGGTTCGCGCAGGCTTTCGCTCAACCCGTTGAGAACCGGATCGAGGAAATAGGTCAGGAGGGTCCGGTGACCGGTGGCGATGTCGCTGGTCAGCGTCATGCCGGGCATCAGCCCGTCGGGCAAGGCGACGTCGCGGTCGAAGGCCACGCGCGCGGCATGGCGGGCCGGGCCGCCGCCTGTCGGCACGCTGGAACTGGGCGCCACATCGGTCAGCCGCCCCGCGATCAGGCCATGGCGGCGCCAGGGAAAGGCATCCACCTTGATCCGCACCGGGTCACCGGGATGGACCAACCCCACATCACGGGACAGCAGCCCGATCTCGGCATGCATCGCACCGCTTGTGGGCGCGATCACCACCACCGGATCGGCGATGGTCATCAGCGAGCCCGGCCCCCCCTCGGCCACCGACAGCACGACACCGGCCTGCGGCGCGCGCAGATCGTAAAGCCGCGCGCGGTCGGTCGCCTGCGACAACTGGCGGTCGATCACCGCCAGCCGCGGCCGGAGCCCGGCCAGTTCCTCGAGACGGCTCTGGCGCAGGTCGCTGTCGAAGGCGGCAAGGCGGGCGGCGGCGGTTTCGCGTTCCTGGCGCAGGGACAGCAGCTGGGCCATGTTGTCCCGGCTGCTGGTCTCGGCATCGAGCCGCAGCAGCCGGGCCTGGTTGACCGCCAGGCGGGTGCCGCTTTGCCGCGCCAGCAGGGTTTCGTGCATGGTCTCGATCTCGCGCGCCGTCGCGACCGCCTCGGCCAGGGCAGGAACGCTTTCCAGCGCCGCGTCGATCCCGCCGTCGATCTGGGCAAGCGCCGTGACCAGCTGGTCGCGCTGGGCGGCCTCGGTTGCGGCGCGCTCGCTCTGGATCCGGGCCTGAAGGGCAAAGTCCTCGCCCTCGCCCGTGACCGCGCGATTGTCGAGTTCGGCCTCGATCCGGGCGATCTGGGCCTCGATTGCCACGCGCTCGGCGGTCAGAACGGCAGCGTCGGTCGCAGGATCGCGCGCATCGAGCCGCGCCAGAAGCTGGCCCGGCTCGACCGCGTCGCCCGGGCGCACCAAAAGCCGGTCGAGCACCGCCGAGCCCAGAGGTTTCATCACCACAGGCGGATCGTCGGTCACGATGCGTCCCTCGGCAGTGACCACGACGTCGATCGGAACGAAAGCCGCCAGCGTGACCAGCGCGACCAGAAGCACAGCGGATCCGAACGGCCAGAGCCGCAGCAGCCAGGGCAGAGGTTCCTCGCGGACCTGTACCAACGGCGGCTGGAACGGAAGCGCGTCGCGCGCGACTTTGCTCATGGGCGGGCGCTCATGCCATATGCTCGGTCTGCTGGCGCCAGAGCATCGCATAGGTCTCGCAGCGCGACAGAAGGGTCTCGTGCGGAGCCATGTCGAGCAGTCGGCCCTGATCGAGCACGAGGATCTGATCTGCCCGGACCAGCGAGGACAGCCGGTGCGAGACCACAATCATGGTGCGGCCATGAGCGATGGCGGCGAGGTTGCGGTTGACCAACGCCTCGGATTCGGGGTCGAGCGCCGAGGTGGCCTCGTCCAGGATGAGGATACGCGGGTCGGCCAGCAGGGCGCGGGCGATGGCAATGCGCTGGCGCTGCCCGCCCGACAGGTTGGCGCCGCTTTCCTCGACCATGGTGTCGAAGCCCATCGGCAGGCGCCGGATGAATTCGTCGGCGCCCGCCAGCGTCGCCGCGCGCAGCACGGCCTCGAGCGGGGCACCGGGCACCGCGACCGCGATATTGTCGCGGATCGAGCCGCGAAACAGCAGGTTGTCCTGCAGCACGATGCCGACCTGACGGCGCAGCGACGACAGAGCGATGTTGCGGATATCGATGCCGTCGAAGAGGATCAGGCCCTGTTGCGGCGTCTCGATCCCCTGGATCAGGCGCGTCAGCGTGGTCTTGCCCGAACCCGAGCGCCCGACGATGCCCACGACCTGCCCCGGCGCGACCGTCAGGCTGACCCGGTCGAGCGCCGGGGTCGCGGCGCCGGGATAGGCAAAGCCCACCTCGCGCAGTTCGAGCGCCCCCGACAGCATCGGCTGCGCCAGCTGGGCGTCATCCTGCCGTTCGGGTGGGTGATCCATGATTTTGCGCAGCATGCGGATCGACAGCGCGGCCTCCTGCCATTCGTTGATCAGGCCCACGATCTGCACCAGCGGCCCCGAGACGCGACCAGACAGCAGCAAGATCGCGACCAGCGTGCCGACCGTGATCGTGCCCTGAAGCGCCAGCCCGACGCCGACCGCGACCACCGTGACCTGCATCATCCGTTCCAGAAGCCCGGTCAGTGTGCCGGTCAGCGCCGAGATCCGGCCCAGATCCCATTGCTTGCGCACAGACTGGGCAAGGCTGTCTTCCCACAGCCGCTGGCGCGCGGGTTCCACCGCCAGCGACTTGACCGCGCGCATGTTGTGCAGCGTTTCGACCAGCAGCGCCTGGCGTTCGGCCTCGACCCCGTAAAGCGCGTTCAGCCGGCTCTGCAGGATCGGCAGCATCAGCCCGATGCAGCCCGCGATGGCGATGGCGTAAAGCGCGATGATCAGCGTCAGCGTGCCCGACAAAAGCGCCAGCGTGGTCAGCAGAAGCGGCAGCAGGGCCGCATCCAGCATCGTCTGCAGAAGCCGCCCGGTCAGGAAATGGCGGATCTTGTCGGTCTGCTGGATGTTGCGGGTCATTACCCCGGCGGGCGTCGTCTCGAACACGGTCATCGGCAGGCGCAACAGATGGGCCACGCTTTGCGAGCCGATATCGGCATCGATCCGGCCGCCCGCGATCTGGCTGAGCCGCTGGCGCACATAGCCGAAGCCCGCATCGAAGAGTACCAGCAGCACATAGACCGCGGTCACCGACATCAGCGTGTACCAGGCCTGATGGGCGATCACCCGGTCGATCATCACCTGCAGCAGCAAGGGCAGCGAAAAGGCGATCAGGTTGCCGGTGACGACCGCCACGGCCACCCCGGCAAAAAGGCTGCGCTCGCGCCGAAGCGCGGGCAGGAACCAGCGCAGGCCGAAGGCCCGGGCCGCGTCGGCCTTGCCATCCGTCCGCCCGATCAGGATCAGCCGGCCGGTCCAGCGCAGTTCGAATTCTTCCCAGGGAACGCTGCGCACGCCATCGGCCTCGTGCCGTGGATCGAGCAGCGCCGCGGTGCGCGCCTTCTCGACCAGACCGGCATGGACCAGCACGATCCAGCGGCCCTGTTCGACCTCGGCCAGCACCGGCAGCCCCTGCCCCAGCCGCGAGGCCATGCGCCATCCGGCCTTGCCGATCAGGCGGCAGCGCAGGCCCTTGGCCGCGAACAGCGCCATCAGACCGGGCGCGAGGTCGTCCCGTCCCAGATCGGGCAGCTCGTCAGGGCTGAGGATGATGCCGTTATGGGCGGCGATCAGGAACGCGCCGCGCAGCGTCGACAGCTGCGGCGTATCGAGCGCGAGGGTTTCGGACAGTTGGGAATCGTGGACCGACATGCGCCATGTGTACGCAAGCCACCATTAACGGGCGGTTGTCGGGAAACGGCGCGGGACAGAACTCCCGGCGGGGGCGGACCCCGCCGGGAGCGACGGATCAGCCCGCCCGGTTGGCGCGCCAGTAGGCGCGGGACACGGCGAAGACGGTGCCGCTGAGCGCGATCAGCGCGATCAGGTTGGGAATGGCCATCAGGGCGTTCATGATGTCGGCCACGATCCAGATCACGCCCAGATTGGCGACCGCTCCGACGACCACGCCGGCCACCCAAAGCAGGCGGAACGGCAGGATCACCTTCGACCCGAACAGGTATTCGGCCGCCCGTTCGCCGTAATAGCTCCAGCCGAGGATGGTGGTGAAGGCGAAGACGATCAGCCCGAGGCTGACGATCAGTTCACCGCCCGGCAACCCGGTCTGGAAGGCCAGCGCCGACAGCGCGGCCCCGGTCTCGCCGCTGGTCCAGACCCCGGTGGTGATGATGACCAGAGCGGTCATCGAGCAGACAAGGATCGTGTCGATGAAGGTCCCCAGCATCGCCACGTTGCCCTGGCGCACCGGATCGTCGGTCAGCGCCGCGGCATGGGCGATGGGCGCGGACCCGAGCCCCGCCTCGTTCGAGAAGACGCCGCGCGCCACCCCGAAGCGGATCGCGGCCATCACCGCCGCCCCGGCAAAGCCGCCGGTCGCTGCGGTGCCGGTGAAGGCATCCTCGAAGATCAGCGCCAGCGCGCCCGGCACGGCCTGGTAGTTGACGGCAAGAATGACCAGCGCGCCAAGGATGTACAGAACCGCCATCAGCGGCACCAGCCATTCGGCGACAGCCCCGATCCGCCGGACCCCGCCCACGATCACCACGAAGGTGACAACGGCCAGCGCGATCCCGGTCCACAGATGCGGGATGCCGAAGGTCGACTGGACCGCATCGGCCACCGAGTTGGCCTGCACCGTGTTGCCGATCCCGAAGGCGGCGATGGTGGCGAAGAAGGCGAAGATCCAGGCCAGCCAGGCAAAGCGCGGACCGAGCCCGTTCTTGATGTAATACATCGGCCCGCCGACATAGCGGCCATTGGCATCGACCTCGCGGTAATGCACGGCCAGCACCGCTTCGGCATATTTGGTGGCCATGCCGACCAGCGCGGTCAGCCACATCCAGAACACGGCGCCCGGACCGCCCAGGAAGATCGCGGTCGCAACGCCCGCGATGTTGCCGGTGCCGATCGTCGCCGAAAGCGCGGTGGTCAGCGCCTGAAACGGCGTGATCTCGCCTTCATGGCCTGCACCGCCCTTCTTGCGGCCCTCCAGCATCATCTTGAAGCCGTAGCCCAGCTTGCGCTGCGGCAGGAAACGAAGTCCCACGCACAGATAAAGCCCGGTGCCCAGCAGCAGCACCAGAACCGGCGGCCCCCAGACGAAAGAGTCGATCGAGTTGAGTATCTCCAACATTTACTTTTCCCTGTTAGTTGTCGGATGGTCCGCCACGGCCGGAACGGAGAGCGGGAATAGGGTCGGCCCCGGCGCGCTGACGCGGCCGGGGGACCGATCCGCAGGCGGCCGGCCGATCCGGTCGGCGAAAGGCACAAGACGCGGCGCGAAGCGGAAAAAGGTCGACCTCTGTCGGGCCCCGAGGCGGAGCCGGACAGCGGGACCGTCGCGACGACACGAACAGCCCCGCGGAGCGCAGGGCCATGACACGCGGCGCGGAAGGCGCTGGCGGGACAGAGGATAGCGTGGCAGAGCGCAGACCTGCGCTCCGCCGTCCGATCGTCATCGGCTCACGCCAGCTCGGCTGCCGCCCGGTCCGACCAGGTGTGGCCCGAGCGTCCGTGGTAGAAGCCGTTCACGAAGGGTGCCTCGATGCCCAGCTCGCGCAGTTTGGCATCGCCTTCGGCCGGGGCCATCCGGCCCTGCAGCACGTCGTCGAACAGGCGCGTCACCGCGATCATGTCGCAGGTATGGGGCATCACCCGGTAATGGGTCACGCCAATCGACTTCAGATCCTCGATATCCGGCATCAGATCGAGATAGCCATAGCTGAGCGTCTGGATGCCGTTGACCGTCAGGAAGGGCTTTTCGTCCATCGTCTTCAGCGTCATGCCGTCGAGATCCTCGCCGCAGACGAACTGGCAGTTGTCCTTGGTCCGGGCATGCGCCCGGGCATGGTAGCAGCGCGCCGACAGCGCCAGCGAGGCCCGGCCGAAGACCTGCACCTCAAGCCCGACGCCCAGCTCGGCCGCCTTCTCGCCCAGCTTGGCAACCGCGGCCCGCGGCAGCTCGGGCAGAAGCGCGAAATGGGTCGCGCCCTGCTCGTGCAGATAGGCCATCGTGTCTTCGTTATAGACGTTCAGCAGCGCCCCGATCCGGTGCGGCTTGTTCTTGAGGTACAGAAGTGCCGCGGTGTTGTTGACCTCAAGGTCGCGGCCCTCCTGCTCGGCCCATTCGCGCAGCAGGTTGCGTTCGCGCTTGATCACCACTTCCGAGAACGAGCAGAACACGACCTTTTTGCCCGCGCGTTCCAGCCGGTCGGCGACCTTGTCCAGATGGTGGTCGTCGAAGAATGGCGTCCGCTTGGAACAGATCACCTCGCCCAGATAGACGGTCGAGACCGGGCTTTCGTCGGCGATCCGGTTGTAAAAGTCGAGCTTCATCTCGGCGGGCCAGTGGAACAGGTTCGGGCCCAGCGTCAGTTCGGCAGCCATCGGGCTTACCTCCATTTCTTGGTCTTGAGCGCACCCTCGGTGTGTTTCTGACCCTCGGTCAGCGCCACCAGGTCGGCCAGCTTGGGTTCCTGCCCCGCCATGATCGAATCGACGGCCTCGCGGAAGGCGGCGACCACTTTCTTGACATAGGCGCGGCTCCGCTGGCGGCCCTCGATCTTGAAGGCATGCACGCCCGCATTGATCAGGTCGGGCAGCATGGTCGAGGCGTTCAGGCTGATCGGCTCTTCGAAGGCATAATAGCCGTCATCGCGGGCGTCGCACTTGTAGCGGCCCTTGCAGATCGTCGGATAGCCCGCGGTCTCGTCCGGCTTGAACCGGTCGATCATGTAATCGCCCAGGATCGTCGACATGCTGCCATCCTCGGCGCGTTCGTATTTCACGCAGGAGGCGGGCGAGCAGGCCCCGTCCATGTTGGTCGACTGGCCGGTGACGTAATTGGTCAGCGAGCAGCGGCCCTCGACCATCAGGCCGTGGTTGCCGAAGATGAAGGTCTCGACCTCGCAGGGGATCTCTTCGACCAGGCCCTTGATTTCCGAGATCGTCATGATCCGGGGCAGCACGACCCGTTTCACCCCGAATTCCTGCACGTAATACCGGATCGCCTCGGGCGACGAGGCCGCCGCCTGCACCGACAGGTGGATGCGCATCTGCGGGTGGTTTTTCTGGATATAGGCCGCGACCGCGATATCGGCGACGATGCAGGCATCGGCGCCCAGCCTGGCCGACAGGTCGGCCGCGTCCTTCCACAGCTGCACATTGCCCGCGGGCGGGAAGGTGTTCAGCGTGATCAGCACCTTGGTGCCGCCGTCATGGGCGTATTTGATGGATTTCTCCATCTCGTCGGGGGTGAAGTTCAGCCCCACGAAATTCCGCGCATTGGTGGCGTTCTGATAGCCGCAATAGACCGCATCGGCCCCGGCATCGACGGCCGAGCGCAGGGCGGCGGGCGTGCCCGCCGGGCAGATCAGTTCGGGTTTGATCATGAGTGCGACCCTTTCCGTTTCTGGGCGTTCTCGGCCGCCCGGCGCAGCATGTTCAGCGCCCCCCGGCCCGGCGCGCCGAACATGTCGGCCACGCTTTCGGCAATCGGCTCTTCCACGTCGTCAAGCGCGTTCCGGAGGCAGACCACCGCCTCGGTATCCCCGGTCACGATCAGATCGCGCGAGAAGAACAGCGCGTCGCCGTCCTGTTCGGTATCCATCAGCGTCAGCAGGTCCAGGAACTTGCCCGAGATCCGCGCGCAATGCGGCGGCAGGATGCGGCGACGGTTCAGCGCCTTGAAGTCCAGCGCCTCCGGATCGGGCCGCAGGTACAGCATGAAGGGCATGTCGACCGGGTCGATCAGGAAATAGGCGTGACGGTGATGGCCCAGCCGGTCGAACATGTCCGGATTGTCGGCCGCGATCTTGGTCACGATACGCTTGAGGACCGGCTGCAGAAGAAACAGCGGCAGCGGCGGCAGGAAGGGAAACCCTCCGGACGCGCCGGGCAGGCGTGGAGTTTGGGGTGCGGTTGTCATGGCTGGTCGATACCCGGATGTGGGAGAATCCGGATTGACTTAGGTCAAACCTGTTGCACTGTCCGGGGCACCAATTGCCGCAGGGATCGCGCGAACGCCTGTGCTGCAAGGCAAAGCGCCCGCCGGACCCGGCGGTTTGTGCTCTCACAACTGCGTGAAACGCGCGGTTCGGACGGGGACATGCCCCTGCCCTGCGCGCTCAGTCCGGCACGTCGATCGGCGGGCGGCAGACCATATCGGCGTGGATCGTGCTGAAATTGGTTCCCACCTTGCGCACCCCCAGAAGCATCTGGCTGGACATGGCGTCGCCCCGTGCCTGAAGCTCGGGGCTGGGCATCACGGTGAAGACCGCCGAGGTCCGGCCGGGCCGGGTGGCGCTGGGACCGCGCGGGGTCACCAGATAGATCCGCCGGTCGGGGCTGGCGCGAAGCTGACTTTGCGCGAATTCGCCGGCCGCGCACCAGAGCTGGGCCCCGCCGTCGCCGGGCCTCGCCAGCACCTCGAATTCGCCGGGAGTGCCCGTCGGATCGACCCGGTTGCCATGGTCGGTCAGAATCGCGTGCGGCGCGCGGGTCGGTCCGCCTTGCGGAACGCAGGCAGCCAGGCTGGAGGCGGCGGCAAGAATGGCAAGGCAGGGCAGAAGGCGCATGGGGGTCATCTCCGTCCGGGCCGCGAAACTGGCATGCGGACCCGTTCTCCCTTGGATAGAACCGCGGCCCGGCCCCGGCAAGGGGGGTGCGATCACGGCTTCGGCACGGCTGCCATACCTGCGCCCCGGCCAGGCGGGCTATCAGGGTCCGCCCCCAGCGCCGCCCCGAAGTCCCGCCAGACGGCTTCGTCCCAGTATCGCGATGCAGCACCCGAGGTCGACGGCAGCACCCAGACCGGCAGCCCGTCATGATCGAACTGGCCATAGCCCAGCCGCTTGACCCCCAGAAAGACCTGCGCGGCGCGCTTGCCGTTGAAAGCCAGGCTGCGGGGCCGCCAGATCTCGACGAAGCGGGCCAGGCGGTCGGGGTCGTGGGCGGTGGCCGGGACGGCCGCGTCCATGCCCCAGGCGCCCTTGGCCAGATCGGTCAGCCCGATGCCCAGCGCCAGCAGCCGCGCCTCGCAGCCGACGGCCAGCGGTTCGGGCACCAGCCCCGCCCGGCAAAGCACGGGCCAGAAGCGGTTCCCCCGCCCGGCATAGTAAAGGCCCAGCTCTGCCGAGCGGGGCCCCGCGGCCATGCCGCAAAAGACGGTACGCAGATCGGGCGCGACATAATCGGGAAGGATGTCCTCCGATCCCATGGCCGCGCCCTCCCGGGGCGTCCGTTACTGGTCGAGGAAGCTTCTGAGCTTGCGCGACCGGCTGGGATGCTTGAGCTTTCTCAAAGCCTTGGCCTCGATCTGGCGGATCCGTTCGCGGGTCACGCTGAATTGCTGGCCGACCTCTTCCAGCGTGTGGTCGGTATTCATGCCGATGCCGAACCGCATCCGCAGCACCCGTTCCTCGCGCGGGGTCAGCGAGGCCAGAACCCGCGTCGTCGTCTCTTTCAGGTTCTCCTGAATGGCCGAATCGAGCGGCAGGACCGCGTTCTTGTCCTCGATGAAATCGCCAAGCTGGCTGTCTTCCTCGTCGCCGATGGGCGTTTCGAGAGAGATCGGCTCCTTGGCGATCTTCATCACCTTGCGGACCTTCTCCAGCGGCATCTGCAGCTTCTCGGCCAGCTCTTCCGGCGTCGGCTCGCGGCCGATCTCGTGCAGCATCTGGCGGCCGGTCCGGACCAGCTTGTTGATCGTCTCGATCATGTGCACCGGGATACGGATGGTGCGCGCCTGATCCGCGATGGACCGGGTGATCGCCTGCCGGATCCACCAGGTGGCATAGGTCGAGAACTTGTAGCCGCGGCGGTACTCGAACTTGTCGACCGCCTTCATCAGGCCGATATTGCCTTCCTGGATCAGGTCGAGGAATTGCAGCCCGCGGTTGGTGTATTTCTTGGCGATCGAGATCACCAGACGCAGGTTCGCCTCGACCATTTCCTTCTTGGCCTGGCGGGCTTCCTTCTCGCCCTTCTGGACCTGGCTCACGATGCGGCGGAATTCCTGGATGTCGACGCCGACATACTGGCCGACCTGGGCCATCTCGGCACGCAATTCGCTGACCTTGTGGCCCGACCGTTCGGTAAAGGCCGCCCAGCCGCGCCCGCCCTTGCGGGCCATGTGATCCATCCAGTTCGGATCGAGCTCGTGGCCGCGATATTCGTCGATGAATTCGCGCCGGTTGATGCGGGCCTGGTCGGCCAGCTTCACCATGGCGCTGTCGATCGACATGATCTTGCGGTTGATCCCGTAAAGCTGGTCGATCAGCGCCTCGATCCGGTTGTTGTGCAGATGCAGCTCGTTGACCAGCAGCACGATCTCGGCGCGCAGCTTCTGGTATTCGGCCTCGTCCTTGTCGGAAAAGCGATGGGTCGTGCTCAGCGTGGCCTGGATCCGCTTGTCCTGGATCTCGGAAAGCTTGGAATAGTCCTCGGCGATCTGGTCGAGGGTTTCCAGCACGCGCGGTTTCAGCGCCGCCTCCATGGCCGCGAGGCTCATGTTGGCCTGTTCCTCGTCCTCGTCATCGTCGTCGCGGCGGATCGGGTTGCCGTCGGCGTCGAGTTCGGGGCTGTCTTCGTCCTTGCGGCTGTTGGGGTTCGCGGCCTCGACCTCGAGCCCGTCGACGACCGGCTCGTCTCCCTCGTCCTCCTCGAGCGAGCGCCCGAAGGTGGCATCAAGGTCGATCACGTCACGCAGCAGGATATCTTCGTTCAGAAGCTCGTCGCGCCAGATGGTGATCGCCTGAAAGGTCAGCGGGCTTTCGCAAAGCCCCGCGATCATCGTGTTGCGCCCGGCCTCGATCCGCTTGGCGATGGCGATCTCGCCCTCGCGCGACAGCAGTTCGACCGAGCCCATCTCGCGAAGATACATCCGCACCGGATCGTCGGTGCGGTCCAGCGTTTCGGACGTACTGGTGGCCAGCGCAACCTCGCGCGAGGTGGAGGTCTCGACCACTTCGGTCGATTTCTCCTCGCCCTCTTCGGCCTCGTCTTCCTCGATGATGTTGATGCCCATCTCGGACAGCATCGACATCACATCCTCGATCTGTTCCGAAGACACCTGGTCGGGCGGCAGCACCTGGTTGAGCTGGTCATAGGTGATGTAGCCGCGCTCCTTGGCCTCGGCGATCATCTTCTTGACCGCAGCCTGGCTCATGTCGAGCGCGAGGTCGGCGTCCTGCTCGTCGGTCTTGCTGTCGTCCGTGTCCTTGGCGGCCATGAAGGTCTCCTTGCAGGATGGCTGATTCGTCCACCGGGTCAAACCGACTCAATAGCGCGAATCAACGGGAAGAACACCTGTGTACCCCCGATTCGTTGATCAAATCTCAACTTTCCGGGGCATTGCGGCGTGACGTTCTTCCTTTGCCATAGTCGATTCGGTCCAGAAGTTCGGCGAAGGCATCGCGTTCGTCCCGGTCCACATGCGCCCCGTTCGGGGCAAGCTCGAAGTCGGCCTCGTCCTCCTCCTCGGAGAGGCCGGCGCCGTGCCGCGCCCGGGCCGCCTGGCTCAGGCGCCAGGTCACCCCCTCGTCGGCAAAGCCTTCCAGGGCGCGCATGCCCTCCTCGATATCCCGTTCTGCCCCGCGAAGCCGGATCAGACGGTTGAACTCGTGCGAGATGCAAAGTGCGGCCTTTTCGGTGTCGCCCGGGGCATGAACCGGCGGCGCAATGCGCACATGGCTGAGCGAGAAGAGCTTTTCAAGGGGTTCGGGTCCGATGCGCCGTTCGACCGCGGCCAGCATGGCCTCGCGGTCGTCCTGCGGCGGCAGGCTCAGCAGCGCCTGTTGCAGCGCCGCATGGTCGGGCGCGGCGCAGACCAGCGCCTCGAGCTCGCCCGCGAATTGCGCGATCAACTCGGGATGGGTGATCAGCGCGGCCAGAATCACCGCCTCGCGCAGCTCTTCCTCGAAGCGCGGGATCGCCTGCACCAGCTCGGAACTTTTGGTGCTGGCAACAGGCCTTAGGCGCGGCTCGCGCGGCCAGCCGCCCTTGCGGAACCCGCCGCCGCTGCGCGCCGGACGGAACAGTTCCCAGCGCAGGCGCTTCAGATCTTCGGCGTAATGATGGCGCAGGGTCTGGTCAGGGATCCTGCCGATGGCGGCGGTAAGATCGCGTTCCAGCGCGGCGCGGCGTTCGGGGCTGTCGAAGACCCGGCCCTCGGTCGCCCGGTCCCAGAGGATCTGAACCATCGGCCGGGCCTCGTCGAGGATCTTGCGCATCGCCCCGGCGCCGCCCGCCCGGATCACCTCGTCGGGGTCCTGACCGGGCGGCAGGATCGCAAAGCGCAGCGCCTGCCCGGCCTCAAGCAGCGGCAGCGCCAGATCCATCACCCGCCGCGCCGCGCCGATCCCGGCCTTGTCGCCGTCGAGCGCGATCACCGGCTCGGGATGAATGCGCCACAACAGCCGCAACTGGTGTTCGGTGACGGCGGTACCCAAAGGCGCCACGGCCGCACCGAACCCCGCCTCGGACAGCGCGATCACGTCCATATAGCCCTCGGCCACGACCAGCGGCTGGCCCTTGCCCGCCGCCTCGCGCGCCCGGTCGAGGTTGAACAGCGTATGCCCCTTGTCGAAAAGCTCGGTCTGGGGCGAGTTCAGGTATTTCGCATTGTCGTTCGGGTCCATCGCCCGGCCGCCGAAGGCGATGACCCGGCCGCGCCCGTCGCGGATCGGAAAGAGGATCCGGTTGCGGAAGACGTCATAGGGCTGACGCCCCTTGTCCGAGGGCCGCGCCAGACCGGCCGCGAGAATCAGGTCCGGGTCGAGCCCGCGCCCGGTCAGATGCGCCCACAGCCCCTGCCAGCCGGGGGGCGCAAAGCCGATCTCCCAGCGCGCCTGCGCCTCGGGACTCAGCCCGCGCCGCGCGAGATAAGCCCGCGCCTCGGCGCCCGCGCCGGTCTGCAACTGCATCCGGTAATGCCGCTGGGCAACCTCCATCACCTCCAGCAGGCGGGTCTGGCGGTCTGCCCTGACCTTGTCGGCGGGATCGCGCACCGGCATCGGCATCCCGGCCTCGCGGGCGAGGATCTCGACCGCCTCCATGAAGCCGACATTTTCGGTTTCCTGCACGAATTTGACCGCGTCGCCCTTCGCCTGGCAGCCGAAGCAGTAATAATAGCCCTTACGGTCGTCGACATGGAAACTGGCGGTCTTTTCCTGATGGAACGGGCACGGCGCCCAGAGATCGCCCTTGCCCTGGTTCGACTTCCGCGCGTCCCACATCACCTTGCGCCCCACCACCTGGGCGATGGAGGTCCGCGTCCGCAACTCGTCGAGGAATCCGGGGGGCAAGCTCATGCCGAACAATATCGGGCGCGGGGGGCGGCTGTCCATATCGGCCGGGCCTGCGGGCGGCAGCGAGTCGCCGCCAGACGCGGGACGGCGGCCGGTTTCGGCTCAGCCCCGCCCGGCCTTTTCCTGCAAAAGCGCGGTCAGGATCTCGGCCATCGCCTTGGCCTCGCCCGCCGAGGTCACGCCGCCCACGCCCACCCGGCGACCGAACCGCCACCAGACCCCCGGCGCCCAGGCGCGCGGCAGGGCCTCGGTCAGGCTCAGCGAAAACCCGTTCGAGGGCTTGAAGGCCAGCATGCCCCGGTCGAGCCCGGAAATCCGCTCGATCCGCGCCAGCTCGCGCCCGCGGTCGTCGAAAAGACCCTCGCGCGTCAGCACCAGCCGACGCGCCGTCGCCCGGCGCATCGCCTCGGCCAAAGCCAGCGCCCCCGCTCCCATCGCCAGCAGGAACGCACGGTATCCGATGCCAGCGGGCGGATGCACAAGCGCGATCTGCAACAGCAGCCCCGCCAGTGCCAGCAGCACGCCCAGACCGATCACCCGGCGCACGGCCGACACCCTGAGCGTTGCCAGTTCTTCCGTCATTTCCGCCCCTTTCGCCCCGCGCCAGACGCGGCCCGCATGAAATTCGTGCAGACGCGGCGATGCTGCCCTGTGATTCCGGCAGAGTATCGCGTAGGCTCGCCTCTTGTTGGGCGAGAGGGTCGGCGTCAACCCGCGACCGGACAGACGCGGCGAAAAAGCACCTTGCCCGAGGCGACGAAGTCGCCATCTTTGGGGGGAAGCCAATTCATTTTGGTGGACAGGATCAACACAGGTGGATCATGACTGACAAAACTTCGGAAAAGCCCGCGCAACTCCTGGAAGACCCGACTCCGTTCTCGAATCGGATGAACTGGCCTCTGCTCAGCGCGTCCAACTCGAAAACCGAGCTGAAAACGGACGATCCGACGCCGTTCTCCAGCCAGTTCAAGTGGCCGCTGCTGTCGGGCCGCAAGTCCCAGGTCGAGCTGACCACCGGGACGACCCCGCTTTCCGACATGATGAAATGGCCGCTGCTCAGCGACAAGGCGACCATGTTCGACACCGAGCTTCCCTCGGCCGAAGGTGGCAGCAAGGCCACCGGCGACAGCCCGGTCAGCAAGTTCATTCGCGGCATCATGACCGGCGAACCGCAGAAGTAAGCGGACCGGCCAAAGCCGTTTTTGGCGCGGAACCCGCCGGGATCTCCCGGCGGGTTTCGCGTTTTCGGCATTTGGGACGTTGGACGCCGCCGCACCGGACGGTCCGCGCGTCAGGCCGAGACGGCCTTCCGCACCATGCTCCAGTAAAGATCCTCGACCTCGGCGCGACTCAGCCGCCCCTCGTCGCGGTACCAGGTGGTGACCCCGGTCAGCATCGCGATCACCGCGAAGGCCGCATGCTTGCTGTCGGCCACATCGAACGCCCCCTCGGCCGCGCCCTGGCGCAGGATGTCCTCCAGCACGGTCTCGTAGCGGCGGCGAAGCGCCTCGATCGCCCGGAAATTCGCGGGATCGAGGTTGCGCAGTTCCATATAGGCGATGAAGACCGCATCGGGCCGGTCGAGGTGAAAGCGCACGTGAAAACGGGTGAAGGCCTCCAGCGCGTCGCGCGCGCCGCCCCCCTTGGGCAGCGTCTCCCAGGCGGCCAGAAGCTCGTCGAGATGGCTTTTCATCAGCTCGAACAACAGCCCCTGCTTGTCGGGGATGTAGTTGTAAAGCGCGCCCGCCTGCACGCCCACCTCGGCCGCGATCCGGCGCATCGACACCGCGGCGTAGCCATGCCGGGCAAACAGCGCCTGCGCCGCCGCCCGCAACCGCGGGCCGGTGATTTCGGAATGGGACCCGGAGGTGCGTGCCATCACCCCAGAGTATCTGAACGCGCGTTCAGTTCAATCCCTGCCCCATCCGCGTCCTGCGCCGTCTTGCCGTCGCCCGGCCGCCCCGTCTATGGTGCGCGCGGTCAACGGAGGAGCCCATGGCGCGCCTGCCCCTATGCCTTGCCGCAGCGCTGCTGCCCGCGCTTGCCGCCTGCACCGATTTCCCAGAGATCGACGCGGCCGAACGCGCCGTGACGGGGCCGACCCTCGCCCCCGAAATCGCCCCGATCGACCCGCTTCTGGACCGGGCGCAGGCGGTTCGGGACCAGGCGCCGCCCGAACCCTCGCTGGAAGGCCGGGCCGCAGCGCTGAAGGCCCGCGCGGCCCGGCTGCGCGCCCGCGAGATCTGAGCCGACCCCGGGCGCGCCCCGGTCGCGTTGCATGCCCGGCGGCTTCGCGCTAACAACCCGCGAACCCTCAGCCTGTGATCCGGGAGCCGCCTTCATGACTACCCCCTTGCGTCTTGGCATCGCCGGTCTCGGCACGGTCGGAGCCGGCGTCCTCAAGATCGTCCAGTCCCGCGCCAATCTGCTGGCCCAGCGCGGCGGGCGGCCGGTGGTCGTCACGGCGGTTTCGGCCCGCAGCCGCGGCAAGGACCGCGGCGTCGATCTGTCGGGCTATGCCTGGGAGGACGATCCGGTGGCGCTGGCCCGGCGCGACGATGTCGATGTGCTGGTCGAGCTGATGGGCGGCTCGGATGGCCCCGCCAAGGCCGCGACCGAGGCCGCGCTGGCCGCGGGCAAGGACGTGGTGACCGCGAACAAGGCGATGCTGGCGATCCATGGCCAGACCCTGGCCGAGACCGCCGAGGCGGCGGGTCGGGTGATCCGGTTCGAGGCGGCCGTCGCGGGCGGCATCCCGGTCGTCAAGGCACTGACCGAGGGGCTTGCCGGCAACCAGATCGCCCGGATCATGGGGGTGATGAACGGCACCTGCAACTACATCCTGACCCGGATGGAACGCGAGGGCCTGCCCTATGAGACTGTCTTCGACGAGGCGCAGGCACTCGGCTATCTCGAGGCCGACCCGACGCTCGATGTGGGCGGCATCGATGCGGGTCACAAGCTGTCTCTGCTGACCGCCATCGCCTTCGGCACCCGGGTCGATTTCGACGCGGTCGAGCTGGAGGGGATCGAACGGATTTCCATCGTCGATATCCGCCACGCCGCCGATATGGGCTTCCGGATCAAGCTTCTGGGGGTGGCGCAGATGACCGGGCGCGGGCTCGAACAACGGATGTCGCCCTGCCTGGTGCCGGCGCAATCGCCGCTGGGCCAGCTTGAGGGCGCGACCAACATGGTGGTGCTGGAAGGCGATGCGGTCGGCCAGATCGTGCTGCGCGGCGCGGGCGCGGGCGAGGGTCCGACCGCCAGCGCGGTGATGTCGGACGTGATCGACATTGCCCGCGGCTACCGGGTCGCGACCTTCGGCCAGCCCGCCGCCGGGCTCGAAAGCGCCCGCCCGGCCCGGGCCACGGTCGCGGCGCCCTACTATCTGCGGATGGAACTGCAGGACAAGCCCGGCGCGCTTGCCAAGGTGGCGGCGGTGCTGGGCGAGGCCGGGGTCTCGATCAACCGCATGCGCCAGACCCGCCACAGCGAAACCACCGCCCCGGTTCTGGTCGTCACCCACAAGACCACCCGCGACGCGCTGGATCAGGCGCTGAAGGGCTTCGCCGCGACCGGCGTGGTGGTGGGCGACCCGGTCGCGATCCGGATCGAGGACGTCTGATCCGCCGGATCGTCTCGCCCGAAGCCGAGTCGCGGGGTCACACCCATTCGCTCGGTGCCGGGCGTGCAGGATGGTCACGAATTGTTTCCATCCGCCCAAAAGTGACGTTGCGTCACCGGCAATTTACCGCCGATTAACCTTAACAGGGCATTAAGGCAGGGTTTCTCTCCGAACGGGAGCCCCATGCCGCAGGTCATTTCCCTGGCGTCGGCGCGCAGCCGCCGCGCGCCCACTCCCGAGTCCGTCGCCCCCGCCCGCCCGAGCGACCTGCGGCTGGGCGAGTTGCTGCTGGCCTCGGGCGCGCTGTCGCCCGAGGCGCTTGGCGGCGCGCTGGCCGGGCGGGCCCGGATGGAGATCCGGCTGGCCGATCTGCTGCTGGCCGAAGGTCTGGTACCGCCCGACGAGATCGACGCGACGCTGTGTCGGCTGCATGGCACCGGGCGCGCCGATTTTCAGTCCTGCCCGCCCGACCCCCGGCTGATCGACAGTCTCGGCCCGGCCCGCTGCCTGCGCGACGGGCTGCTGCCCTGGCGCCGGGTCGGCGGCGCCACGCTGATCGCCACCGCCCGGCCCGAACGGTTCGAGGATCACCGCGCCGACCTGCCCGCCGATCTGCAGCCCGCGGTGATGGTGATCTGCCGCGAGGGCGAATTGCAGGAGGCGCTGGCCGCGCGGCGCGCACCCGCTCTGGCGCGGGCGGCGGAAACCCGGGTCGGCGCCTGGGACAGCTGCCGGTTCTGGTATCGCGCAGGTCCGCGCGCCAGCGTGGTCCTGGGCCTCTCGGGCCTCGGGCTTGCAGCACTCATCTCGCCGCGGGCGGTGCTGACGCTGCTGACCCTCTGGACCGTGCTCTGGATGGTTCTGGGCACGGCGCTGAAGGCCGCGGCCGCGATCGCGCAGATCCGCGCCCTGCTGCGCGCCCGGCGCCATCCGCCGCCCCCCGAGCCGACCATCGCCCGGCTGCCCGCGGTGTCGATCCTGGTGCCGCTGTTTCGGGAAACCGAACTGGCGCCCAGGCTGATCGCCAGGCTCGCGCGGCTCGACTATCCCCGCGCGTTGCTCGACATCTGTCTTGTGACCGAGGCCGATGACAGTGCCACGCGCGGCATGCTCGACCGTACCCGCCTGCCGCCCTGGATGCGCTGCCTGACCGTGCCCAAGGGGCAGCTGAAAACCAAGCCGCGCGCGCTGAACTATGCGCTGGAATTCTGCCGCGGGTCGATCATCGGGGTCTACGACGCCGAGGACGCCCCCGCCCCCGACCAGATCCGCCGGATGGTCGCGCATTTCCACAGCCGCGGCCCCGAGGTCGCCTGCCTTCAGGGCGTGCTCGATTTCTACAACGCCCGGGCCAACTGGCTGGCGCGCTGTTTCACCGCCGAATATGCCGCCTGGTTCCGGGTGATTCTGCCCGGGCTTGCGCGGATGGGCGTACCGGTGCCGCTGGGCGGCACGACGCTGTTCTTCCGGCGCCCCGCGCTTGAAGCGCTGGGCGGCTGGGACGCCCATAACGTCACCGAGGATGCCGATCTGGGTATCCGTCTGGCCCGCCACGGCTACCGCACCGAATTTCTCGACAGCGTCACCGAGGAAGAGGCCAATTGCAGCGCCTGGCCCTGGGTGCGGCAACGGTCGCGCTGGCTCAAGGGCTATGCCATGACTTGGACGACCCACAGCCGCCGCCCCGGCCAGTTGCTGCGCCAGCTCGGCCCCTGGGGCACCTTCGGGATGCAGGTGATGTTCCTGGGCACACTCACGCAATTCGTCTTTGCGCCGCTCCTGTGGTCGTTCTGGCTGGTGCCGCTGGGGCTGCCGCATCCGCTGGCCGCAACGCTGACGCCGACCGGTCTTGCGGTCCTGTTCGCGCTTTTCATCGCCGCCGAGGTCATCAACCTGGCCATCGGTGCGCTGGGGCTGGCGCGGGCGGGCAAGCCCGGGCTCATCCCCTGGCTGCCGACGCTGCATCTTTACTTTCCGCTGGCCTCGATCGGGTCCTACAAGGCGCTCTGGGAAATGGCCGTGCGGCCGTTCTACTGGGACAAGACCCGGCATGGGCTGCATGAGGGCGAGACCCGCCGCGCCCCCGAAATCATCGCCGAGGCCCGGCCGCACAGCCCCGAGGATCAGCCCTCGGCCAGCATAGCATCGGCGTCGTGACGCAGCCGCGTTTCGAACGCGATCGAGATATGCCGCTTGAGCGCATCATAGGCGCCATCGCCGTCGCCCGCCTCGATGGCGCCGACGATGGCGTCATGCTCGGCCAGCGCATCGCGCCCCCGCCCCTCGACCGCCAGCGACGTCGTCGCCATCAGCGCCATGGTCCGATGCACCAGATCGAGCTGCTGCACCAGATAGCGGTTATGCGAGGCCAGATGGATCTGCTTGTGAAACCGCCGGTTCGCCCGTGCCAGCGCGGCGGGGTCGTTCAGAAGCTTGAAATCGTCCTCGACCATGCCGCGCAGCACCCGGGTTTCCTCGGCGGTGGCATGCCGCGCCGCCAGCCGCGCCGCCAGCCCCTCGAGTTCGGCCCGCACCACGTAAAGCTCGGCCATCTGATCATGGGTCAGCGAGGCCACGATCAGGCTGCGCCCGTCGCGCGACAGCAGCGACTGGGTCTCGAGCCGCTGCAGCGCCTCGCGGATCGGCGTCCGCGACACGCCGAAGCGTTCGGCAAGCTCGCTCTCGACAAGCCGGTCCCCGGGACGATAGACACCGACGTCGATCGCCTCGAGAATCAACTCGTAGGCATCCTTTTGTGCGGGTCTGACGTCCTTCATAACCATGGGCTCCTGCATACGATGGTAGACAATAGGACTCCGAGGCCGCGCAAATCAAGTCCTCCTCCTTGTGCCGATTGCCGCAGAGCCCTATCCAAAGGCGCATGATGCCTAAAGATTTCTCGAACCTGAGCGGCTGGGTCTTCGATCTGGACAACACATTGTATCCGCCCGAAGTCCGGTTGTTCGACCAGATCGAGGTCCGGATGACCGCCTTCGTCATGGAGACGCTGGGCGTGGCCGAGCCCGAGGCCAACCGTCTGCGCAAAAGCTACTGGGCCGAATTCGGGACGACTCTGGCCGGACTGATGGCGCTGCACGGGGTCGAGCCCGGCCCCTACATGACCCGCGTCCACGACATCTCGCTGGACCAGCTCACGCCCGACGCGGACCTGCGCGCGGGCATCGCCGCCCTGCCCGGGCGCAAGATCGTGCATACCAACGGCTCGGCCCCCTATGCCGAACGGGTCCTGGCGGCGCGCGGGCTCGATGGCGTCTTCGACGCGGTTTTCGGGGTCGAACATGCGGGCTATATCCCCAAACCCCGGCGCGAGGCCTTCGAAATCGTCGCGGCGCTTGGCGGCATCCTCCCGGGCGAGGCCGCGATTTTCGAGGACGACGCCCGCAACCTGGCCGAACCCTGCGCCATGGGCATGCGCACCGTGCATGTGGCCCCGGTCCGCGAGGACGCGGCCCATATCCACCACCATACCGACGACCTGACGGCCTTTCTCGGGCGCCTGTGCCGCCTTTAGTCGGCCTTGCCTTGAACACCGTTGTATGCGACGGGATGCCGCGTGGGGCGCCAGAGCGAGGCTCCCATATCGGGAGCATCAAAGGGAGAATCGCATGACTTCGGAAACGACCACCGAGCCCACGGAAACCCCGCGCTGGCTGCGCAGTTTCTATGCCATTCCGGTGATCGGCTGGATCGCCCGCGACTTGAACGAGGGCGACGAGGACAACGTCTGGTATCTGGTCGGCGGCGCGCTGTGCCTGTGGGTCCTCGCGATCCTGCAATGGGGCGTGCTGGGGCTGTATCTGCCCGCGGTCGTTGCCACCTGGGTGTGCCTCGGGATGCTGATCTGGATCAGCCGCGGCTGAGCCACGATCTCTTGGCCCCAACCTCTTGGACCCCGGAGGCCGGCAGGCTATCTGAGGATCAGGAGGCATCCAGATGACGCGCATTTCCACCGATATCCTGATTTCCGGCGGCGGCGTCGCCGGACTGACCGCCGCGGCGCTGTTCGGCACCGAGGGCTATTCCGTGATCTGCGTGGACCCCGCGCCGCCGGTCACCGAGGAAACCGCCGAGGGCGCCGACCTGCGCAGCACGGCCTTCCTGCAACCCTCGCTTGCCGTGCTGAAGGCAGCCGGGCTCTGGGACCGGCTGGACCCCTTCGCGACCGACCTGCAGGTGATGCGGATCGTCGATGCGGGTGGCAAGATCCCCTCGCCGCGCATCACCCGCGATTTCAACGCGACCGACGTGTCGGACCTGCCCTTCGGCTGGAACCTGCCGAACTGGCTCTTGCGGCGCGAGATGGTGCGGCGGCTCGAAGACCTGCCCAATGTCGATTTCCGCCCCGGCACCGCCACCACCGGGGTGCTGACCCGCGACGCGGAGGCGCTGGTCGATCTCAGCGACGGCACGAAGGTCTCGGCCCGGCTGCTGATCGGCGCCGACGGGCGCAATTCGCCCGTCCGCGAGGCGCTGGGGATCGGCGTGCGCACCATGCGCTATGGCCAGAAGGCGCTGGCCTTCGCCGTCACCCATTCCGAGCCCCATGGCAATGTCTCGACCGAGATCCACCGCTCGGGCGGACCGTTCACGCTGGTGCCGCTGCCCGATCGCGACGGCCGCCCCTGTTCGGCCATCGTCTGGATGGAACGCGGCCCCGAGGCGCTGCGCCTGGCCGCCCTGCCCGAGGCCGAGTTCAATGCCGAGATGACCGCGCGCTCGGGCGCGATCTACGGGCCGCTCCGGCTGGAAACCCGCCGCACCGTCTGGCCGATCATCAGCCAGGTCGCGCACCGCATGTCGGGCGAGCGGACCGCGCTGATCGCCGAGGCCGCCCATGTGATGCCGCCCATCGGCGCGCAGGGGCTGAACATGAGCCTCGCCGATCTGCGCGTGCTGCTGGATCTGTGCCGCGCCGCGCCGAACCGGATCGGCGAAGACCCGATGCTCGATCTCTATCACCGCCGCCGTCACCCCGAGGTGCTGGCCCGCGTGACCGGCATCGACCTGTTGAACCGCGCCTCGATGCAGTCCGCGCAACCGCTCCGCGACCTGCGCGCGGCGGGGGTGGCAAGCCTTTACGCGCTGAAACCGGTGCGCAGGACACTGATGCGGCTGGGCATGGGCGCGCGCGGCTGAGCGGCGAGCGCGCCTAGCCCAGCGGCCCGGGCAGGCGTTCCTCGCTGAGAATCACGTTGGCCTCGACATTTCCGACGCCGGGCAGGGTCATGATCCGGCGCCGCAGCACGCGCTCGAAATCGGGCAGGTCGCGGGCCACCACCTTCAGCCGGTAGTCGAACAGCCCCAGCACATGCTGCACCGTCTGCACTTCGGGGATCGCGGTCACCGCGCGTTCGAACTGTTCCAGCCCGACCCGCCCCTTGGTGGCCAGCTTGACGCCCAGAAACACGCTGACCGAAAAGCCCAGCGCCTCGGCATCCAGCACCGCCCGGCGCCCGGCGATGACACCCGACTCTTCCAGCCGCCGGATCCGCCGCCAGCAGGCCGGCTGGCTCAGCCCGAAGCGCCGTCCCAGCGCGCCCGCGCTTTGCGTCGCATCCTCGGCCAGCGCGCGCAGGATCCTGCGGTCGGTCTCGTCCAGCTCGATCACAGCGGCAAAGCCTCGGCGCGCTTGATATCGGCCACATGCATCAGCGCCTCGATATCGGCGATATGCGGCAGGGTCAGGATGCGGGTGCGGTAGAGTTCCTGATAATGCGCCATGTCGCGCGCGAGGATGTTCAGCCGCACATCGACCCGGCCCAGAAAGGTCTGGATCTCGCGCACCTCGGGCACCTCGCGCGCCGCCGCGACGAATTCGTCGAAGGCGCGGGGATTGGTCTTGTCGAGCGAAAAGCGCAGGCTGACCTCGACCGAATAGCCCAGCGCCCGCCAGTCGATCACCGCCTGGATGGCCTTCAATGCCCCCTTGGCGCGCAGCTTTTCCAGCCGCCGCCAGCAGGTCGCGGTGGTCAGCCCGGCCCGATCCGCCAGATCGGCGGTCGAGAGTCCCGGCTCGGCCTGCAGATAGCGCAGCAGGCGGCGATCGGCATCGTCCAGTTGAATGATCATTGCGACTCTGCCAGGTCAGACGAATGCATTTTTCCGTTTCTGGCGAATTTCTTCAAGGAATGAAACCCGTCCCGTTCGGGATGCGCCTAAATTCGCGCCAACCGACCCTCATGAAGGACGAACGCGATGCGCGTGTATTACGACCGTGACTGCGACATCAACCTGATCAAGGACAAGAAGGTGGCGATCCTGGGCTACGGCTCCCAGGGCCATGCCCATGCGCTGAACCTGCGCGACTCGGGCGCCAAGAACGTCGTCGTCGCCCTGCGCGAAGGCTCGGCCTCGGCCAAGAAAGCCGAAGCCGAAGGCCTGGCCGTGATGGGCATCGCCGAAGCCGCCGCCTGGTGCGACCTGATCATGTTCACCATGCCCGACGAGCTGCAGGCCGAGACCTACAGGAAATACGTCCATGACAACCTGAAGGAAGGCGCCGCCATCGCCTTCGCCCACGGCCTGAACGTGCATTTCGGCCTGATCGAGCCCAAGCCCGGCGTCGACGTCATCATGATGGCCCCGAAGGGCCCCGGCCACACCGTGCGCGGCGAATACGTCAAGGGCGGCGGCGTGCCCTGCCTGGTGGCGGTCGCCAATGACGCGACCGGCAAGGCGCTGGAACTGGGGCTCAGCTACTGCTCGGCCATCGGCGGCGGCCGCTCGGGCATCATCGAGACGAGCTTCAAGGAAGAATGCGAAACCGACCTCTTCGGCGAACAGGCGGTCCTGTGCGGCGGCCTGGTCGAGCTGATCCGGATGGGCTTCGAGACCCTGGTCGAGGCGGGCTACGCCCCCGAGATGGCCTATTTCGAATGCCTGCACGAGGTGAAGCTGATCGTCGACCTGATCTATGAAGGCGGCATCGCCAACATGAACTACTCGATCTCGAATACCGCCGAATACGGCGAATACGTGTCGGGTCCGCGCATCCTGCCCTATGACGAGACCAAGGCGCGGATGAAGGCGGTTCTGAACGACATCCAGTCGGGCGTCTTCGTGCGCAACTGGATGCAGGAATGCGCCGTCGGCCAGCCCTCGTTCAAGGCCACCCGCCGCAACAACGACGCCCACCAGATCGAACAGGTCGGCGATAAACTGCGCGCCATGATGCCCTGGATCACCGCCGGCAAGATGGTCGACAAGTCGAAGAACTGAGCCCGTCCCTCTCGGATACGGCAAGAAGGGCCCCGGATTTCTCCGGGGCCCTTCGCGTTTCCCTGTCCCGACAGGCAGCCGGGGTCACGGCGCGCCCTTGCCGTCGCTCCGGGTGCTCGGCGCGTCCGCGGCCAGGGTGCTCTTGGGGGCATCCGGGTCGGCCTTGCGCGCCTCGGTCCGGCGCTTGCTGACCCAGGCGAAGACCACAACGGCGCACAGCGTACCGAGAGCGAGAGTTGCGATCAGGGACGTGGCGTCCATGGATGAAGCGTCCATACGGGCTCTCCTCGAAAACTGCGGGCGCATCTGATTGCGCCCACTTCCGAAGACCCAACGGTTCGGGGCTGAACGCGTTCCCTGCCGCTTTCTCCCTGGCGAACGGCCGCGCGGAAGGATCAGACCCCGGCCAGTCCCGCCGCGCCTTTCGCGGTCACCGCCTCGACCGCGTGCACCACTTCCTCGACAACGTCCGTCAGGAGCGTGTCATCCTCGCATTCGGCCATGACCCGGATCAGCGGCTCGGTCCCCGACTTGCGGATCAGAAGCCGCCCATGTCCGTTCAGCCGGTGCTCGGCCTCGGCGATGGCGGCCTTGACCGGCGCCGTGCCCAGCGGGTCGGCCCCGGCGGCATAGCGGACGTTCTTCAGCAATTGCGGCACCCGGTCGAAACGGCGCGCAAGATCCGAGGCCGGACGCCCGGTCTCGACCATCGCCGCGAGAAATTGCAGCCCCGCCAGCAGCCCGTCGCCGGTGGTGCAATAATCGGTCATCACGATGTGGCCCGACTGCTCGCCGCCAAGGTTCCAGCCGCCCTTGCGCATCGCCTCGACCACATAGCGGTCGCCGACCGCGGTGCGCTCAAGCCGAAGCCCCTGCGCCTCCAGATGCCGCTCGAGCCCAAGATTGGACATCACCGTCGCGACCAGCGTGCCATCGCGCAGCCGCCCCTGCGCCGCCCAGCGTTCGGCGAACAACGCCATGATCTGGTCGCCGTCGGCGACGGCGCCGGTCTCGTCGATGATCATCACCCGGTCGGCATCGCCGTCGAGGCAGATCCCCAGATCGGCGCCATGGGCCACCACCGCAGCGGCCGCGGTATCGGGATGGGTCGAGCCGCATTTCTGGTTGATGTTGAAGCCGTTCGGCTCGGTGCCCACGGGCACCACCTCGGCGCCCAGTTCCCACAGCACGGTCGGCGCCACCCGGTAGGCCGCCCCGTTGGCGCAATCGGCGACGACCTTCAGCCCGTCCAGCCGAAGCCCGCGCGGGAAGGTCGTCTTCAGGAATTCCGCATAGCGCCAGAGCCCGTCGTCGATCCGCTTGGCGCTGCCGATATTGGCGGGCTGGCTCAGCGCGATCTCGCCTTGCAGGATCGCCTCGATATCGGCTTCGGCCTCGTCCGACAGCTTGAAACCCGAGGGGCCGAAGAACTTGATGCCGTTGTCTTCATGCGGGTTGTGGCTGGCCGAGATCATGATGCCCAGATCGGCCCGCATCGACTGGGTCAGAAAGCCCACGGCCGGCGTCGGCACCGGCCCCAGAAGCAGCACGTTCATGCCGGTCGAGGTCAGCCCGGCGGTCAGCGCGGTTTCCAGCATGTAGCCCGACCGGCGCGTGTCCTTGCCGATCACCACGCGGTGCCGGTTGAGCCCGTCGGTCCGGAAATAGCGCCCGGCCGCCTGGCCCAGCCGCAGCGCCATGTCGGGCGTCATCGGATGGCTGTTGGCGCGGCCGCGCACGCCGTCGGTGCCGAAGATCTGTCTACTCATGTCCCAGCTCCATGCCCTTGACCGCCGCGTCGAGCCGCATCGCCTGCCGCGTCTCGGCCGCGTCGTGCACCCGGAGGATCTGCACCCCCTGCCCGATGGCGGCCAGCGCCACCGCGACCGAGCCGGGTCCCCGCGCGGCCGCCAGCTCGGCGCCGCCGATGGTGCCGATGAACCGCTTGCGCGAGGCGCCCAGCAGCACCGGGCAGCCCAGTCCGTGAAAGAGGCTCAGCCCCCGCAGCAGCGCCAGATTATGGGCCAGCGTCTTGCCGAAGCCGATGCCGGGATCGACGACGATGCGCGAGGGCGGAATACCCGCCGCCAGCGCCGCCCGCACCCGCTCGACCAGAAAGTCGTAAACGTCGAGCAGCACGTGATCGTAATGCGGGTCCTTCTGCATGGTCGCAGGGTCGCCCTGGGCATGCATCAGGCAGACCGCCGCGCCCGCCCGCGCCGTCACCCCCGCCAGATCCGGATCGAAGCCCAGCGCCGCGACGTCATTGACCATGTCGGCGCCTGCCGCCAGCGCCGCTTCGGCCACCGCGGCCTTGCGGGTGTCGATCGAGACCGGTCGCGCGACCCCGGCGGCGCGCAGGGCCGCGATGACGGGTGCGGTCCGCTCGATTTCCTCGGCGACCGGCACATCGGCCGCACCGGGCCGGGTCGACTCGCCGCCGATATCGAGAATGTCAGAATGTTCGGCCAGCGCGCGGCCATGGGCCAGTGCCGTCTCGGGCCGGTCGTGCTGCCCGCCATCGGAAAAGCTGTCAGGCGTGACATTGAGAATGCCCATCAGCCGCGGACGGTCCATGGTCAGCCCGGCGATGGCCGGGCGCGGCGCTGTCAGGGCGATGCGCCATTCCTCGGGGATTGCGCGCGCCGGCACCAGCCGCGGCGGCTCGGACCGGTCCAGAACCTCGGCCATCGCGAACCAGCCCCAGCCACCCGCCAGGGTCAGGGCGTCGGCGGGGCGGGCAGGATCGGTCTGGACGATAGGGCGAAAATAGCGTGTCATGGGCCGTTGATCTGCCAACGGGCGTCGCTTGGCAAGCCGTCAGATCCCGGTCGCGACCGCCGCGGGCGGGACATAGCGCACGTCAAGCCCGCGCGGGTCGTGTTCGGGCACATCCTCGCCGATCACCAGCATCTGTTCGGCATGAAGCCCCTCGGCAAACCACAAGGCCAGCGCCAGCGCGTCGCGCGGACTGGCCGAGGGGCTTTCGACCGCGTCGAGCACAATCTTCGAGGGCGCCCAGACGCTGATCTGGCGATGCTTCATCGCCCAGTCGATCTCGGTCCGGCTGCCGCGCACCACACAGCGCGGATCGCGCCCGGCCAGCACCCAGGCGTTCTGTTCGATGGCCAGCAGGTCGATCCGGCGTTGCGCAAGCGCCACCCCTGCGCGCGGCGCGGGCGCCTCGGCCGCGCCCACGCAAAGCACAAGCGGCCGTGGCCCAGCCTGCCAGCGGTCGAGCCAAAGGGGCAGATCGGGCGCGGCCAGCGCCTCATTGGTCAGATAGACGACCAGCGGCACCAGGGCCGGTTCCGGCTCGGGCGCAACGGGGACCGGACGCGGTTGATCGGGCGCGCGGTCGCGCACGATCTCGACGCCCAGCGCGCCCGGCCCGCGGTCGAGCTTTTCGATCCGCACGAAGGCCCGCATCGCCTGTGGCGCGGCAAGAATGCGCTCGGCGATCCGCCCGGCCAGCGTCTCAAGCAGGTTCAGCCGTTCCGAGGACAGCTCGGCCGCGATGGCATCGGCGATCAGGTCATAGGACAGCACCCGGTCGACGTCGTCCTCCAGCGGCGCGGGATTGGGCCGCACCTCGACCACGACGTTGAAGCGCACCCGCTGGGTCGAGCCGCGTTCGGCCTGAAAGGCGCCGATCTCGACCGCGACCACATGATCTCGCAGCGAGATCCGGTCGCGCGGCGGGCGCGCGGGGTCCATCGCTTCGGCCCGCGCGGACGGGTGGGCGAAGGCAAGGCGGATTTCATCGGTCATCGGGCTCTCCGGCAGGCTGCCCCTCGTCATAGGCGGAAACGGAGGGCTCGAACACCCCGGGGGCGTCTTCCTGCCAGACGGATGCGACGGCTCGGCGCTCAGTTCGCCGCAAGCGCGCCGGGCTGGCGATAGAACACATGCTGCCCGATCGAGGCCGTGCGGGCAAAGCGCCGCGCCCAGTTCGGATCGACGCTGTGATTGTGATAATGGGTCGCGCCGCCGGTCAGCACCCGCGGGCTGCCATCCAGCATCAGCCGCGCGACCTTGCCAAGCCGGGCATACAGCCGCTGGTCGGACACATGTTCGGCACGACCGTCGCAGGTATAGGAAAACTGGCAGCGGTTGCGCTGACCGGTGCCCTGATTGACCACGGCACAGACGTTGTCGGGATAAAGCGGCGAGGCCACGCGGTTCAGGATCACCTCGGCCACAGCGAACTGCCCCTTGACCGTCTCGCCCCGCGCCTCGAAGTAGAGCGCCTCGGTCAGGCATTTCCAAGGCGCAGCGCCATGGGCCTGCGGCAACGCGTCCAGCCATTTCGGGTCGTAGCGCACCGCCTCCCGGGCCTTCGAGGGCGCGGCCAGCCGCTTGATCCGGCGCTGGCCGACCCGCTGCAGACCGGCGCGTTCGGCCCCGAGAAGCCGGGCGAGATTGTCTCCCAAAACCGCCGTCGGATCGTTCGACTGCGATCCGGTCATCTCTGCCAGGACAGCCGACCCGGCCAATGTGAAAGCTGCGGCCGCCGCGAGACCCGCGACCCGAACGCTTACCCGACCCATTTGCCCCTCACCGCTGACCTACAGAACGCAGGACCTTGGTCGGCCCTGAGGCGGCCGTTTAAGTCAAAATGGCTCAAATGTCTATCAGGGGGGCTATTTTGCAACCCAGGGAAGATCGAATTTCGGCAGATACTTGCGCATGACACCTCGCCTGAAACCCGAAGAATGCCCCCTAACCCATTGATTCAATAACGCCCATGTTTTGGGCGGCGGGCTGCCCCCAAAGCCAGCTGCGCGGCGGCCAGTCGCGCAACCGGCACCCGGAACGGCGAGCACGAAACATAGTCGAATCCGGCGGTCCGGCAGAAGGCAATCGAATCTGCGTTGCCGCCATGTTCGCCGCAGATCGACAGCACGATTCCGGGCCGGGCCTTCCGGCCGCGTTCGGCGCCGATGCTCAGCAATTCGCCGACCCCTTCGGTGTCGAGCACGTGGAACGGGTCCTCGGCAAACACGCCCTGCTTGACATAGGACCCCATGAAGCGCCCGGCATCGTCGCGCGACAGCCCATAGGTCATCTGCGTCAGATCGTTGGTGCCGAAGCTGAGGAAGGCCGCATGCTGGGCGATGTCGCCCGCCCGAAGCGCGGCCCTCGGCGTCTCGACCATCACGCCAAGACGAAAGGCGAAATCCACCCCCCGTTCGGTACGCACTGCGGCGGCCAGCGAGTCGATGCGGGTCTTGACCAGTTCGACCTCGCGCATCGCCGAAACCAGCGGGATCATGATCTCGGGCACGATGGACTGGCCCTTGCGCCGGGCCTCGATCGTGGCCTCGAAGATCGCCCTGGCCTGCATATCGTAGATCTCCGGCACGGCGATCCCAAGCCTGACCCCCCGCATCCCCAGCATCGGGTTGAATTCGGACAAGGCCTGAACCCGCCGGGTCACGTCGGACAGCGGCAGGTCCAGCGCTTCGGCCAGTTCCCGGATGCCCTCGCGCGATTGCGGCAAAAACTCGTGCAACGGCGGGTCGAACAGCCGGATGCAGACCGGAAGCCCCTGCATGATCTCGAAAAGCCGGATGAAATCGCTGCGCTGCATCGGCAGCAGGCGCTCCAGCACGGTGCCCCGGTCCTCGGGGCCGGCGGCAAAGATCATCTCATGCATGACCGTCAGGCGGTCATGTTCGAAAAACATATGTTCGGTGCGGCAAAGCCCGATCCCGTCCGCCCCGAACCGGCGCGCGGTCTCGGCATCGGCGGGGGTGTCGGCATTGGCACGGACGCCGATGTCGCAGGCCGCTTCGGCCCAGCCCATCAGCGCATGGAACGCATCGTCAAGCGCGGGCGGCAGCATCTTGGCCTCCCCCAGCAGCGCCTGCCCGTTGGTGCCGTCAAGCGTGACGACATCGCCCTCATGCAACTTGCGCCCGTCCGAGGTGATCAGCACGCCGTCACGGCGGTTCAGCCGCATATCCGACACGCCGACGACGCAGGGAACACCCAGCCCTCGCGCGATCACCGCCGCGTGGCTGGTCATGCCGCCCCGTTCGGTCATCACGCCCGCCGCCACATGCATGCCGCGAATGTCTTCGGGCGTGGTCTCGCGCCGCACCAGAATGCAGGCCTCGCCCCGCGCCGCGCTGGCCTGCGCCGCGGCCGACCCGAACACAAGCCGTCCCACCGCCGCGCCGGGGCTGGCGGCGATGCCCTGCGCGATCACCGGCCGCCGCCCGGTCGGATCGACCTGGCTGTGCAGAAGTTCGCTGACCGCGCGCGGCTCGATCCGGGCCAGCGCCTCTTCACGGGCGATGATCCCCTCATCGGCCAGCATCACCGCGATCCGCACCGCGCTGCGGGCACTGCGCTGCACCCGCACCGCGTCCAGAACCCAGAGCCGCCCGGCCTCGATGGTGAATTCGATCTGCATCTCTTCGCGGAGATTGATCCGGCAGGTCTCGCCGAACCGTTTGAGCCGGGCGAAAAGATCGGGGCAGCGATCCTCCAGCGCCGGACCGCGCGGATCGCGGGTCAGAAACAGCGCCTGTTTCTGGCGGCTGACCGCATCGCGGCCCTGGCTTTGGCCCAGATACCGCCCGGTGATGCGCCGCTGTCCGGTGGTCCCGTCGACGAACTGGATCACCCCCGAGCCGCTTTCCTCGGGTCCGAGGCCCAGCGCCATCTGCTGCACCACAAGCCCCAGCCCGGCCTCGGCCGGTGCGCCCTTGGCCTGCCGCAAAAGCCGCGCCGTGGTCCCCTCCCAGGCCCGTGCCATGGATCGCAGGACTTCCTGCAACTGCCGCGCGGGATCCTGCGGAAACGGCTCTTCGGCCTCTTCGGCATAGGCCTCGAGGGCGGCGCGCAAGGTTTCGCCCGCATAGCCCTCGGCCTCGAAGAGATCGGGGTCGAGCCGCGCCACATGGACCGCATAGGCCTGGATGAAGCGCAGATACAGCGCGTTGGCCGCAGCCTCGCCATGGGTCTCGCACAGAGCCGTATGGCGTGCGTCGTTCATGCCGATATTGAGGATCGAGGCCGGTCCTCCCCAGTCGGGGTCCTGCGAGCTGGGCCGGACCGAAATCAGGGGCGCCGCGCCGAAAACCGCCAGAAGGGCCTCGGTATCGGGCATCTGGCCCAGCGCGATGCGGTGCACGGCCTCGAAGGACAGGGCGACGGTCCGCGGCACCGGCAGGTCGATGCGGATCAGGCGTTGCAGGCATTTCGCCCGCCCGCCATGGCGGTCCGCGGCGATGGCCGCGTCCGGCGTTATCTCGGTAAAGTCAACGATATCCGTGAGTTTCCGCACCGCAGCATCCTTCGCCCATGCTGCAGCATACGCCGATGGCGGAATCTGACAAGCAAAGCGTCACGCTGCGGCGTTCAGCCGTCGATGCGGGTCAGATCCGCCACGCTGCCGCAGGTCGCGCGGATGCGATGCAGCAGATTGAGCCGGTTGCGACGGATGATCTCATTGTCGGAATTGACCTGAACCGCCTCGAAGAAGGCGTCGATCGGAGCCCGAAGTGCGGCCATGGCGGCCATGGCTTTCGCGAAATCCTCGGCCTCCATCGCCGGGCCGATGGCCGCCTCGGCCGCGTCGAGCGCGTCGAACAGCGCGGCTTCGGCCGGGTCGTCGGCGAATTTCCGGTCGGCCCCGAACGAGTATTCGACCCCGTCCTTTTCCTCGGCCTGGGTCAGGATGTTGTTGGCGCGCTTGAAGCCCTGCACGAGGTTCTCGCCATCCTCGGTCGTCAGTACCGCGTTCAACGACTGCGCGCGATTCACCAGCAGCGTGAGGTCGTCGTTGCAGGGCATCGCAAGGCATGCGTCGATCACGTCGTGCCGAATGCCCTCCGCCCGCAGGTGCACCTTGAGACGATCGTGGAAGAAGGAGAGCAGGTCGGCGGACTTGGCTTGAGCTAGCCCAAAAAAATCGCCCTTATTTTTATTCAGCAGGGCTGCGAACAAAGCCGATTGAAACTCTGGACGTTCCTGATCGGTTGCTTCCATGATCATACGAGCTTGGAATATTGCAGTCACTGTCGTGTTCAAAGCCACTCTAAGCCCATTCTCCAGCACCAAACGGATCACCCCCAGCGCCGCACGGCGGAGCGCGAAGGGGTCCTTGGACCCGGTGGGTGTCTCGTCGATGGCCCAGAAGCCGGTCAGCGTGTCCAGCTTGTCGGCCAGCGCCACCGCGACCGACACCGGCGCGGTCGGGACCTCGTCGGACGGGCCAAGCGGCTTGTAATGCAGCGCACAGGCCTCGGCGACCTCGGCCGGCAGGCCCGCGGCCGCCGCGTAATAACGGCCCATCAGGCCCTGAAGCTCGGGGAATTCATAGACCATCTGCGAGGCCAGATCGAGCTTGGCGACCTTTGCGGCCTGCTCGGCCAGATCGGGATCGGCGCCCACCATCGGCGCGATCTCGCGGGCCAAGGCCGCGATCCGCGCGATCCGGTCGGCCTGGCTCCCAAGCGCGCTCTGGAAGGTCACATGGGTCAGCGCGTCGCGCCAGTCTTCCATGCCGGCCTTCGCCACGGCAAGGTCGTTGCCCCAGAAGAAGGCCGCGTCCGACAAGCGCGCGGATAGCACTTTTCCGTTGCCCTTGAGGATGGTTTCGCCGTTATCGGCGGTTTCCCGGTTCGCGACTGTCACAAATCGAACAATCCGCCCCGTCTTCGGATCCTTGACCGAGAAGAACTTCTGGTGCTCCTTCATCGAGGTCTGCAGCACCTCGGGCGGCAGGTCCAGGAAGGCCTCGCCGATGGCGCCCATCAGCACCACGGGCCATTCCACCAGCCCCGCGACCTCGGTCAGAAGGCCCTTGTCCTCGACCACCTCAAGACCTTGCGCAAAGGCCGCATTGGTGGCGTCATGCCAGATCTGTTCGGCGCGTTCGTCCTGGTCGAGCATCACCCTGGCGCGCTTGAGCCTGACCGCGTAATCCTCGAAGCCCGTTACCCGGAACGGCTCGGGCGCCATGAAGCGGTGGCCGCGGGTGGTGTCGCCCGCGCGGATGCCGTCGATGTCGAGCGGGACGACCTTCGCCCCGGCCTCGGTCGTCAGCAGGCAAAGGATCGACTGCAGCGGCCGAACCCAGCGCAGGCTGCCCGCGCCCCAGCGCATGGATTTGGGCCAGGGGAAGCTGCGGATCACGCCCTCCAGCACCTCGGCCACGATCTCGGCCGCGTCCCGGCCGGGCTTGTCGATCACCGCGATCCAGACCTGACCCTTCTTGTCGTCGCGGGCCTCAAGCTGCTCTTTCGTCAGCCCGGTCGAGCGCAGGAAGCCCTCAAGCGCCTTTTCCGGCGCATCGACGCGGGGGCCCTTGCGCTCTTCCTTCAGGTCGGGGCTGCGGGCCGAAAGCCCTTCGATGGCCAGCACCAGACGGCGCGGCGTCGACCAGGCGCGGGCATGGGCATAGCTCAGCCCCGCCTCGACCAGACCGTCGGTCACCCGCTGGCGCAGCGCCTCGCGTGCCCCGGCCTGCATGCGCGCCGGAATTTCCTCGGAGAAAAGTTCGATCAGAAGGTCGGGCATGGGGCGTCTCTAGTTCGCGGCCTCGGGCGCATTGCCCGTCCAGCCGCCGGCTTTCGTTTCGACGAAGGCGTCGGCGCAGCGCTTGGCCAGCGCGCGCACCCGCCCGATATAGGCCTGCCGCTCGGTGACCGAGATCACGCCGCGCGCGTCCAGCAGGTTGAAGAAATGGCTGGCCTTGATGCACTGGTCATAGGCTGGGTGCACCATGACGATCCGCCTGCCGCTGCGCGGGTCCTCGGCCGGCTGATCGAGGATGCGGGCGCATTCGGCCTCGGCCGCCTCGAAGAACTGCAGAAGCTTGTCGGTGTCGGCCACGTCGAAGTTCCAGCGGCTGTATTCTTCCTCGGTCTGCCGGAACACGTCGCCATATTTCAACGCGATCGGCGCATCGGGGTCGTTGAAGGGCATATCCATCACATGGTCGATGCCCAGCACATACATCGCCAGCCGCTCCAGCCCGTAGGTCAGTTCGCCCGAGACCGGATGGCAGTCATGGCCGCCGACCTGCTGGAAATAGGTGAACTGGCTGACTTCCATGCCGTCGCACCAGACCTCCCAGCCCAGCCCCCAGGCGCCGAGCGTCGGGCTTTCCCAGTCATCCTCGACGAAGCGGATGTCGTGATAGTCGAAATCGATGCCGATGGCGGCCAGCGAGCCCAGATACAGCTCCTGCAGGTCCGGCGGGCTGGGTTTGATCAGCACCTGATACTGGTAATAATGCTGCATCCGGTTGGGGTTCTCGCCATAGCGCCCGTCGGTCGGCCGCCGCGAGGGCTGGACATAGGCCGCCGCCCAGGGCCGCGTCCCGAGCGAGCGCAGCGTGGTCGCCGGATGGAAGGTGCCCGCGCCGACTTCCATGTCGTAAGGCTGCAGGATCGCGCAGCCCTTGGACGCCCAGTAGGTCTGGAGCCTGAGGATGATTTCCTGGAAACTGCGCGGTTTGCCGTCGCTCATGGCGCCCTAAATCCCCTGTGCCGGTGGATGACTGCGCCTCAATAGGCAAGCGATGCAACAGGGTCAATCAACCCGACACGAAAGGGGCTTGTTAGACGTGCATTAAACCCGGTTCCTGCTAGGGTCGCGACAGATTCGCCGCAGGGGCGATAGCAAAATACACGACAAGGTTTACAGGACTGATGAGAATTTTCGCAACGATCGCCTTCGTGCTGCTGGCGGCGCTGCCTGCCGCCGCGCAGGATCGCGCCTGGGTGCAGGTCGAGGCCCATCCGACGCTGCGCGAAGCCGAAGAGCGTGCCCGGGCCTATGCGGCCATCCTGCCCGATGTCGGGGCCTACCGTCTGAATTCGGGCTGGTACACCATTGCCGTAGGCCCCTTCCCCTCTGCCGAGGCCGAGGCCGAACTGGCGCGCTTCAAGGCTGGCGGGCTGGTGCCGGCCGATACCTTCATCGCCGACGGCGCCAATTACGAACGGCGCGTCTGGCCGGTCGGCGCAGAGGCCGGCACGCCATCGACCGACACCCCGGCGACCGAAGCGGCGGCCCCCGCCGCGGCCGAACCACAGCCGGTGGCGATGCCCGAGCTTCCCGACGAGACCCCGTTCGAGGCCCGCCAGTCCGAGGCGCGGCTCGACACCCAGGGCCGGATGGAGATCCAGACCGCGCTGAAATGGGAAGGTTTCTACACCTCGACCATCGACGCCGCCTTCGGCCCCGGCACGCGCAACGCCATGGCCAGTTGGCAGACCGCGCGGGGCTATGAGGCGACCGGCGTTCTGACCTCGCGCCAGCGGGCCGAACTGGTCGGCGGCTATCAGGCACAGATCGCGCGTCTGGGGATGACCCCGGTCGACGAGCCCGAGGCCGGCATTCGCCTCGAGATGCCGATGGGCCTGGTGCAGTTCGACCGCTACGAACCGCCCTTCGTGCATTACGCAAGCCGCGGCGGCAGCGGGGTGAAGGCGCTTCTGATCAGCGAGCGGGGCGATCAGTCGACGCTTTACGGGCTTTACGACATCATGCAGACGCTGGAGATCGTGCCGCTGGAAGGCGCGCGCGAACGCAACTCGCAGAACTTCACCCTGACCGGACGCAACGACCGGCTGGAATCCTACAGCTACGCGGTGCTGACCGGCGGGATGATCAAGGGCTTTTCGCTGATCTGGACCCCGTCCGAGGATTCGCGGCTGATGCAGCGCGCGGTCGCGATGATGAAGGACAGCCTCGAATCCGTGCCGAACGTCGCCCTCGATGAGACGCTGGGCGAAGCCACGCCAGAGCAGCGCGCCGACATGCTGTCGGGGCTCGACGTGCGCAAGCCCGATGCGACCCATTCGGGGTTCTTCGTCGATCCCGAAGGCACGGTCCTGACCACGACCAACGGGCTCGACGCCTGCCGCCGGATCACCATCGGCCCGGAACTGGAAATGCGGCTGGCGGCGACCGACCCGGCCCAGGGCCTGGCCCTGCTGACTCCGACGCGGACGCTGGCCCCCATCGGCTTTGCAGAATTCGCGCCAGGCGTGCCGCGGCTGCGGTCGGACGTCGCGGTTGCGGGCTTTTCCTATGGCGAGGTGCTGGACCTGCCGGTGCTGACCTTCGGCGTGCTGGCCGATCTCAGGGGCCTCGGCGGCGAAGAGACGGTCGACCGGCTGGAAATCGACGCGCTGCCCGGCGACACCGGCGGCCCGGTGCTTGATGCGTCCGGCGCGGTTCTGGGCGTGCTTCTGGCCCCGGCCGGGGGCGCGCGCCAGTTGCCCGACTCGGTGCGTTACGCGGCCGATGCGGCGGCGGTGGGCGCGTTCCTGTCGGCCAACGGAGTCGATCCGCGGGCCTCGGCCGCAACCGGCGCGCTGCCGCCCGCCGTTCTGTCGCGCCGCGCGGCCGACATGACCGTTCCGGTGTCCTGCTGGAACTGAACCATTGCCCGGGGCGCTGACATCCGTCGGTGCCCCGGCCCCGTCTGGCGCCCTTCCGGCCTGGCCGCTCAGGCCCGCCAGAACTGCACGGTGAAGATCGCGAAGACCACCAGCAGTTCCAGCCGCCCCACGAACATCGCCATCGACAGGATCCACTTGGCGATATCGTTCAGCCCCGCGAAATTGCCCGACGGCCCGATCTGATCGCCCAGCCCCGGCCCGATATTGCCCAGCGTCGTGGCGGCCCCCGACAGGGCCGTCGTTGCATCGAGCCCGGTGGCGCCCAGCAGGACCGACACGATGCCCAGCGCCACCACGAAATAGACGAAGAAGGACATGACCGAGGACAGAACGTCTTCGTCGACCCGCCGCCCGTCATAGCGCGGCTGGAAGATCCCGTGTGGCGCGTAGATCGACTTGATCTGCACCCGGATCGCCGAAAACAGCAACTGATAGCGGAAGATCTTGATCGAACAGGCGGTCGAGCCCGCACAGCCGCCGATCAGCCCGATGAAGAAGAACAGGATCACCGGCAGCGCCCCCCAAAGCTGGTAATCGGTGCTGGCGAACCCGGTGCCCGAGATGATCGAAGTGACGTTGAAGACGCCCTCGCGGAAGGCGTGTTCGTAATGGTCGCCATTGGCAAAGACCCGGAACGCGGCGATGATCAGCACGAAGGCCGCAATCACCGAGAGATAGGTCCAGATCTGGCTGTCGCGCAGGATCGGCCGCGCCTGCCCGGCCAGAAGCTGCACGTAGCGCACGAAGGGCAGGCTCGCCAGCACCATGAAGACCGAGGCCACGTATTCGGGCACCCCCTGATACAGCCCGAACGACGCGTCATGGGTCGAGAAGCCACCGGTCGACACCGTGGTCAGCGCATGGTTCAGCGCGTCGAAAAGCGGCATGCCCACGGCGGTGAAACACAGCATGCAGGCGATCGTCAGGAAGAGGTAGATCCCCGAGATCTGCGCCGCAATCTCGACCGCGCGCGGCAGCACCTTGCCGCCGGTCTCGAAGGCCTCGGACCGGAAGATCTGCATGCCGCCGACCTTGAGTTCGGGCAGGAAGACCATGGCAACCACGATAATCCCGATGCCCCCGAACCATTGCAGCATCGAGCGCCACATCAGCGTGCCCCGGGGCAGCGCGTCGAGCCCGGTGAAGACGGTGGCCCCGGTGGTGGTCAGCCCCGACATCGCCTCGAAGAAGGCATCGACCGGACGGGCCTCGGGCAGGCCCAGCACGAAGGGAAGGCCCGCGAAGACGGGCAGCGCCAGCCAGACCGCCGACGTCAGCAGAAAGGTCTGCCGGATCGACAGCCCGCCATCCGACCCGCTGGCGCAGGCCAGCGCCACCATCGCGCCGGTCAGCCCGGTCACCAGCGCCGATTCCAGAAAGGCGGACCAGTTGGGGTTGCCGTCCCAGAGATCGACCCCCATCGGGATCAGCATCGTGACACCGAGCACGGCCACGAGCAGACCGATCACATATCCGACAGGGCGCAGGTCCAGCATGAGCGCAGGCTTGGCGGCGCGGCCCCGGCCTGTCAAGCGCAGTCAGCGGGCGTGGATCAGGGTCGAGAACAGCTTGGGGTCGAGACTTTCGGCCGCAAAGGTTGGCCCCTCGGTGAGCACGCTGACCGCATCGTGGCTGTGCAGGCTTTCCTGATGGCTGGCGATCACCCGGAAATCGCCGATCCGCAGATCGGCCGACAGGGCTTCGGCAAAGAGCCGCGCCGCGTCCTCGACAAAGATCGGATTGGCGGCATTCAGCTCGGCAAAGGCCTGTTCGTCCTCGCGCTTGACCATCACCTGGGTCTCGGTCGGCACGGCGCTGCGGCACAGCTCGACCAGATCCTCGAACCAGAGGCAGTCGCCGCCGGGCTCGAGCGCCACCGAGATCCGTGCCACCGAGCGCTGGGAATGCGGCGTGGCCAGTTGCCCGCGTTCGCGCCGTGCATGTTCGGAAAGTTCAAGCGAGCAGGGGCAGGTCGAGCTGTAGACATAGTCCAGATGCATGATCTGACGGGTGTTTCCCGCCGTTTCGACCAGTTCGAGCCCGAAGTCGTAATATTGGAAACCGTCAAGCCCCGAGCGCAGCGAGCGCACAGACATCGGGAACGAGAAGCGCATCATGATGCGCGCGTCGAAGGCTTCGAGGTCGGTCTTGTAGCTGGCCAGCGCCGCCTCGATCACCTGAAAGCTGAAGGTTCGTTCGGCATGGGCATAGAAGCTCCGCATGATGCGGGACATGTTGATGCCCTTCTTCTCGGCCTCGAGGCTGACAGTGCCGGTGACCGCGGTTTCCAGCGTCAGATCGCCGTTGTCACGGGTATGGAACCGTATCGGCAGGCGGAAGTTGGAAATCCCGACATGCTGGATCGGACGCCGCGCGCCGCGGATCAGGCTCGCCGGACCGTTCTGCAGATCGGGCAGCGTCGCCTTGTAGGTGTCGTCGGCGACAAAAGCCTCGGGATAGGCGCGGCTCAGCGCCGGATAGTCCGAGACCGGCCGCCCGGGCAGAAGGCGGGCGAGCGCCGGATCGAGGGTCTCGATCTCGGCGTCAGAGGCCGATCCGGCCCAGTCGCGCAGCAGCGCAAGCGCGCGTTCGGCCTCGGCGCGGGTGGGCTCGCGGTCCAGGTCGCGGCTGAAAACGTTCATCGGGCTGTCCCCTTCTCGGCTTCGCCATGCCTTCAAGATGGGCGCGGAGGTCGGAAAGTCCATGACGATTTTCCAGATTTTGCAGGATCGCGCCCGCTGCCGGATATCCGGTTCAAAGCGTATCGAGCGCCGCGCGCAGATCGGCCAGCAGATCGGCCGGATCTTCCAGCCCGACGCTGAGCCGCAAGAGCCCCGGACCGATCCCCAGCACCGACCGCGTCTCTTCGGGCAGGTTCTGATGGGTCGTGGTCGCGGGATGGGTGATGATGCTCTTGGCATCGCCAAGATTGTTCGAGATGCGCCAGATATCGAGCGCGTTCAAGACCTTGAAAGCGGCCTCCTTGCCACCTGCGAGATCGAGCGCCAGCAGCGTCCCGCCCTCGGGGAAAAGCGTGTGCCCCGGATGGCTCGCGAGCCCCGGATAGATCACCCGGGCGAACCGAGGGTCGTCCTGCAGCGCTTCGGCGATCAGCCGCGCGCCCGCCGCCTGGGCGCGAACCCGAAGGTCGAGCGTTTCCAGACCCTTCAGCATGATCCAGGCGGTGAACGGGCTGATCGCGCCGCCCGAATGTTTCATGTAGGTCTGAACGGGCCCGCGGATCATCTCGCGCGGGCCAAGGATCGCGCCGCCCAGACAGCGCCCCTGCCCGTCGATATGCTTGGTCGCCGAATAGACCACCAGATCGGCGCCCTGCTCGAAGGCGCGCGAAAAGACCGGCGTCGCGAAGACGTTGTCGACGATCACCCTGGCTCCGGCCGCATGGGCAATTTCGGCCACCGCCGACAGGTCGACCACCTCGAGAACCGGGTTCGAGATCATCTCGAAGAAGACCGCCGCCGTGCCGGGCGTGACCGCGCGCCGCCAGGCCTCGAGATCGGTGCCGTCGACCAGCACCACCTCGACCCCGAAGCGGCCCAGCACCTCCTCGAGGATGTAAAGGCAGGACCCGAACAGCGCCCGGGCCGCCACCACCCGGTCGCCCGCCTTCAAAAGCGCCATCAACGCGCCGTTCACCGCCGCCATCCCCGAGGCGCAGGCAAAGGCATCCTCGGCGCCCTCGATCATCGCCAGCCGGTCCTCGAAGATCGCGACCGTCGGGTTGCCATAGCGGGCATAGATGAACTCGTCGCGCGCGGCTTTCTCGAACCGCGCCTCGGCGGCCTCGGCGCTGGGATAATCGAAGCCCTGGGTGAGGAAGATCGCCTCGGAAAGCTCTGCAAACTGGCTGCGGCGCGCGCCCTCGTGCACCGCCCGCGTGCGTTTCGTCCAGTCCCGGTCCATGGAGCGCGCCTCCTGCGCAAAACAAATCCCCGAATCGCCTCAGACGCCGGGGACAAGCTCCGACCTCTTTAGCGGAATGTTTAACGTGGCCCGCAATCCGGTGAACAAATCGCCACGTGAGGCATTGGGTAAGCGCTGCATGTCGGCACGTCAAGCATCGTCATGCACATGTAACAGCGGCTTCACGGGCTTGTTTCAAAGCTTTTCTATCGAACGGCCGCAAGAGATTTTCGGAGCGGTCGGGATGCCCCTCGTCCAGGTCAACGCCGCCGGAGAACGGCCCGAGCCCCAAGGCGGCGCGGCCGGACTCGGTCTGCTGCTCGACCGGGCGCTGGCCGGGCTGCCGCCCCGCGCGCCCGTTGCGGTGCTGATCCATGGGCTCAAATTCAGTCCGAGCGTCCCGGAGCTGAGCCCGCACCGGCACATCCTGGCCCTCGACCCCGACGAGCGCTGCTGGAAGGCGGTCTCCTGGCCGCGCGCGCTTGGCTTCACCGGTCAGAGCCGGTCCGAGGGCCTGTGCATCGCCTTCGGCTGGGAATCGGGCAGCAATGTCTGGCGCGCCTATGACGAGGCAGCGCGGGCGGGCGTGGCGCTGGCCCGGCTGATCGAGGCGATCCGGCTGCGCGCCCCCGACCGCCGGGTCGATCTTCTGGGCCATTCGCTGGGCGCGCGGGTGGCTTTGGCGGCCATGGCGGCGCTCGGTACAGAGGCGGTCGGCCATGCGGTGCTGATGGCGCCCGCCGAATTCGCCTCGCAGGCGCAGACCGCGCTGCGCTCGACGGCCGGGCGGCAGGCGCGGGTGCTGAACGTCACCAGCGGCGAGAACGACCTTTACGACTGGCTGCTCGAACGGTTCGTGGCGCGGCGCGGCGACGGCCCGACCCTGGGTCGGGGGCTGGGGACCGCGCAGGTCAACTGGGCGGATCTGCGGATCGACGATGCCCCGACGCTGGCGACCCTGGCGGGCCTCGGCCACAGGGTGGCACCGCCCGACCGGCGGATCTGCCACTGGAGCCCCTATGTGCGGCCCGGGATGCTGGCACTTTACGCCGCCCTGATCCGGGGCGACCTGCCCTACGAGCTGCTGCGAACCCGCTTGCCCGAAGCCCCCGCGGCCCGCTGGTCACGCCTTCTTGCGCTGCCTCGGGTCGAGTTGCCCTTGCCCTTCGCCGGGAACGCCCCATCCTGAGCGCAAAGCGGACCAGGAGACCCCCCAGGAGACCCCTATGACATCCGAGATCGAGCTTTACTACTGGCCCACCCCGAACGGCTGGAAGATCTCCATCGCGCTTGAGGAAATGGCGCTGCCCTATACCTTGCATCTCGTCGATATCGGCGCGGGCGACCAGTTCAAGCCCGACTTCCTGAAGATCGCGCCGAACAACCGGATGCCAGCGATCATCGACCCGGACGGACCCGATGGCGCGCCGGTCTCGATCTTCGAATCGGGCGCGATCCTGCAATATCTGGCGCGCAAGACCGGGCAGTTCTGCGGCCGGACCGAACGCGAGCGCATCGCGGTCGACCAGTGGCTGATGTGGCAGATGGGCGGGCTGGGGCCGATGGCGGGTCAGGCCCACCATTTCCTGAAATACGCGCCGAGCCTCGAGCCGCCGCAGGACCTGCCCTATGCCAAGGACCGCTACCGCAGCGAAGTGGCCCGGCTTTACGGCGTGCTCGACCGGCAGCTGGCAATCGCAGATTTCGTGGCCGGCGATTTCTTCTCGATCGCCGACATGGCGATCTGGCCCTGGGCCTCGAACTGGGAAGGCCAGCAGCAGACGCTGGACGACAAACCCAACATGGCGCGCTGGCTGGACCGCGTGGCCGCCCGGCCCGGGGTGCAGCGCGGCCGCGCGCTTGCCGCCGAGAAGCGGTCGGATCTCAGCACCGACCGCAAGGCCCAGGCGATGCTGTTCCGCAGAGGCTAGGCGGACCGGACTGACCGGAGCTGACGCCGGGACTGGACGAAAAATCTTCGCAGAAGATTTTTGGCCCCGGCTCAACCGTCGCGCTTGCCGTCCTCGAGACCATAGCGTTTGAAAAGCCGCCCCTGCGCCATGAAGAACGCAAAGATCGCGACGGTCAGTCCGAAGGTCTTGAAATTGACCCACATATCGGTCGACATCGTCCGCCAGATGACCTCGTTCAGCACCGCGAGCCCGACGAAGAACAGCATCAGCCGGCGGGTCAGGATCATCCAGCCCGCGCGTTCCAGCGGCACCGCTTCGTCCAGCACATATTGCAGATAGGACTTCCCGCGAAGAAGCCCCACCCCCAGCACCGCGGCAAAGAGCGTGTAGATCGCGGTCGGCTTCATCTTGAAGAACCGCTCGTCGTTCAGCCAGACCGTCAGCCCGCCGAACACCACGACCAGGACCGCCGTTGCGATCTGCATCTTCGAGACATGCCGCGTCAGGACCCAGAGGATCGCCGTCGTGATCAAGAGAAGCGGAATGAACCCCGCCGTCGCCAGCACGAAGCCCTCGTATTCGGTGCCCGCGATGGTGAAGGTCCGGTCGCGCAGCCGCAGGTAGGCGACGAAGAAGGCCACGATCGGCCCCAGTTCCAGCGCCAGTTTCAGCCCTGCATTGATCTTGCGCTTTTCGGCCATCGGCCTCAGCCTCCCATCTCGACAATCACCGCCCCGGCCGCGATCAGCGTCATCAGCGCCAGCCGCCGCGGCCCCACCTTCTCGCCCAGGACCAGCCAGCCGATCAAGGCCGCAAACACGGTCGAGGTCTCGCGCAGCACGGCCGCCTCGCCCACCTTGTCGAGCCGGGTGGCCATCATCACCGCGCCGAAGCTCATGAAGGCCACAAGCCCGCCCGCCAGGCCCCGCAGCATCAGCGGTCCCGCCGCCGGCGGGTCGGGCATCTGCCGCCAGCGCATCAGCGCCAGCCAGGGCATCACCGTCAGACCGTCGATGAAGAAGAACCACGCGAGGAAGGTGAAGGGATCTGCCGTCGCCCGGATGCCGTAGGCGTCGAAGGTCGTGTAGGCCGCGACGAACCCGCCGGTCAGAACCGCCAGCGCCAGCGCAGGCTTCAGGGTCTCGCGATTCGTGGTCCAGTGCCGCAGGTTATAGATGGCCAGACCGTAGATCCCGGCCAGCAAGACCCCCACACCCAGCCATTGCATCGGCTGGAAGACCTCGCCGAACAGCGCCCAGGCGCCGATTACCGTGAACAGCGGCCCGGTGCCGCGCACCACCGGATAGACGACCGTATAGGCGCCCTTGGTATAGGTGTAGCCTTGGGCGATCTTGTAGGCCAGATGGATCGCAAAGGCGCCCGCGAAGATCGGCCACATATGGGGCTCGGGCCAGGGCACCACGAAAAGCGCCACCGGCGCGGCCATCGCCCCGTAGGAGAAGTCGATCGCGCCCCGCGACAGCCAGGGGTCGTGCCGCCCCTTCTGCAATGCCCCGAAAACCGCATGCAGCACCGCCGCCGACAGCGCCAGCACCAACGCCAGATCGTGCCCGGCCTCGGTTCCCTCGATGGCGGAAATCCAGTCGGTCATCGCCGCCAGCGCCTCCGCCGATCATCGCCGCGCCCGCGGTCGCGCCGGGGATCAGCCATCGAGACCCGCCAACGCGTTGGCGAAGTCCTCCGGCTCGAACGGCGCCAGATCGTCGATCTGCTCGCCCACGCCGATGGCATGGATCGGCAGGCCGAACTTGTCGGCCAACGCCACCAGAACGCCGCCCTTGGCGGTGCCGTCAAGCTTGGTCATCACCAATCCCGAGACATCGGCAAGCTTCTGGAAGATCTCGACCTGGCTCAGCGCGTTCTGCCCCGTGGTCGCATCCAGCACCAGCAGCGTGTTATGCGGCGCGGTCTCGTCGCGCTTGCGGATCACCCGCACGATCTTGGCCAGTTCCTGCATCAGGTCCTGCCGGTTCTGCAGCCGCCCGGCGGTGTCGATCATCAGAAGGTCTGTGCCCTCGGCCTCGGCCCGGGCCATGGCGTCGAAGGCGAGGCTGGCCGGGTCGGCGCCCTGCGGCGCGGTCATCACCGGCACCCCCGCGCGCTGGCCCCAGACCTGAAGCTGTTCGACCGCCGCCGCGCGGAAAGTGTCGCCCGCGGCCACGATCACCGACTTGCCCGCGTCGCGGAACTGGCTGGCGAGCTTGCCGATGGTGGTGGTCTTGCCCGACCCGTTGACGCCGACCACCAGCACCACCTGCGGCTTCTTGGGATAAAGCGGCATCGGCCGCGCGACCGGCTCCATGATGCGGGTGATTTCCCGGGCCAGCAATTCCTTGATCTCGTCGACGGACAGCCGCTTGCCGAACCGGCCCTCGGCCATGTTGGCGGTCACCCGCAGCGCGGTATCGACCCCCATATCGGCCGAGATCAGAAGCTCTTCGAGGCTTTCCAGCATCGCATCGTCAAGCTCGCGGCGGATCACCGTCTTCTTCTGCTCGGTCCGCGAGAACATGCGCCCGAAGAAGCCCCGGCGCGGGCCGCCGGCCTCGTCCTCCGGCGCGTCGTCGGTCTCGTGCCGCGCGTCGTCCGGCATCGCGTCGCGCGCGGCAAGGGGCGCCGCCCCCAGCTGGCCCGGCACCTCCGGCGGGCTGTCCGACGGGATCTCCTCCGGCGCGGCGGGCGGAACCTCCTCGGGCCAGCCGGGCAGTTCCTGCGGCGGCTCCGGCGGGATCTCGGACGGCCCCGGCGGGATGTTCAGAGGCTCGGGCTGCGGCTCCGGCCGGGACGGCGGGGTCGGTTCCGGCTCGCGCTCCGGTTCGGGCTCCGGCAGAGGGTCGGGCGCCGGAACCGGCTCTGGCTCGGGTTCCGGCGCGGGTTGGGGCTCGGGTTCGGGGTCCGTCTCACGTTCCGGCGCGGGGGTCTCGGGCGGCAGGTCGGGGGACGGTGCGGGATCGGCCATCGTGAAGGCAGGCGCCTCGGCCGCACTGTCGATCCGGGCATCTTGCAGGGAGTCGGGTTCAGGCTCCGAAGGCATGCCAAAGGCAACCTCCGCAGTCTCGTCGGGTTCGGGCGCGCGGGCCATGGGCTCGTCCCTGCCCGGTTCCCGAGCCTCGGGCTCCGGCGCGCCCTTCTCGTCGGCCGCGTCACTCGAGGGCTCCGGGATCTCCGGCGCGGACGCGGCGGGGTCGGACGCGCGCCCGGCCTCCGGCACGGTCTCCGGCACGGTCTCCGGCGACGTCGCGGGCCGGGACAGGGCCTCGGCCGCGCCGAGGACCAGCGGGGCCGGGCGAACCGGCTCCTCTGCGGGTTCGGGCGCCTCGGGCTCGGCGGCCCATTCAGGTCTGGCCTGCCCGGCCTCCGGAGCTGGGGACAGCGGGTCCGTCGGATCGCCCGCAAGATCGACCGGTGCAGCCGCGCCGGACGTGGACGGGTCGAACGACGAAAGGTCGGACGGAGACGTCTCGGACGCGGAAGCATCCAGCTCTTCCTCGCGGCCGCCGTCGCGCACGATGTCTTCAAGCCCCTGCTCGATCTTCGAGGACGACTTGCCGAGCCGCTGCCTGAGCTTGCTGAAAAACGCCATGTCCCCTCCTGCCTGCCCCGTCCGGGGTCCAGATCTGACCTAAGCGGAAACGCCCCGATATGGAAGGGGGCGCGCCGGGTCCTATCTTTGACGCAGGGGCGCGCGGATGCCATGGCACCCGCAGACGCACCCGCGCCCCGGAGCGGGCAGGCTGGCGAAGGCCGGTGCGCTCTGGCAGACTGATACGGCCGACATCCCGGAGGACCCCGATGCGCCTTGCGCCTACCGCCCTGATCCTGGCAGCCACCCTGGCGGTTCCGGCCGCCGGGGCCCCGGCCGCGGACGCCGCCGAACCGATGTCGGCTACCGCCTTCGACCGCTATGCCACCGGCAAGACCCTGTTCTATGCCTCGGACGGCCATGCCTACGGGGCGGAACAATATCTCAGCGGGCGGCGGGTGATCTGGACCTTCCTCGATGGCGAGTGCTCGGAAGGGGTCTGGTACGAGTCCAACGGGCAGATCTGCTTTCGCTACGAGCACGACCCCGAAGACCCGCAATGCTGGAGCTTCTTCGAATCCGGCGGCGGGCTGATGGCGCGGTTCGAGAACGATCCCGCCCAGACCGAACTGGTCGAGGTCAACCAGAGCCGCGAGCCGCTGATGTGCACCGGCCCGGACGTCGGCGCCTGAGCGCCCGGTCTCAGAGCAGCGAGCCCTGTTCGGGCGGCTCTTCGGCCTTGCGGGCGCGGCGCGGCGGACGGCCGCCGATGGCCAGACGCCCGTCCCGGAACTCGATCTCCAGCGCGCCTGCCTGTTCCGCCGAGGCCCGGGTGGTGACCACCTGGCCGCCCGACCGGATCACGGCGAAGCCCCGGCGCAGGGTGTCCTGATAGCTGAGCCCCGCGCGCATCCTCTCCAGCGCTTCGAGCCGCGCGCGGCGCCGGTCGAAATCGCTGGCAAGCGCTGCGCGAAGCCGCGCCTCAAGCCGGGCCAGCGCCTCCTGCCCCGAGACGGTGCGGCGGTCCAGAAGCTCCGGACGCAGTCGGCGGGACAGGGCCACAAGCTCGGCGCGACGCTGACGGACCAGCCGGTCGAGCGCAGGAGCGATGCGGGCGGCGCGGTCCTCGGTCCGGCGGCGTTCGTCCGCGACCCGGCGGCGCAACGCCGCGGGGCGCAGCACCGACGCCGCCTCGGACAGGCGCAGCCGCTCGCGCGCGACCCGGGCCGACAGCGCCGCGGGCAGCCGCTCGGCCGCGCGGTCCAGACGCTGGGCCGCGAAGTTCAGAAGCGTCTCGGGCCGGGGCAGCGCGCGGGCCAGATCCGCCAGCCGCTGGCGCCGCTGCGTCAACAGCCGCCCGAGTGCTGCCGAGCGCCGCGCCTCAAGGCCGTCGAGCGCGGCGATCAGATCGAGCCGCACCGGCACCGCCATCTCGGCCGCCGCCGTGGGCGTGGGCGCGCGCCGGTCGGCGGCATAGTCGATCAGCGTGGTATCGGTCTCGTGGCCGACCGCCGAGATCAGCGGAATGTCCGACTCGGCCGCGGCGCGCACCACGATTTCCTCGTTGAAGCCCCAGAGATCCTCGAGGCTGCCGCCGCCGCGGGCCACGATCAGCAGATCGGGCCGCGGGATCGCGCCGCCCTCGGGCAGCGCGTTGAAGCCCTGAATGGCGCGGGCCACCTCGGAGGCGCAGGCCGCGCCCTGCACGGCGACGGGCCAGATCAGCACATGGCGCGGAAACCGGTCGCCGAGCCGGTGCAGGATGTCGCGGATCACCGCCCCCGAGGGCGAGGTCACGACCCCGATCACCCGCGGCAGATAGGGCAGCGCGCGCTTGCGCTCGGCCGCGAAAAGCCCCTCGGCCGCCAGCGCCGCCTTGCGCTTTTCCAGCATCGCCATCAGCGCGCCGACACCTGCGGGCGCGATGTCCTCGATCACCATCTGATAGCGCGACTGGCCGCCAAAGGTGGTCAGCCGCCCGGTGGCGATCACCTCCATGCCCTCTTCGGGCCGGGTCGCCAGGCGCTGCGCGGTGCCCTTCCAGATGACCGAGGCCAGCACGTTCCGGTCATCCTTGAGATCGAGATAGATATGCCCCGAGCGCGGCAGGCTGACCCGCCCGACCTCGCCGCGCACGCGCACATGCGAAAAGGCGCCCTCGACCGTGCGCTTCACCGCGCCGGAGATTTCCGACACGGTGTATTCCGGGGAATTGGGGGGCGGGCCGCCGGGGGCCTCGTCGTCGATGAGATCGGACATGGACCTTTCGTGCCGAAAATCCCCGGCGTGTTCAACTGTCCTTGTGTCCTTGTGCCTCTCCCGTCGCGCGGTGCAGCTTAGGCCGGCACCGGCCCCAGCGACAGCTCGCGCAGATAGACCGAGACACCGCGCGGCGTGTTCAGGTCGACCCGCATCGCGCCCCGCGTGGTCCAGGCCAGATAATCGGCGCCCTGCACCAGAGCCGCCTCGGTCGCCGGCCCGAAGGCGCCGTCGATCCGCGCCGCGTAAAGCCCGACCTCGCGCAGCTCGGCCTGAACCGCCGCGCGCTGGTCGGGGTCCAGCCGGCCGAACCCGGTTTCCAGCAGATCGGGGCGGTAGGCACCGGCCGTACGGCGGTGCGGCGCGGGGGCGAAGGCAATGGCGCGTCGGTTCATCGGATCACCTGGCATGGAGAAATCGTTCGAGAGATCGGTTAACAGAAGGTTTACTCCCCTCATTTGCCTCGACCGCGGGGCATGGCTGGGGACAAACCAAGGCGATTTCGCGGTCGCTTGCCCGGGGCCGCCGCGCAGCCTACAAGGCGCCGGACGAGAGCTTGGCGAAAGGCGGCAGATGAACATCCTCATTCTCGGCGGCGGCGGGCGGGAACATGCGCTGGCCTGGGCGATCCTGCAGAACCCGAAATGCGACCGGCTGATCGTGGCGCCGGGCAATGCCGGGATCGCGGCCATCGCAGAATGCGCAGCGCTCGACATCGAGGATGGCGGCGCGGTCGCGGCCTTCGCCGAGGAGAACGCGGTCGATTTCGTGGTGATCGGCCCCGAGGCGCCCTTGGCCGCGGGCGTGGCCGACAGGCTGGAGGCGGCGGGCCTTCTCTGCTTCGGGCCAAGCCAGGCGGCCGCGCAGCTCGAAAGCTCGAAAAGCTTCACCAAGGCCGTCTGCGATGCCTGCAACGCGCCGACCGCAAGCTATGGCCATTTCACCGATGCCGAGGCCGCGAAGACCCATATCCGCGCCGCGGGCGCGCCCATCGTGGTCAAGGCCGACGGGCTGGCAGCCGGCAAGGGCGTGATCGTGGCCCAGACCCTGGCCGAGGCCGAGGCCGCCATCGACGACATGTTCGGCGGCGCCTTCGGCGGCGCGGGCGCCGAGGTGGTGATCGAGGAATTCATGGAGGGCGAGGAAGCCTCGTTCTTCGTCCTGTGCGACGGCACCGACGTGCTGGCCATCGGCACCGCGCAGGACCACAAGCGCGTGGGCGAGGGCGATACCGGCCCCAACACGGGCGGCATGGGCGCCTATTCCCCGGCCCCGGTCATGACCGAGGCCGTCTGCGCCAAGGCCCTGGAAGAGATCGTCAAGCCGACCGTGGCCGAGATGGCGCGGCGCGGTACACCCTACAAGGGCGTCCTCTATGCCGGGCTGATGGTCCGGGACGGCCAGCCCCGGCTGGTCGAATACAATGTCCGTTTTGGCGACCCGGAAGCCCAGGTGCTGATGATGCGGCTTGGCGGGCAGGCGCTCGACCTGATGCTGGCCTGCGCCGAGGGCCGTCTGGCCGAGGCCCGCGTCAACTGGGCCGACGACCATGCGATGACCGTGGTAATGGCGGCAAAGGGCTATCCCGGCGCCTATGAGAAGGGATCGGTCATCGGCGGGCTCGACGCCCTGCCCGCCGACAGCTTCCGGATGGTCTTCCATGCCGGCACCCGCACCGAGAACGGCAAGGTGACGGCGGCGGGCGGCCGGGTTCTGAACGTGACCGCGCGGGGGGCAAGCCTCGCCGAGGCGCGCGAGCGGGCCTATGCGATGATCGACCGGATCGACTGGCCCGAGGGGTTTTTCCGGCGCGACATCGGCTGGCGGGCGCTCTAGCGCCCCGCGCTCAGATCAGCAGCACCAGCATCAGGATCGACACCAGCAGAAGCGCCATGCCGAAGATCTCGGCCGCGCGCAGTTTTTCCTTGAAGACAAGCACCGAGGCGAGGATCGAGAAGATCAGCTCGACCTGGCCGAGGCTGCGGACATAGGCCGCGTTCTGCAGCGCGAAGGCGGTAAACCAGCCCGCGCTGCCCAGCACGCCCGCCACCCCCACCGGCAGCACCGATGTCCAGGTGCGGGCCACCCGGGCCAGCTCGCCCGGTTCGCGCCAGGCCATCCAGGCCGCCATGGCCAGGGTCTGCATTGCGGTCACGCAGCTCAGCGCCATCAGCGCCCGCAACAGCGGGTCGGCATTGTCGACCTGCAGCGTCGCGCCGCGATAGCCGATGGCCGACAACCCGAACAGCCCGCCCGCCAGCAGCCCGAGCCCCAGCGCACGGTAGGAAACGCCCGCCCCGCGCCAGCCTCCCGGCGGGCGCGACAGCGCGATCACGCCCAGAACGCCGACCGCGATGGCCGCCATCCCCGGCGCCGAGACCGGCTCGCCCAGCAAAAGCGCCGAGAAGGCCGCAACCTGGATCGCCTCGGTCTTGGTGAAGGCCATCCCGACCGCGAATGACCGTTCCGAGAACAGCGCGACGGTGGCGAAGGTGGCGATGATCTGCGCCAGCCCGCCGGTCGCGGCATGGGCCCAGAAGGCGGGGGTCAGGCCGGGCAGCGCCTCGCCCCGGATCGCCAGCAGGGCGGCAAGCCCCGCCGCCGCCAGCGGCGCGGCGAAGACGAAACGGGAAAAGGTGGCCCCGGCGGTCGAAAGCCCAAGTCCCCTCAGCCGCTTTTGCAGCATGAAACGCACGGTCTGCACCGCCGCCGCCCCGAGGGTCACGATTACCCAAAGATCCACCTGGCTCTCCTCGTCGGCTCAGCGGCAGGCCGCCGCGGCGGCAAAGCCCGCCGGGCTGGCCGGATGCGGCAGCGCGCGGCGCGAGACCTGCCCGCCGCTCAGCCGCACCGCGATGACGCGCTGCCAGTCGGGATCGGCCAGCAGAAGTTCGGGGCCACCGCCGCAGGTCCGAAGGCCGCCCGAGATGACATCGTCGCCGATCCGGTGGTTGGTCAGCCCCTCGGCCACGGCCACCGGCACCAGACGCCCGGCCTCGAGCCGCCAGATCCGCAGCACCCGCGCCCGGTGCGGGCGGTCGACATAGGCAATCTCGATCCGGCCGTCGCCGTCGAGATCGGCCGCCCCGGCCGGGGCGAGCCAACGATAGGGCTGGCCGAGAAAGGGCGTCGCCGCGATCAGCCCGTCAGCGCCATAGACCGACAGACGCGCGCCCCGGGCGAGGTCGGTTTCGACCGCCAGAACCTCGGGAGCGCCATCGCCGTCGAGATCCGCGAGCCGGGGCGCCAGATCCTCGAAGACCCGGGTGTCGGGCAGGACGATCCGCCGGGTTCCGCCCGCCGACAGGCGGAGCACGAGGCTGCCCCATTCCAGCCGGTCGCCCAGCACCCCGTGATCGTAGCGCGCTGTCGGGTCGGCATAGCGAGCCGCGGCGATCCGCGCCGAGGCCCCGTCGCGGGCGGAGGCAGGCAGGGCCCCGGCCAGCAGCAACGCGGCCGCCAGCAGGGCCGCGCCGCGCATCAGATCTGCTTTTCGGGCATCTGCACGATCAGCCCGTCCAGGGCATCGGTGACCTTCAGCTGGCAGGTCAGGCGCGAGCGCTTGGGGTCGGTCGCATAGGCGAAGTCCAGCATGTCCGCCTCCATGTCCTCGATCGCCGGAAGCCGGTCGACCCAGTCGGGATGGACATAGGCATGGCAGGTCGAACAGGCGCAGGCCCCGCCGCAATCGGCGTCGATCCCGGGAACGCCGTTGTCGCGCGCGCCTTCCATCACGGTCAGCCCGCTGGCCACCTCGATGACATGCTCGGTGCCGTTATGTTCGATATAGGTGATCTTCGCCATCGCTGTCCCCTGCTCAAAGCCCTCTGTCGCGGCCGGGATAGTCGAGCCGTGCCGCTTTTTCCAGCGAAAGCGGAAAGGCTTGCGCGCACGCCCATATGTTCTATCTTTGTTCCGATGACCGCCCGACCCTACGACCCCGAAATGCCGCCCGCTCCGGACTGGCCCCGCCCGCCCCGGGCGATCCCGCACGGGCTGCTGGACCTGCCGCCCTCCGGGGCGCGGGTGACGGTGGCGGGGCTGGTGCTGGTGCGCCAGCGGCCGGGCACCGCCAAGGGCGTGATCTTCGTCACGCTGGAGGACGAAACCGGGGTCTGCAACGTGGTGGTCTGGGCCAAGGTGTTCGAGCGTTTCCGCCGGGCGGTGATCGCCGCGCGGCTGATGCGGGTAACGGGGCGCGTCCAGCGCGAGGCAGGCGTGACCCATGTGATCGCCGAGCATGTCGAGGACATCTCCGGGATGCTGGACGACCTGCTGCGCCCCGATCTGTACCGGGCGGGCGACCAGCCCTCCCAGGCCAGCCGCCCCGACTGATGCCGCAAAAGAAAGGGGCGCCCGTGCAAAGGCGCCCCCAGACGACCCGGAGGGGTCATATCCGAACCGGCCTATTCCCCGACCGACAGCGCCACGAAGCGCGGCTCTCCCTGACGGCGGACCAGCAGCAACAGCGACTTGCGCCCGGCATCGCGGGCCTCCTCGATCCGCTCTTGCAGATCGGCGGCGGTCGCCACCTTGCGTTGACCGGCCTCGGTGATGACATCGCCCGAACGGAGCCCCTTGGCATAGGCCTCGCCGGTTTCGTCGATATCGGTCACGGCCAGCCCGTCGGTCACGGTGCCGACACCCAGCTGGTCACGCAGCTCGTCGGTCAGCGGCACCAGCGTCATCCCGAGGACCTCGGCCGCTTCGGCTTCGGGCGCAGAGGGCGCGTCCGTGCCCGGGGCCGCCCCACCTTCGGCGGTCTCGCGCCGACCCAGCGTCACCAGCAAGGTCTGCGTCTTGCCCTGGCGGAAGACAATCACCCGCACCGCCTTGCCAACCGGCGCATTGCCCACCTGGCGCACCAGACCGTGGGTGTCCTGCACATCGATGCCGTCGAAGGACAGGATCACGTCACCCGACTGCATCCCGGCCTCGGCCGCCGGGCCTTCGGGCACATCGGTCACCACGGCGCCCCGCGCCTGATCGAGCCCCAGCGCCTCGGCCATGTCGGGGGTCACGTCCTGGATCCGCACGCCCAGCCACCCGCGCCGGGTCTCGCCGAATTCCTTGAGCTGCGAGACCACATTGGCCACCACCTCGGAGGACATGGCAAAGCCGATCCCGATCGAGCCGCCGGTGGGCGACAGGATCGCGGTGTTCACGCCGACGACCTCGCCCTCCATGTTGAAGAGCGGCCCGCCCGAATTGCCCTTGTTGATCGCGGCATCGGTCTGCAGGAAATCGTCATAGGTGCCGCTGAGCGCCCGGCCCCGGGCCGAGATGATCCCGGCCGAGACCGAGAACCCCTGCCCCAGCGGGTTGCCCATCGCCATCACCCAGTCGCCGACGCGCATCATCTCGCTTTTGCCGAAGGGCACGAAGGGCAGCGGCTTGTCGCTTTGCACCTTCAGCAGCGCGATGTCGGTATTGGGGTCGGTGCCGACCACCTTGGCCTCGAGCGTGCCGCCCTGAAAAAGCTCGATCTGGATCTCGTCGGCCTTCTCGATGACGTGGTTGTTGGTGACGATGTAGCCGTCTTCCGAAATCAGGAAGCCCGAGCCCAGCGCCTGGCTGCGTCGCGGCGGCATGTTGGGGCTGCCGTCGGGATTCATGAAATCGCGGAAGAAATCCTCGAAGGGCGAGCCCTCGGGCACCAGCGGATTCGACCCGGCATGGCCCTCGACGGTGGTCGAGGTGGTGATGTTGACCACCGCCGGGCTGACCTTGTCGGCAAGATCGGCAAAGCTCTCCGGCGCCGCGCGCGCCAGGGCCAGACTGGCCTGCGCCAGCAGCAGCGCCGCGCCCAGCAGCAGCGCCCAGACCGGACGCAGCCGTTCGGGCGACACGCCCCGGACCGAAAGGGAGATGGCCTGCGATGTCACCGATATGTCCTCCTGGAAGAAATGCCGACGGCCCCAGTGCAAGGGGCAGACGCTTGTGTCTTATGCGGCCTGGGGCGGCCTGCACGCAATACGGGTGCGGGTCCGCCCGCCTCAACAGGCCGTGAGCGGTCCCGGCCCCGAGTGTTTCATCCCCAGAGCGATCGGGCAAGCCAGACGATGGCGGTGCCCAGGGCCACCGCCCCCAGACCGATCGCCCGCCGCGTCTCGACCGGGATGCGTCGGATCAGCTCCAGCGCCTGTTCCAGACGCGAAGGGGCCAGTGCGAACACCAGCCCCTCGAAGACCAGGGCCATCCCAAGCCCCAGGACGATCATGTCCATCCTCAGTCGGACGCCGGAACCTGGGTCGGAGCCGGGGCGGCCGCGGGCCGGTTGGCCTGCTTGAGATACTCGAAGAACTCGCTGTCGGGCGACAGCACCATCGAGGCGTTCCCCTTGCCCAGCGCTTCCTTGTAGGCGTTGAGCGAGCGGTAGAATTCGAAGAATTCCTCGTCGGCGCCGAAGGCCTCGGCGAAGACCCGGTTCCGCTGGGCGTCGGCCTGACCGCGAATGATCTCGGATTCGCGCCGCGCGTCCGACACAAGCTCGACCACGGTCCGGTCGGATTGCGCCCGGATACGCTGCGCCGCCTCGTCGCCGCGGGCGATCTCGTCGGCGGCCTCGCGTTCGCGTTCGGCCCGCATCCGCGCGAAGGTCGCCTCGAGGTTCTGTTCCGGCAGGTCGGTACGCTTGAGCCGAACGTCCACGATCTCGAGCCCCAGCCCCTGCGCCTCCTCGGCGGCGGCGTTGCGGATCCGCATCATCAGCGCGGCCCGGTCGGAACTGAGAATGTCGTTGGACGAGACCGAGCCCAGCACTTCGCGGGTATTGGCGCGCAGCACGCTGTCGAGCCGGTCCTCGGCGGCACGGATGCCGCCCACGCCGACCGCCTGACGGAACCGGACCACATCGGCGATGCGGTACCGGGCGAAGGCGTCGACCACCAGGCGGCGGTCGTCCGAGGGCGTCACCTCCAGCGGGTCGATATCGCGGCTGAGGATGCGGTCGTCATATTTCACCACTTCCTGGATCAGCGGGACCTTGAAGGCGAGCCCCGGCTCGGCCTTGACCGCCCTGACCTGACCGAACTGCAGCACCAGTGCGCGTTCGCGTTCGTCGACGATGAAGACCGAGGACAGGGCCGTCGCCCCCACCAGGATCGCAAGAGGGATCAGGAATGCCGATTTCTTCATGGATCAGTTCCCCCCTCTGGCGGAATCGGTGCGACGAAGATCGTTCAGGGGCAGGTAGGGCACCACGCCGCCCGTTCCGGTCAGGTCCTTGTCGAGCATGATCATGTCGACCTTGCCCAGCACCTCTTCCATGGTTTCCAGATAAAGCCGCTTGCGGGTGACCTCGGGCGCCTTGGTGTATTCGTCCAGAACGGCGCTGAAACGGCTGGCCTCGCCCTCGGCCTCGTTCACGACGCGGGCGCGATAGCCTTCGGCCTCTTCGAGGATCTGCGCCGCCTCGCCGCGCGCACCGGCGACGACGCGGTTGGCATAGGCATCGGCCTGTTTCTCGAGCCGGTCGCGTTCCTGTTCGGCGGCCTGCACCTCGCGGAAGCTGTCGATGACTTCCTTGGGCGGATCGGCCTTGTCGAAGTTGACGCGGACGACGTTCATGCCGGAATCGTAGCTGTCGAGCGTCTGCTGGATCAGGTCCGTCAGCCGCGAGGCAATCAGGCCGCGGTCGCGGTTCAGGATCGGCGCCAGTTCGGACTGGGCGATGATCTCGCGCATCGCCGATTCCGACACCGCACGGATGGTCTGGCGCGGGTCGCGCAGGTTGAACAGGAACTTCGCCGGATCGTTGATGTTCCACACCACCTGGAAGTCGATATCGACGATGTTCTCGTCGCCGGTCAGCATCAGCCCGGCATCGGCGCCGGCCCGGCCCACGCCCATGTCCTCGGTCTGTTCGCGGGTGACCGGGATGACCTCGGCGCTGACCACCGGCCAGGGCGCGAAGTTCAGACCCGGATTGCCGGTCTGCAGATAGCGGCCGAGGAAAAGCTCGACCGACTGTTCCTCGGGTTTCACGGTGTAGAACGACGCCCAGCCCCAGGCCACGCCCGCAGCCAGCACCGCAAGGGCGACGCCGCTTCGGGTCAGTTTCGGGCCGCCGCCGCGTCCGCCGCGCCCGCCCATCAGGACGCGCAGCTGTTCCTGGCCCCGGCGCATCAGCTCGTCGATTTCAGGGATCTGGGGCGGCTCGTCGCCCGGGCCGCGCCCTCCGCCGCCCCGGTTGCCTCCGCCGCCCTGTCCGGAGCCTCCGCTCCCCCAGGGACCGCCACTATTTCCAGCCATATGGGGTCTTACCTCTTGTCTTGCCCAATCTCGTTCTCGTGTTCGCGATGTCTGCTGTAACTGGTCACCGCGCGCCCGAATTCAACCCGTCCGGACCGGCGCCTTCAGCGTCACCAGCTCTTCGGCCATGGTCGGATGCACCGCGACCGTCCGGTCGAAGTCCTCTTTGGTGGCGCCCATCTTGATCGCCACCGCCGCCAGCTGGATCATTTCCGCCGCGTGATCGGCCACGATATGACAGCCCAGAACCTTGCGGCTGCCGATCTCGACGATCAGTTTCATCATCACCCGGTCGGGTTGCCCGGCAAAGCCCGACTGCATCGGCCGGAAGGCGGTCGAATAGACCTCGATCGGGCCGTGGCTGCGCGCTTCTTCCTCGGTCATGCCGACCGCGCCGTATTCGGGCTGGGTGAAAACCGCACCCGGCACCAGCTCGTGATCGGCGCGGGTGGGGTTGGCCTTGAAGACGGTCTCGACGAAGGCCGCGCCCTCGCGGATCGCGACCGGGGTCAGCGCGATCCGGTCGGTCACGTCGCCCACCGCATAGACCGAGGGCACCGAGCTTTGCGACCAGGCATCGACCTCGACCGCGCCGTTCTGCTTCAGCCGCACGCCCGCCTCTTCAAGCCCCATGCCGTCCGTATTGGGCCGCCGTCCGGTGGCGAACAGCACCGCGTCGAAGACCGCGTCGCGCCCGTCGGTGGCCTTGACCCAAAGCCCGTCCTCGACCCGGTCGATGCGCTGCACGTTGCAGCCGACGCGCAGGTCCACCCCCTGGGCGCACATCGCGCCCGCGATATGGCCGCGCGCCTCCTCGTCGAAGCCGCGCAGGATCTGCGCGCCGCGATAGAACTGCGTGACCTCGACCCCGAGTCCGTTGAGAATGCAGGCGAATTCGCAGGCGATATAGCCGCCGCCGACGATCAGGATGCGTTTCGGAAGGCTCTCGAACAGGAACACGTCATTCGAGGTGATCGCCAGATCGGATCCCGGAAATTCGGGCACGAAGGGCCGTCCGCCGGTCGCGATCAGGATATGGCGCGCGGTCTTCTCGATGCCATTGGCCAGCCGCACCGTATGCGGATCGGCCAGCACCGCGCGGCTGTCGAAGATCTCGACGCCCGCGCGCTCGAGATTGCCCCGGTAGACGCCTTCCAGCCGGGTCAGTTCGTCGTCGAGCCGCGCCCGGAAGACCGTCCAGTCGAACTCGCCCGCCTGCGCCTGCCAGCCATAGGCGCGCGCCTCCTCGAGGACGCGCGGATAGCCCGAGGCATAGACCATCAGTTTTTTCGGCACGCAGCCGCGGATCACGCAGGTGCCGCCCATCCGGTATTCCTCGGCCAGCCCGACCCGGGCGCCCGCCTCGGCCGCCGCCAGCCGCGCCGCGCGCACCCCGCCCGAGCCGCCGCCGATGACGAACAGATCGTAATCGAAGCTCATGTCCCCTCCCTCAGAGATCGGCGAAGAGATTGTCGCTTTCGGCCAGCTCGACCCGGCCCTCCTCGCTGCCCTCGGCATCGCGCAGCTCGGCCCGTCCGTCGGGGTGGCCGATCACCACCGCGTCGCAGATGTCGATGAACAGCCCGTTCTCGACCACGCCCGGGATCTGGTTCAGCAGAAGCGCCAGCTGGCGCGGATTGCCGATCCGGCCCAGATGCAGGTCCAGAACCAGATTGCCCTCGTCGGTCCGGAGCGGCGTCTCGCCCGCCATCCGAAGCGTGATATCGCGGCCCAGGACGTCAAGCCCCTCCAGCGCCTCGGCGATCAGCTTGCGGCTGGCCGTCCAGCCGAACCCGATGACCTCGACCGGCAGAGGAAACGCCCCGAGCTGGGCCACCGCCTTGGCGGGATCGGCGATCACCACCATCCGGTCGGACGCGGTCGCCACGATCTTTTCCTGCAGATGCGCGCCGCCGCCCCCCTTGATCAGGTTGAAGGCCGGATCGAATTCGTCGGCGCCGTCGATGGTCAGATCGAGCCAGCGCGCATCTTCAAGACTGACGACGTCGATGCCGACCTCGCGGGCCAGCGCCGCGGTCCGGCTCGAAGTCGGCACGGCGGTGATCGACAGCCCCTCGTTGCGGACCCGCGCGCCAAGGCTTTTCACCAGCCAGGCGGCGGTCGAGCCGGTGCCGAGCCCGACGCGCATGCCGTCCTCGACCAGATCGGCAGCGCGGCGCCCGGCGACGTATTTGGCCATTTCTATGGGGGAAAGCTCTGCGCCCATGGTCCCACTCCTCTTGCAGTCCCAGCCGTTATAGACGCCCACCGCCAGCGCGGCGAGGCCGAATTGCCCGACACGCTGGGCGGGTTGCGAGAGCGGGAAAGACAGGGAGAGGGTCGTCGGGGCCGCGGCCGTCCATTCCGGCGCCGACCGGACCCCGGGGACCAGACTGGCAGGGAAGACTTGCCGTCGGGTTACCGATCCGCGCGGAGCGCCGCGATCACCGCTTGCAACATCTCGGGAAACCGGGCGCGGTCGCCCGGGGAAAGGCGCGCCAGCGCGCGGGCATTGACCTCGGTCGCGGCCTCGGTCGCTGGCGCCTCCAGCGCGCGGGCCCGGGCGGTCAGCCGCACCCGGCGCGCGCGCCGGTCGGCCGCGTCGGGTTCTCGCATGATCAGCCCGTCGCGTTCCATCCGGTTCAGCGTGTTGGCCATGGTCGCCTGTTCCACATCCAGCCGTTCGACCAGGTCGCGCTGTGTCAGCCCGTCTTCGCGCCAGAGCTCCAGCAGCACCATGAACTGCCCCGGCATCAGGCCCAGAGGCGCGATCCGCCGGGTCAGCGCCGCCGCGAACAGCCGCGCCATGTGGTTGGCGAGATACCCCGCCGAGTCGTCCTTGTCGAAAACCATGGGCCGTTCTGGCATTGCATAGCCCGCTATTCAATGCCATATTGCATAGCAGGCTATCCATATAAGGGGAATCGTCATGGAACCGAAACCGACCGAAAGACTGCCTGCCCCAGGACTGCATGCCGCCGCCGGCACGCTGGGTCTTGTCCTCATCGCCGCCTTCTGGCTGTCGACGCTGGGCGCCGAGCTGTTCGGCACGCCCGCGCAGATCGCGGCGGTCAAAACCGCGATCCCCTACGGGCTTATTCTGCTGGTGCCCGCTCTGATCGCCGCCGGAGCGGGCGGAGCCCGGCTGGCGCAGCATCGTCGCGGCCCGCTTGTGGCCCGCAAGACCCGGCGGATGCGGATTGTCGCGATGAACGGCCTTCTGATCCTCGTGCCCTCGGCCCTGTTTCTGGCGCGCAAGGCAGCGGCGCAGGACTTCGACGCGGCCTTCGTCGTGATCCAACTGGCCGAGCTTGTCGCGGGCGCGGCCAACCTCATGCTTCTGGGCGCCAACCTGCGGGACGGCCTGGCGATGCGCGGTCTTCGCCCCGCTTTGCGCTGACTGCCCGCCGAAGGTCGCTTTCGGAATGGACTTGCGCCCGCCGCACGCCACCTTGAGCGGAAAGGGAGACGCGCATGTACCTGTCCGTTTTCGACATCTTCAAGATCGGCATCGGTCCCTCGTCGTCGCATACGATGGGGCCGATGGTGGCGGCCGCGCGATTTCTGGAAACCCTGCGCGGATCGCCCTTTAACCCGGTGGGCCTCCGCGCCTCGCTGCACGGATCGCTGGCCTTCACCGGGGTCGGCCATGCCACCGACCGGGCGGTGATCCTTGGGCTCGACGGGGTCACGCCCGAGGCCTATGACGCCGCCGCCGCCGAAACCGCGCTGGCACGGATCCGGGCCACCGCCGAGGTGCGGCCCGACGGGCTGCCGCCTTTGCGCTTCGACCCCGCGACCGACCTTGTCTTCGATTACGACCGCCCCCTGCCCGGGCACGCCAACGGCATGACGCTTTCGGCCACCGACGCCCAGGGCGACGTTCTGGCGACCGAGACCTATTATTCGATCGGCGGCGGCTTCGTGCGCACCGAAGCCGAGCTTGCGGCGGGCGACCCGGCCGATCAGGGCGCCGAACGCCCGGTCCCCTACCCGTTCAGCAGCGCGGCCGAGATGCTTGAGATGGCGCGCGCCTCGGGCCGGTCCATTGCCGCGATGAAGCGCGCGAACGAACTGACGCGAATGAGCCCTGCCGCGCTCGAGACCGGGCTTGCGCGGATCTGGTCGGCGATGTCGGACTGCATCGAGCGCGGGCTCGCCACCGATGGCGGCCTGCCGGGCGGGCTTGGCATTCGGCGCCGCGCCCATGCGATCCACAGCGCGCTGATGGCCGAGCGCGGCATGAACCTGACGCCGCCCCACACGATCAACGACTGGATGAGCGTCTATGCCATGGCCGTCAACGAAGAGAACGCCGCCGGCGGGCAGGTGGTGACGGCGCCCACCAACGGCGCGGCCGGGGTGGTGCCTGCCACGATCCGCTACTGGCTGAGCCATGTGCCCGCCGCACAGCCCTCGAAGATCGGGGATTTCCTGCTGACGGCCGCGGCCATCGGCGGGCTGATCAAGCATAACGCGTCGATCTCGGGGGCCGAATGCGGCTGTCAGGCCGAAGTGGGCTCAGCCTCGGCGATGGCGGCGGCGGGATTGGCGGCGGTGATGGGCGGCAGCCCCGAACAGGTCGAGAACGCGGCCGAGATTGCACTGGAACACCATCTGGGCATGACCTGCGACCCGGTGAAGGGGCTGGTGCAGGTGCCCTGTATCGAACGCAACGGGCTGGGCGCGATCAAGGCGGTTTCGGCGGCGTCGCTGGCGCTGCGCGGCGACGGACGGCATTTCGTGCCGCTCGACGCCTGCATCGAGACCATGCGCCAGACCGGCCGCGACATGAGCGAGAAATACAAGGAAACCGCGCTGGGGGGGCTTGCGGTCAACGTGCCCAACTGCTGACCGGACGCAAAAGGCGCGCCCGGTCCCAATCGGCTATTCGTTCATCTTGGAGAGTTTCTGCTGCAATTCGGCAAGCTGGCGCTTGATCTCGTTCAGCTCATTCGGCCCGCCCTCGTCATCGTCCTCGCCAGGACCTGAACCGCCTGCCCAATTGCCGGTCATCGCCTTCAGAAACGCCTCCTGCTGGGCCTGAAGCGCCTCGAAGCCGGGCATTGCCATCGGATTGATGCGGCCGAAATTCTCGATCATCTTCGACTGGCCGTCGCGCAGCATCTCGAAGCTCGCAGCCAGGAATTGCGGCACCACGCTTTGCGCCGAGGTGGTGTAGCTGCGCACGAGATCGTTCAGCACGTTGATCGGCAGGACGCTTTCGCCCTTGCTTTCATGTTCGGCGATGATCTGCAGAAGGTATTGGCGCGTCAGGTCGTCGCCGCTTTTCAGATCGACGATCTTCACGTCCCGGCCCGACCGGATCACCTTGGCGATGTCCTCCAGCGTCACGTAATCGCTGGTTTCGGTGTTGTAGAGACGGCGGCTCGCATAGCGCTTGATCAGCAGCGGCTCTTTCGCGTCGGTCACGGACTGTCCTCCCCCCGGTGCCTGCAATGCCCATGTTGCAGCGCAGAGAGCTTAGGCGCGCCCGCAGCAAAAAGAAAGGGCGGGCACGCAGCGTGCCCGCCCTTCCGGAATTGGTCCGGCGACAGGGAGGAGTGGTCGGCCGGACGCTCCGGCCGATCAGGCCTTGTCGGCCGCCATGGTCGCGGTGGCCTTCTTGGCGGTCTTGGTCGCCGTCGCGGTGGCTTTCTTCATCGCCGAGGTCGCATCCTCGGAGAAGTCCTTGCCCGCGGCCAGCATCAGCTCGACGGTTTCCATCTGAACCTTCTTCGCCACTTCCGCGAAGGCGGCCATGTTCTCGGCAGCCATCTCGGCCGAGGACGACGCGAAGTCGGTCATGGCCTTGGTGTAATCGGTGGGCTCGTCCTTGACGGTGGTCATCTCGCCGACCTTGGACAGGGTGTCCTTGGTCCACTTGGCGGAAATCTCGGTCGATTTCTCGGCGGCCTCAAGCGCGACCTTCGACATCTTCTCGGCCAGGGCAGCCTGGGTCTTGAAGGCGTCCTGCATGGTGGTCGGGTCCATCGAGAACACCGACATCATGTCCTGCATCATCTTGGTGAAATCTTGTGCATCAGCCATGGGTCTCTCTCCTCTTACGGGCATCAAGCGCCCGAACTCTGCTGTGATCCAAGGATTAAGATACACGCTGCAGTGCAGCATTTCAAGATGTTTATGCTGCACTGCAGCATTTCTGGCAAGCCTCTGATTCAGGGTGCCTTTTCACCCAGAACATAGGTTCCGGGGGCATCGCAGAGCGGCGCGCGCCCTCCGACTCCCGGATCTCGGGCGGGAATCTGCTTGCCCGAGCGGCGTTTCAGCCAGGCCTCCCAGCGCGGCCACCAGGACCCTTCCGTGAACTCGGCACTCTCGCGCCATGCCGCGGCCGCCAGATCCTTCATCGGGGCGTCGTTGACATAGTGGCCGTATTTCTTCTTGTCGGGCGGGTTCACGATGCCTGCGATATGCCCCGACTGCGACAGGATGAAGGTCTTGTTGGTCGACCCCATCTTGCGCACGCCCTCATAGCTTGACGCCCAGGCCGCGATATGGTCGGTCTCGCAGGCCACGGCGCAGAGCGGCAGCCGGACCTCCGAGATATGCACCCGCTCGCCGCAGATCTCGAACCCGTCGCTGGCGAACCGGTCCCCCTGACACAGCCCGCGCAGGTATTCGACCACCATCCGCGCCGGCAGATTGGTGGAATCCCCGTTCCAGTACAGCAGGTCGAAGGCGGGCGGAGCCTCGCCCATCATGTAATTGCGGATCGCGGGGCGGTAGATCAGGTCGTTCGAGCGCAGGAAGGAGAAGGTGCGCGACATGAAGAAACTGTCGAGAAATCCCTTCTGCGTCACCTCGCGCTCGATCCCGTCGACGAAATCGTTGTCGAGAAAGACCCCGACCTCGCCCTGGTCGGAAAAGTCGGTCAGCGTGGTGAAGAAGGTCGCCGACCGCACCGACGTATCGCCGCGCTTCTGCAGCAACGCCAGCGTCAGCGCCAGCGTCGTGCCCGCGATGCAATAGCCGACCGCGTTGACCTTGTCCTCGCCGGTGATCGCCTTCACCTCGGCGATCGCGGTCAGGTAGCCCTCCTTGACGTAGTCGTCCATGCCGACCTCGGCATAGCTGGCATCGGGATTGACCCAGGACACCACGAAGACGGTGTAGCCCTGCCCGACCAGCCAGCGGATCAACGATTTCGGCGGAGTCAGATCGAGGATGTAGAACTTGTTGATCCAGGGCGGGAAGATCAGAATCGGGGTGGCATAGACAGTCTCTGTCGTGGGCGCGTACTGGATCAGTTCCAGCATCCGGTTGCGGAACACGACCTTGCCCGGCGCGGTCGCCAGATTGCCGCCCACCTGAAAGGCCTCGCGATTGGCCAGCGTCACCAGAATTTCGCCGTCATTGGCCTCGATGTCGCGCACCAGGTTTTCCAGCCCGTCGACCAGCGACTGCCCGTCGGTCGCCACGGCGCGCTCCAGCGCCTCGGGATTGGTGCCGAGGAAATTCGCGGGCGACATCAGATCGACGATCTGCTGGGTGAAATATTCCAGCCGCTTGGCGTCGCGCGGCGCGAGCCCGTCGATATCCTTGACGGCGTTCGAGATCGCCTCGGCGCTCATCAGGTATTGCTGCTTGATGTAGTTGAAATAGGGGTGCGTCTGCCAGAGCGGGTTGGAAAAGCGCGGGTCCTTCGGGGTGTTGTCGGTCGGCGCCTGCAGCTTGCCACGCGCCAGCGCCTCCTGCGCCTCGACGAAATGCTTCAGTGCCTTGCCCCAGTAGGACACCTGATGCTCGATCAGCTTCGACGGGTTCTGCATCATCTCGGCCATGTAGGCGGCGGCCGCCTTCATGTAGAGATCGTGCCCCGGGGCCTGCAGGTTCGGATCGATCCGCCGCTTTTTCGCCACCGCGGCGACCAGCCTTTCGGTCAGGTCCTCCATCTTGGCGATGTTCTCGTTCAGCCGTTCGAGATTGGTGGCCGACAGTTCAGCCTTCGTTGCATCTTCTTTTGTTGTCACGGCGTTGTTTCCCCCTTAACCTTCGCAGATGCAGCATGGGCGCCCAGCCGACCGTTGCGGCCGGCCCCCGATATACCATCGCAGATGGAGTGGCGAATGAAATTCATGACGACCTACGACCTGATGGAAACCGCGCGCAATACGAACCAGTGGTTCGGAGCTACCGCCCGCGCGCTGGGGTCCTATCCGGCCGTCGCCATGGTTCCCTCCCCGCTCTTCCGGATGGTCGCCGCCTGGGGCGAGGTCACCGAACGCACCTTCGCCCGCATGGTGGCAAAGCCCGACTGGAACATCAACACCGTGGTGGGTGCGGACGGGCGCGACCATATCGTCTCGGTCGAGAAATGCGTGACCCGGCCGTTCGGAGATCTGATCCATTTCAAGGTGCATGGCCGCCCGCAGATGCGGCGCCGGGTGATGCTGGTGGCGCCGATGTCGGGACATTATGCCACCCTGCTGCGGTCGACCGTGGCAAGCCTTCTGCCCGATTGCGACGTCTACATCACCGACTGGCACAATGCCCGCGACATCCCGGTGTCGCAAGGCAAGTTCGATATCGAGGACTATACGCTTTATCTGGTCGATTTCCTCAAGTATCTCGGCCCCGACACCCATGTCATCGCGGTTTGCCAGCCCGCGCCCCTGGCGCTGGCCGCAACCGCCTATCTGGCCGGGGAAGACCCCGCGGCCCAGCCCCGCACACTGACCCTGATCGGCGGGCCGATCGACCCCGATGCGGCGGCCACCGACGTTACCGATTTCGGCCGCCGGGTGACCATGGGCCAGCTCGAACAACTCGTGATCCAGCGGGTCGGGTTCAAGTATGCGGGCGTCGGGCGGCTGGTCTATCCGGGCATGCTGCAGCTGGCCTCGTTCATGTCGATGAATGGCGACCGCCACACCCGCGCCTTCTCGGAACAGATCCTGCGCGCGGCCAAGGGCGAAGCGGGCGATCACGACAAGCACAACCGCTTTTATGACGAATATCTGGCGGTGATGGACATGACGGCCGAGTTCTATCTCTCGACGGTAGACCGGGTTTTCAAACGGCGCGAGATCGCGCGGAACGTCTTTTCGGTCGACGGGCGCAAGGTCGATATCGCGGCGATCACCGATGTCGCGGTCAAGACCGTCGAGGGCGCCAATGACGACATCTCGGCGCCCGGCCAGTGCATCGCGGCGCTCGACCTGCTGACCGGGCTGCCGGCGCACAAGAAGGCCAGCCATCTCGAAGCCGGGGCGGGCCATTACGGCATCTTCGCGGGCAAGAGCTGGCGCAACAACATCCGCCCGCTGGTGCTGGAATTCATCGACGCCAATTCGGGCGATCCGCAACCGGCGCGGGCCCATCTGAAATCGGTCTGACAAGGGGCCGCGCCCCGTGGGCGCGGGTATTTGGACCAAGAAGAAGACCCGAAGCGCCGATCCCGCGCGCGGACGGTCACGCAACCTCGAGGATGGCCGTCTCGATCAGGGCAAGCGTTTCGGGCGTCGAAAAGCGGTGATCGGCGCCCTTCACCAGCGTCAGTCGAAGATCGGGCGCCTCGATCCGGTCGAGCAGGCGCAGCGCGACGCTGAGGTCCACATCCTCGTCGGCGGTGCCTTGCAGGAGCCGCACCGGTACGTTGAACGCGAGGGGCGCGCGCAGCACGAGGTTCCGGCGTCCGTCCTCGATCAGGCGGCGGGTGATGACATAGGGGCTGTCGGCATAGGCCGAGGGGATCTCGACCCGGCCCGCCGTCATCAGCTCGGCCCGCTGGGCGTCCGAGAACCCGGCCCACATGCTGTCCTCGGTGAAATCGGGTGCGGCGGCGATGCCGACGAGGCCCGCCACGCGATGGGGCAGCGCGCGCGCCAGCAAAAGCGCGATCCAGCCGCCCATCGAGGACCCCACCAGCACCTGCGGCCCTTCGGTCAGCGCCCCAAGCGCGGCACGGGCATCGGCCGCCCAGTCGCCGATGGCCCCCTCGTCGAAGCGGCCCGAGCTCTGGCCGTGGCCGGAATAGTCGAACCGCAGGAAGGCGCGGCCCTGCGCCTTGGCCCAGGTCTCGAGATGGGTGGCCTTGGTGCCCTCCATGTCCGACATGAAGCCGCCGAGAAAGACGATGCCCGGCGCCCTGCCTTCGGTGCGGTGATAGGCCAGACGGCGGCCCTCGGGCGTGGTCAGCATCTGCGGTTCGGTCATCGGCCCCGGTCTCCTTCGCGGTCGTCTTGTTCTGCGCCCGGACGCTAGGCGCGCGGCCCGGCCGAGGCAAGGCCCGGCGGGGCGGCGGGCCTTGCGGAGACCGCCGAATTGGAGTTTTCTCCGGCCATGACTGGACCCCGTTTCACCCCGCTCGTCGACAGCCTTCCCGCCACCGTGCCGTTCGTCGGCCCCGAAACGCTGGAACGCGGCCGCGGCCGGCCGTTCCGGGCGCGTCTTGGCGCGAATGAGAGCCTCTTCGGCCCCTCGCCGAAGGCGGTCGCCGCGATGCAGGCGGCGGTGCGCGAGGTCTGGAAATACGGGGACGCGCAGAACCACGCGCTGCGCCAAGCACTGGCCGAGACGCATGGGGTCGCGCCCGACTGCATCATGGTCGGCGAGGGCATCGACGGGCTTCTGGGCTATCTGGTGCGGCTGGTGGTCGGGCCGGGCGACGCGGTGGTGACCTCCGAAGGGGCCTATCCGACCTTCAACTACCATGTCGTGGGCTTTGGCGGCGCGCTGCACAAGGTGCCCTATCGCGACGACCACGAGGACCCGGACGCGCTGATCGGGAAGGCCGCCGAACTGGGTGCCAAGCTGGTCTATCTGTCGAACCCCGACAACCCGATGGGCACCTGGCTTCCGGCCGGGCGGGTGCAGGCGATGATCGAGGCGGTGCCCGAGGGCACGCTGATGGTGCTGGACGAGGCCTATGTCGAATTCGCCCCCGACGGCACCGCGCCCGCCATCGACCCCGAAGATCCGCGGGTGATCCGGTTCCGGACGTTCTCCAAGATCCACGGGCTCGCCGGGGCGCGGGTGGGCTATGCCATCGCCGCGGCGCCGCTGATCGCCGCCTTCGAGAAGGTACGCAACCATTTCGGCATGTGCCGGATCAGCCAGGCCGGGGCGCTGGCCTCGCTGGCCGACACCGCCTGGCTGGCCGAGGTCAAGGCGCAGGTGGCCGAGGGACGTGCCATGATCGCCCGGATCGCCGAGGCCAACGGGCTTTCCCCCCTGCCCTCGGCCACCAATTTCGTGACGGTCGATTGCGGCGCGGACGGCGATTTCGCGCGCCGGGTGCTGGCCGAACTGACCGAACGCGATGTCTTCGTGCGCATGCCGGGGGTGGCGCCGCTCGACCGCTGCATCCGGATCGCCTCTGGCCCCGAGGATCAGCTGGCGGTGCTGGCCGAGGCATTGCCGAAGGCGCTGGAGGCCGCCCGGGGCTGAGCCCTGCGTTTACCCATCGTCCGGCGATTCGTGGCAGTCTGTCGTCATGTCAGACCGCCCCGATCATCCCGCCGACACGTTCTTCCGCGCCTTTCTGGTGTCGGGCTTCTTCGCCTTCTTCGTGTTGCTGGTCCTGGTCTGGGTGACTGCCGGTTACGGATGGGCGCTGGCGCTGGCCGGCGCGATCTGGTTCGCGCTGCATCTGGCCACCGCCTGACCGGTCAAAGCGGCCACAGAAGCGGGATCAGCAACGCCGACAAAAGCCCCATGGACAGGTTCAGCGGGATCCCCACCCGAAGGAAATCGGTGAAGCGATAGCCGCCGGGGCCATAGACCATCATGTTGGTCTGATAGCCGATGGGCGTCGCGAAACTGGCCGAGGCCGCGATCATCACCGCCACCACCAGCGGCCGCGGATCGACGCCAAGCGCATGGCCCAGCCCCACCGCAATCGGGGTCACGACGACGGCGACCGCGTTGTTAGTGACCAGTTCGGTCAGCACCGAGGTCAGCAAGTACACCGCCCAGACCACGAAGAACGGCGGCAGTTCCGCCAGATAGGGCGCAAGCCCGTCGACGATCAGCTTGACCGCGCCCGAGGATTCCAGCGCCGCACCGACCGCCAGCATGGCGAAGATCAGCGCCAGCAACCGGCCCTCGACGAAGGTGAAGGCCTCTTCGGCGTCGATGCAGCGCGCCGCCAGCACCAGCGCCACCGCCGCCACCGCCAGCATCAGGATCGGCGCGACACCCAGCGCCGCCAGCACCACGATGCCCACCAGCGCGCCGATGGCGATGGGCGCCTGGGTCCGGCGATAGGCGCGGCCCGAGGGATGGGTGATGTCGACCAGCCCCATGTCGGCGGCCAGCCGCTTGATGTCGGCGGGCGCGCCCTCCAGCAGCAGGGTGTCGCCGACCCGCACCACCAGATCGTCAAGCTGGCGCCCGATATTCTGGTTCCGCCGGTGCGCGGCCAGCACATAGACCCCGAATTTCCGCCTCAGCCGCAGCGAGCCCAGCGTCTGTCCGATCATCTTGCAGCCGGGCGAGATCAGCACCTCGACCGTCGAGGTCTCGACCGCCGACAGCTGATCGACCCGGCGCAACGACTTGTTGCGCTGCAGCGACAGCAATTCGGTGACCTGGGTCCGCAACACCACCCGGTCGCCGGTCTGCAGCGTCACGCCGTTCAGATTGCGCCGGAGCGACTCGTCGCCCCGGATCACGTCGATCAGCCGGACGCCCTCGCGCTTGAACAGCTGCACGCCCGTAACCTCGCGGCCGATCAGGTTGCTGTCGGGCGGGATCACCGCCTCGGTGAAGAACTTCATCTTCGACTTGTCGGACAACAGATCGGCCATGCTGTCGCGGGCGGGCAGCAGCCGGCGCCCGAAGACGCGCAGATAGATCATCCCCCAGGCGACCAGCACCAGCGCCAGCGGCGTGACCTCGAAGATCGAGAAGGGCTCCAGCCCCTGGGTCCGCGCCACCCCGTCGACCAGCAGGTTGGTCGAGGTCCCGATCAGCGTCAGCGTGCCCCCGAGGATCGCGGCATAGCTGAGCGGGATCAGAAGCTTCGAGGCCGAGACCCCGAGGCTGCGCGCCAGCTGGACGAACACCGGCAGCATCACCACCACGACCGGCGTATTCGACACGAAGGCCGACGAGATCAGCACGAAGCCCATCAGCGTGGCAATGGCGCGCCGTGGCTTCTGCTTGCCGCCGCGCTCGGCGGCATGGATCACCCAGTCGAGCGCGCCGGTCCGGACCAGCGCCCCCATCACCAGGAACATCGCGGCGATGGTCCAGGGGGCGGGGTTCGACAGCACCCGCAGCGCGTCCTCATAGGGCAGGATGCCCAGAACCAGCATCACCGTGGCGCCGCAGATCGCGATCACCTCGGCAGGATAGCGTTCGCGCACGAAGGCCACGAACATCGCGGCCACGACCGCCAGCGCCAGCAGCGCCATGCCGGTGGGGGGGAGCGAAAGCGGGATCATCGACGGCCCTTCACTGGCTTCAGGACAAGTATGTGCGCCCGATCCGGCCTCGGCAAGCGATGCGGCCGGGTCCGGAAGGGTCGCGGCGGCCACCGCGGATTGCTCCGCCCGGCCGCGCGCCGTCGCAGGAAAGACCGTCCCGAGGACGTCCGGTCGGCCCGCAAGGGGCTCCGGTCATGGCGCGGCCTGCTCCAGCCGTCCGCCCTGGCGGATCATGCGCACGCGCATGGCGCGGCCGGTGCGGTCGTCGGTTTCGACATAGACGCCCGACAGGGTCGCCTCGCCCATCGCCGGAGTAAAGCGGGTCTTCGACATGCCGGTGATGAAGCGGCGCATCGGTTCGGCCTTGTCCATGCCGATGACCGAATCGTAATCGCCGCACATGCCGGCATCGGTCAGATAGGCGGTGCCGTCGGGCAGGATCTGGGCGTCGCCGGTCGGCACATGGGTATGGGTGCCGACGACAAGGCTGGCGCGGCCGTCGCAATAATGCCCCAGCGCCATCTTCTCGGAGGTCGCTTCGCAATGCACATCGACCACCGCCGCCTGGGCAAGCCCGCCCAGCGGATGCGCCTTCAAGACGGTCTCGATGGCCGAGAACGGATCGTCGAAGGGCCGCTTCATGAAGACCTGGCCAAGGATCTGCGCCACCAGCACCTTCCGCCCGCCCCGGGCGTTGAACAGCCGCGCACCCTTGCCCGGCGCCCCCTTGGCGAAGTTCAGCGGCCGCAGGATACGCGGCTCCTGCTCGATGAAACCCAGCATGTCCTTCTGGTCGAAGGCATGATCGCCCAGCGTCACGCAATCGGCCCCGGCCTCGAGCAGCCCCTTGGCATGGGCAGGCGTCAGCCCGGCGCCCGACGAGGCATTCTCGCCATTGACCACAACGAAATCGAGGCCCCAGGCCTCGCGCAGGGCCGGAAGGCGGTCGGCCACGGCCGACCGGCCCGAGCGGCCCATCACATCTCCGAGGAACAGCAATTTCATGGCCGTCAGCCCTAGGACGGAGCGGCCGCGCGCGCAAGTGTCTTAGGGCAGGATCACTTCCGCTTCGGTAACGATCAGATCGAGCGGCAGGTCGGTCGGCTCGGCCGGAAGGTCCGGCAGTTCCTGGCCCGCATAGGCCAGCCCGACCGCCAGAACAGGGCCGCGCGCACGCAAAAGCGCCAGTGTCCGGTCGTAGTACCCGCCGCCATAGCCCAGCCGGATGCCCCGCCGGTCGAAGGCCAGAAGCGGCACGATCAGCACCTCCGGGACCATCGGCCGCGGCTCGGACGGGATCGAGACGCCGAACGGCCCGCGCTCCATCGCGCAATCAGGCGTCCAGAGCCGGAAAGACAACGGTCGCGCCGCGCCCTCGATCACCGGCACGCCGACCGGCCCGGCCCGGCCCAGCGCCGCCATCGCGGGGCGCGGGTCAAGCTCGGACCGGATCGGCAGATAGCCGGCGGCCGGGCGGCCCAGATGAGGCGCCAGCACCGCGTCGAGCCGGGCCAGAGCCTCTGCGCCGCGGGCCGGGTCATGGACGGCGGCGCGCCGCGCCTGCGCCTCGGCCCGAAGCGCGGCCTTCGCCGCGACGATCACAACAGCACCACCGAGGCGAGCCCGAGAAACGCGAAGAAGCCGACGACATCGGTCACCGTGGTCACGAAGGTCCCCGAGGCCAGCGCCGGATCGACCCCGAGCCGGTCCAGCATGACCGGCACCAGGATACCGGCCAGCGCCGCGACCCCCAGATTGATGATCATCGCCGCCGCGATCACCATCGCCAGCGTGCCCGATCCGAACCAGAGGACCCCCACCGCCCCCATCACCAGCGCGAACAGCACCCCGTTGATCACGCCGACGGCCAGTTCGCGCCGCACGACGCGCCAGACGTTCGAGCCGGTCAGGTCCTTCGTCGCCAGCGCGCGCACCGCGACGGTCAGCGACTGGGTCCCGGCATTGCCGCCCATAGAGGCGACGATGGGCATCAGCACGGCCAGCGCGACCACCTGGGCGATCGCGGTCTCGAACTGGGCGATCACCAGCGAGGCGACGATGGCGGTGCCGAGGTTCACCAAGAGCCAGGGCACGCGCTGACGGCAGGTCTCGACCACCCGGTCGCTGAGGCTGCTGTCGCCGACCCCGGCCAGACGCAGGATGTCTTCTTCATGTTCCTCGTCGAGGACGGCCATCGCGTCGTCGATGGTGATGATCCCGACCAGCCGCCCGGCATCGTCGACAACGGGCGCCGAAATCAGGTGATACTGGTTGAAGGCATAGGCGACCTCGCCTTCCTCCTGGGTCGCGGGAATGGTGCGGAAGCTCTCCTCGAACAGCTCGGTCAGCTTGACCGACCGGCGCGAGGACAGAAGCTTGCCAAGCGTCACGTAGCCCACCGGCCGGATGCCGGGATCGACCACGATGACATGGTAGAACTGGTCGGGCAGCGTTTCCTTGTGGGCGCGCAGATGGTCGATGGTCTCGCCCACGGTCCAGTGTTCGGGCGCGCGCACCACCTCGCGCTGCATCAGGCGGCCGGCGGAATATTCCGGATAGGTCAGCGCCTGTTCGACGGCCAGCCGGTCGGCATCTTCCAGCGCGTCCAGAATCGCCGCCTGCTGGGGCTCGTCGAGATCTTCCAGCAGATCGACGACGTCGTCGGATTCAAGCTCGCGGACGGCCTCGGACAGGACATCGCGCGGCAGGAAGGCGATCACCTCCTCGCGCAGGCTTTCGTCGAGTTCGGACAGCACCTCGCCGTCGAAGAAGCTCGATCCCAACAGCAGGATCTCGCGCCGGTGGCCGCTGTCGACCTGTTCCAGAAGGTCGGCGATGTCGGCGGGGTGCAGCGGTTCCAGCAATTCGCCAAGGCGCACCCGGTCGCCTGCGGCCACGGCCAGGCGGATCGCGGCAACCGTCCGGTTGTCGAGACCGTAGCCCTCTTCCCCGGGCTCCGCCTGGTCGATGACCTCGTTTTCCATGCCTGCCCTTCCGCTGCCTTGTCCGCACCATAACCATTGCCCGTTGCAGGCAACAAGGTCGGATGCAGGCCGCGCGCGGCCGCAGGCCCGAGCATCGGCCAGAAACCTCTCCGGAGATTTCAGAAAGCCGAGGCGCGCAGCCGTCGCGCGGGTTAAAGCCCGGCCAGACGCCGCGCGATCCGGGTCTGGGCCGCCACGGCCGTGCCGAGATCGTGGGTGACGATGCGGCCGTCGCGCACCACCTGCCGCCCCTCGACGAACAGATCACGGACCCGGTTCGGCCCGGCCAGCAAGATCGCGGCCCGATCCCAGAGCCCGGCCGCCTCGATCCCCGACATGTCCCAGATCGCCAGATCCGCACGCATGCCCGGGGCCAGCCGCCCGCAGTCGGGCCGCCCCAGCACATCGGCGCCGCCCCGGGTCGCGATTTCAAGCGCCTCGCGCGCGCTCATCGCATCGGCGCCCAGCGCCACCCGCTGCAACAGCATCGCCTGCCGCGCCTCGCCGATCAGGCTGCCACCGTCATTGCTGGCCGACCCGTCGACGCCAAGGCCCACCCGCACCCCGGCATCGCGCATCGCGCGGACCGGCGCGATGCCGGACCCGAGCCGGCAGTTCGAACAGGGACAATGCGCGACCCCGGTGCCCGATTGCGCGAAAAGTGAAATTTCGCGACCGTCAAGCTTGACGCAATGGGCGTGCCAGACATCGTCGCCGGTCCAGCCCAGATCCTCGGCATATTGCCCGGGGCGACAGCCGAACCGGTCCAGCGAATAGGCGATATCCTCATCGTTTTCGGCCAGATGCGTGTGCAGCCGCACGCCCTTGTCGCGCGCCAGAAGGGCCGCGTCGCGCATCAGTTCGGGGCTGACGGTGAAGGGTGAACAGGGCGCGACGCCGACCCGGATCATCGCGCCCGGATCGGGATCGTGAAAGGCGTCGATCACCCGGATGCAGTCCTCGAGGATCGCGGGCTCGGCCTCGACCAGCCCGTCAGGCGGCAAACCGCCCTTCGACTCGCCGATGCTCATGGCGCCGCGGGTCGCATGGAACCTGATCCCGACCTCGCGCGCCGCGGCGATGGTATCGTCCAGCCGCGCCCCGTTCGGATAGAGGTACTGATGGTCCGAACTCATGGTGCAGCCCGAAAGCGCCAGTTCGGACAGGCCGACCAGGGCCGAAACCCGGAATTCCTCGGGGCCGAAGCGCGACCAGATCGGATAAAGCGTCTTCAGCCAGCCGAACAGCAGCGCATCCTGGGCGCCCGGCACCGCGCGGGTCAGGCATTGCGACAGGTGATGGTGGGTGTTCACAAGCCCCGGCGTCACCAGACACCCGTCGGCCCGGACGATCTCGGCCCCCTCGGGCGCGAGGCCCGTGCCAATCTCGGCCACGCAGCCGTCGCGCAGCCGCAGATCGGCCCCCGCCAGCTCGCGCCGCTCGTCGTCCATGGTGACGATCAGCTCGGCGCCCTGGATCAGCACATGGCCCATGGGTCAGGCCGCCGCCGAAAGGATCGCCAGCGCCTCGGCATGGATACTGGCATTGGCGGCCGCGACCACCCGGCCCCCGTCATGGGCCGGACCGCCCTTCCAGTCGGTGACGATGCCCCCCGCCGCCTCGATCACCGCGATCGGGGCCTGAATGTCATAGGCATGCAGTCCCGCCTCGACCACCAGATCGACATGGCCCATGGCCACCAGCGCATAGGCGTAGCAATCCATCCCGTAGCGCACCATCTGCGCCTGACCGGCCAGCGCGGCAAAGGCGCGCCTCTCTTCCGGGGTGCCGACCTCGGGGAAGGTCGAAAAGACCGAGGCCTGAGAAAGAGGTCGCGGCGCGCGGGTCGCAAGCCTGCGCTGGCCATGGGGTCCCGAAAACTCGGCCCGTCCGAACCCGCCCAGGAGGCGTTCGCCGATATAGGGTTGGTCGATGATGCCGAGGATCGGTCCGTCCGCATCGGACAGCGCGACCAGGACGCCCCAGGTCGGCGTGCCGCAGACGAACCCGCGGGTTCCGTCGATCGGGTCGAGCACCCAGGTCAGTCCGCTGCGGGACGAGGTGCCATCAAGCTCCTCGCCCAGAACGCCGTCTTCCGGGCGGCGGTCGGCGAGAATCGCGCGCATCGCCGCCTCGGACGCACGATCGGCGCGCGTGACAGGATCGAAGCCCGTCCCGGCCTTGTTCTCGACCCCGAGGGTCGCCGTACGAAAATGCGACAGGGTCGCGGTTCGTGCAGCATCGGCCAGCGCATGCGCGATCTCGATCAGGGAGTCGGCTTCCGTGTCTTTCATCCGGCCTCCGGTGGACTTGCGGACGGGGCGCTGATGCGCCTGCCACCTGGGCGCTAGCCTTGCTACGCTCGTCCGTCAAGCACCGGTTTCAGGCCACGTCGCTCAGCACGCGCGCCAGTTCGAAAAGCCGCCGCCTCTGGTTCTCGGGAATGGCATAGTAAGAGCGCACCAGTTCCAGCGCTTCCTTGTCCGACAAGAGATCGTCGGGCATGCCGGTGGTCGTCTGCTCGGCGTTGCGGCCATCAAGGCCTTCGAAGAAGAAGCTGACCGCGACGTCCAGCGCATCGGCGATGTCCCACAGACGGGAGGCGCTGACGCGGTTCATGCCGGTCTCATACTTCTGAATTTGCTGGAACTTGATACCGACCCGCTCGGCCAGTTGCTGTTGGGTCATGCCCACCATCCAGCGCCGGTGTCGGATACGTTTGCCCACATGGACATCTACAGGGTGTTTCATTGGTGAACTCCTCTACCGACAAACATATAGCAACACCTGTGCCAAGCGAACGGGGAAACGCTCTTAACCCACCACTTCGCTAATAAACCCATAACAAAAAAGGTAATTTAAATTTGTACGATCCCTGGGGCAGTGCACGAAATTGGTTAAGTACCCCGACTCAAGCTCGCGTAATGGTTGCATGTCGCGAATCTGAAAGAGCGCCTTCGCATTTCGCAAACAACCTTTAGACAGGTGCCCTTTGCATTCTGCGAAAGCAGGGATCACTGGTCACACCACCCCGGCCCCACTAAGGTTACCGCCGTGTCAGTCTACACCATTCTACGGAGTTTCGATGCGCCTTTTCCAGCTTGACCGGATCGGAGAACAGCCGCGCCTGGCCGAGGCAGACTGTCCCGCCCCAGCCGCGGGCGAGGTCCGGGTGCGGATCGCGGCCTGCGGGCTCAATTTCGCCGACCTCCTGATCATCGAGGGCCGCTATCAGGAACACCCTCCCCTGCCCGCGACCCTGGGCATGGAGTTGGCCGGAACCGTCGAGGCGCTGGGCGAGGGAGTCGATCCGGGCCGTCTGGGCACACGCGTCGCGGTCTTTGCCGGATCGGGCGGGCTGGCCGAGGCCGGTTGCTTTCCCGCCGACCGCTGCCTGCCCCTGCCCGAGACCATGAGCTTCATCGAGGCCGCAGGGTTTCAGATCGCCTATGGAACCTCGCATGTGGCCCTGTCGCACAAGGCGCGGCTGGCCCCCGGCGAGACGCTGCTGGTCACCGGCGCGGCGGGCGGGGTCGGGCTGACCGCAGTCGAGATCGGCAAGGCGATGGGCGCGACCGTGATCGCCTGCGCGCGCGGCGCCGACCGGCTGGAGGTCGCGCGCGCTGCGGGCGCCGATCACCTGATCGACAGCGACACAGACGATCTGCGCGCGGCGGTGCTGGCGCTTGGCGGGGCGGATGTGGTCTATGACCCGGTCGGCGGGCCGCTCTTTGCCGAAGCGATGCGGGCCTGTCGGCCCGACGGGCGCCTGCTGGCGATCGGATTCGCCTCGGGCGAGGTGCCGCAGATCAAGGCCAACCACCTGCTGGTCAAGAACCTCTCGGTGATCGGGCTTTACTGGGGCGGCTATCTGGCCTTCCGCCCCCAGGTGCTGACCGCCAGTCTGGCGACGCTGTTCCGCTGGCATGCCGAAGGGCGGCTGCATCCCCATGTCAGCCATGTGCTGCCGCTCGAGCGCGCGGCCGAGGGGCTGGATCTGTTGCGCCAGCGCAAGGCGACCGGCAAGGTGGTGATCGCGATGCACTGACCGGCGCCTCAGGACGCCCGGTAGGCCTGCCGGATCAACTCGGCCAGGGCGCCGATCACAGGCCCGTCGGCAAGGTCCGAGGCATAAAGGTTGATCTGGGTCGTCTTCAGGTCGGGCAGCGCGCCGCCGTGCTGGATACGCTCGACATAAGGCGGCAGCGCGCCGTCGACCGAGGTATGGACCGCGAGATCGGCGCTGACGCTGGCCTCGACGGTCCGGCTCGAATCGCTTTCGACCGTCATCACCCAGGGGATTCCCGCGCGGTCGAGCGCGGCCTGCACGCCCTGGCGGAAGATGCAGGTATGCTCGTAGGCAAGCCGCAGCGGGCGCTGGCGCCAGGCCGTCCCGCCGATGGCCCCCACCCAGACCAGCGGCAGTTCGGTGAGCGTCTCGCCGGTCGGGCCGCAGCGATCCTCGGTGGTCAGGATGATATCGACATCGCCGCGCCGGAACATCTCGCGCAAGCGCATCGTGTAGGACGAGATCAGCTGCACCTTGACCCGGGGAAAGTCGCGGGCAAACCGGTTCAGCACCAGCGGGATCGCCGGATAGACGATGTCATGGGGCACGCCCACCACCACCTCGCCCTCGTATTCCTGCGCGGTCATGCGCGCATAGACCTCGTCGTTCAGGCTGAGGATGCGCCGGGCATACCCCAGAAGCTGTTCGCCCGAGGCGGTCAGCTTGACCTTGCGTTCGGTCCGGTCGAGCAGTTGCAGGTCCAGCGCTTCTTCCAGCCGCTTGATCTGCATCGACACGGCCGATTGCGTGAGGTTCAGAAAGCCCGCCGCCCGCGTCACCCCGCCCGCATCCGATACAGCCACAAACGAGCGCAGGGCAGTCATGTCCAGATTGCGCGCCACATCAAGATTCCTGATTCAACCCATAACCATCATTCGTTTGAAGAATGGACCACAATCCGGCATAAGTATCAAGGATGGTGATGAAACAAGGCCGTTTCATCAAAGTTAACGAAGGTGCAACACCATGGCGCAAGTCAGCACGAACATCCGCGCGGCCCACGACGTCGGCGGTGCCGGCCTCGTGAAACGGATTCTTCTGGGGCTGAGCGCCGCGCGCCAGCGCCGTCAACTGGTCGAGCTGGACGACCGGCAATTGCGCGACATCGGCCTGACCGCCGAAGAGGCCCGTGCCGAAGCGCGCCGCCCGGCCTGGGACGTCCCGCAAAGCTGGCTGCGCTGAACCGCCGCTGCGTCCTGCCACGAAACCTACGGCGAATGCCGCGCGTTTGACTGCCGGAAGGCTTGAAATGGGTTCCGCCCTTGCCGATATACCCCGGCAATGGCGGGGCTTTTGCGCTTGACCGCCGGTATTGGACCAAGGAGGAGGCTTTCAATGGCTGACTACAACACGATCCGCGCCGGGGCGACGGGCGTTCGCACCGCGCAGATCGACGAGGGTCTTCGCGCCCATATGAACAAGGTCTACGGCACCATGTCCGTAGGCATGCTGATCACCGCGCTGGCGTCCTGGTCGATTTCGGGGCTGGCCGTCACCGACATGCCAACCGCCGTGCAGATCGGGGCCGACAAGTACCTGACCGGGCTTGGCCAGGCGCTTTACACCTCGCCGCTGAAATGGCTGATCATGTTCGCGCCGCTGCTTTTCGTCTTCGGCTTCTCGGCGGGCATCAACCGGATGTCGGCCGCCACCGCGCAGGTCGTCTTCTACGCCTTCGCCGCCGTGATGGGCCTGTCGATCAGCTCGATCTTCCTGGTCTTCACCGGCGTCTCGATCGTGCAGACCTTCCTCGTGACGGCCATCGCCTTCGCGGGCCTGTCGCTCTGGGGCTACACCACCAAGAAAGACATCTCGGGCTGGGGGTCGTTCCTGATCATGGGCGTGATCGGCCTCGTGGTGGCCTCGATCGTGAATCTCTTCTTCCACTCTCCGGACATTGCCTTCGCGATCTCGGCCATCGGCATCCTGATCTTCGCCGGGCTGACCGCCTATGACACCCAGCGGATCAAGACCGAGTACATCCAGCACGCCCATGCGATGGACAGCGAGTGGCTGGGCAAGTCGGCGATCATGGGGGCGCTGAACCTCTATCTCGACTTCATCAACCTCTTCATGTTCCTGCTGCAGTTCCTCGGCAACCGCGAGTGACCTGACGCATCAGGACCTGACTTTTCCAGACCCGCCGGACCTCCCGTCCGGCGGGTTTTTTCTTGCGCCCGGGCCGCACAGCCAAAGGGGATTGCGCGGTCGCGGATATTAGTTGATAAAAACACTAAGGATTGAGTCTCGGAGGGAGAACTGCCGATGCGACATCATTTCGACCGCCGCGCCGGGCGCGCGGCCACGGCCCTCGCGGCCAGGACCGGCGCCTGTCTCGCAACGCTTCGGATCTTTGCCAGGGACTGGGACACGGCTTTCGCCGAGACCGCCGAAGGGGTCGTCTTCGACCTGTATCGAGGCGGACGGCACACCGCCCTGGTCGGCCGAAACGCGGCCCGCGCCCGGTCGTCGAACCCGTTCTGACGGGAACGACGGCGGGCGCAACGGCCGCAGTCAGCAGATGCGCGGCAGCTGCTCGCCCACCAGCATGTCGACGATGCGCGCCCCGCCGAAGGCGGTGCGCATCCGGACCTGACCGGGATGCTCTGCGGTCGCCCGGCCGACAATGACGGCATCGCGGCCTTCGGGCCGGGCGCGCATCGCGGCCAGCGCCGCCGCGGCCTCGGCCTCGGGGACGAAAAGAACCAGCGTTCCCTCATTCGCCAGATAAAGCGGGTCGAGCCCGAGGATCTCGCACATCCCCTTGACCTCGTCGCGCAAGGGAAGCGCCTCTTCCTCGATCTCGACACCAACGCCCGCCGCCTCGGCCATCTCGTTCAGCGCCGAGGCCAGCCCGCCCCGCGTCGCGTCCCGCGCGGCCCGGGTGCCGGGGGCGGCCGCGATCACCGCCTCCATCAGATGGCCCAGCGCCTGACAGTCGGACCGGATGTCGGTCGACAAGGCCAGATCGCCCCGCGCGGCCAGGATCGTCGCGCCGTGATCGCCAAGCACGCCATTCACCAGCGCCACGTCGCCGGGGCGGATGCGGCTGGCCGCCAGCTCGCGCCCGGGCGGGATCGCGCCCACACCGGTCGTGGTCACGAAGACCCCGTCGGCGGCACCGCGCCCCACGACCTTGGTGTCGCCGGTCACGATCCGCACGCCTGCGGCCTCGGCCTCGGCCGCCATCGTCGCCACGATCCGGCGCAGAAGGGCGATCTCGGTGCCCTCCTCGATGATGAAGGCCGCCGACAGCCACAAGGGCCGTGCGCCCCCCACCGCCAGATCATTGATCGTGCCGCAGATCGCGAGCTTGCCGATATCGCCGCCGGGAAATTCCAGCGGCGTGACGACGAAACTGTCGGTGGTCATCGCGAGCCGCGCGCCGGGCTCGGTCAGCGCCGCATCCGACAACCGGGCCTGATCCTCCATCGCGTCGGGCCGGAAGGCCGCGGCGAAAACCTCGTCGATCAGATCGCGCATCGCCCGTCCGCCCCCGCCATGGGACAGCGTCACATGGGTATCGCGCAACCGCGCCCGGGTCGGGACATTCATTCAACCGCCTCCGGCGCCCGGGCGCCGCCATACTGCCAATAGGCCGCGCAGGCCCCTTCGGAACTGACCATCAACGCGCCCAGAGGCATCTCCGGCGTGCAGCCGCAGCCGAATTGCGGGCAGGCCGTGGGTTTGATCCGGCCGGTCATCACCTGACCGCAGGCACAGCCCTCGGGCTCGGGCACCACACGCGGTCCGGCGGCATAGCCGACACCGAATTTCTCTTCGGCGTCAAAGGCGCGATATCTCGCCCGGATCCGCAGTCCGGACTGGTCGATCTCTCCGAGACCCCGCCATTCGAAGGAGGGACGTTTCTCATAGACATCGGCGATGGCGGCAAGGCTGACCGGGTTCCCGTGCTCGGGCACCACGCGGGCATACTGGTTTTCCACCTCGGCCCGGCCATCCCGGATCTGGGTCAGCACCATCAACACCGATTGCAGCAGATCCAGCGGCTCGAACCCCGCCACGACGATGGGCTTGCCATAGTCCCGCGCAATGAAATCGTAGGGGTGGATACCGATCACCATCGAGACATGCCCCGGCCCGACGAAGCCATCGAGAACCATATGCGGATCGTCCAGCAGCGCCTTGATCGGCTCGGGCACGGTGATGTGGTTGCAGAAGACGCTGAAATTGCCCAACCCCTCGCGCGCGGCCTGCTGGATCGACAGCGCGGTCGACGGCGTCGTCGTCTCGAAGCCGAGGCCGAAGAACACCACCTCGCGCCCCGGATTGCGGCGCGCCAGTTCCAGCGCGTCGAGCGGCGAATAGACCATGCGGATATCGGCGCCCGCGGCCTTGGCCTGCATCAGCGACATCTTCGTGCCCGGCACCCGCATCGCGTCGCCGAAGGTGGTGAAGATCACGCCCGGGCGGTTCGCGATCTCGACGCATTCGTCGACCCGCGCCATCGGCAACACGCAGACCGGGCAGCCGGGGCCGTGGATGAACTCGACCCCCTCATGCACCAGCTTGTCGAGCCCGTAGCGGAAGATCGCATGGGTATGCCCGCCGCAGATCTCCATGATGTGGACCGGGGCCGCGCGCGTCGCGCCGATCTGATCGGCCAGCGCAGAGATACGGGCCAGAACGGCCTTCGCGGCCTTCGGGTCGCGGAATTCGGTCGCGTATTTCATCCCTGCCCCTCCAGCGCCTTCGCACCCTCGGCCATGGCCTCGGCCGCTTCCTGCGCCTCGCCCAGATCCTGCAGCGCCTGCAGCGTCTTCGCGGCCTCGTCCGCATCGATCCGGGCCATGGCGAAGCCCACATGGATCAACGCCCATTCGCCCACCAGGTCCTCGGCCGGGCCGTCGAGAATGCAGGCCACGTTCACCTCGCGCCGCACCCCCGAAACCTCGGCCAGCGCCATCATCCGCGCGGCATCGGTAACGGCCACGATACGGCCGGGAATTCCCAGACACATGTCAGTCCTCCTCGTCCTGAGAGACTCGCCCAGCGGGACCGGCGATCCCGTAGCGGTCGAGCTTCGCCCTCAGCCCCACCCGCGAGAGGCCCAGTTCGGCGGCCGCGCGGCTCTTGTTCCAGCGATGCCGGGTCAGCGTCTCGCGCAATATCCGCATCTCCATCAGCTCGACCCGGTCCTTCAGCGATCCGGTCCGCGCCAGCACCGCATCGGCCGAGCGGTCGGCGCCCTCGTCGCCGGGCGGTGCCTGCAGGATGTGGCGCGAGATCAGATCGGCCCCCAGCATCTTGTCCGGGGCCATTACCAGCATCCGCGCGATCTCGTTCTTCAGCTCGCGCAGGTTGCCCGGCCAGTCGTAGTTTTCCAGAAATTCCAGCGCCGCCTCGTCGAGCCCATGCACCGGCTTGCCATGGGCCTGGGACAGCTCGGCCAGCTTGGCCTGTGCCAGCAGCGCGATGTCGCCGCGCCGGGCGCGCAGCGGCGGCACCGCGATCTCGCCCGCCGCCAGCGCATAGTACAGATCGGCGCGGAACCGGCCTTCGGCGACCAGCGCCTTCAGATCGGTGCCCGCGCCGCAGATGAGCCTGAAATTGGTGCCAACCGTTTCCTGCCCGCCGACCGGCGTGAAAGCGCCCTCGGTCAGCACCCGCAACAGCGTCAGCTGCAGCCCTGGCGGCGCGGTCTCGATCCCGCCGAGGTAAAGCGTGCCGCGATCGGCCTTCTGCATCAGCCCGATCCGGGCGACGCCCCCGGCCAGCACGCCCCGTTTCGCGCCCATCAGTTCGATCGCGGTCAGATCCTCGGGCATACCGGCCAGATTGAGGTCATAGAACGGCTTGTCCGCCCGCAACGAGGCGTAATGCATCGCCCGCGCCAGCTGTGCCTTGCCGGTGCCGGGCTCGCCCGTCAGCACCACCGGCAGGTCGAACCCGGCAAAGCGGCGGGCCATCTGCACCACCTCGACCATGGGCGAGTTGGGCGCGCGCAGCACGGTTTCGAACCCCATGCCCTCGCGCAGCGCCTTGCGGCGCTTTTCGACCCGCGACTCGGCGGTCGAGGCCAGAAGCCGCATTTCCAGCGCCATCCGCTCGTTCTCGCGCGACAGCTGGAACAGCTGCGCCGCGTTGCGGGCCGCCACCAGAAGCTGGTCGGGATGCCAGGGCTTGGTCAGGATCTGGTGAATGCCGGCCTCGTTGATCGCGGCGACCATGGCCGAGCTGTCGGTATAGCCGGTCACGATCAGCCGCACCGTCTCGGGCCAGCGTTCGCGGACCTCGGACAGGAACGCGACCCCGGAGCGCCCGGGCATGCGCTGGTCGCACAGGATCACCTGCACCCATTCGTCGCGCAGCACCGCCATGGCGGCTTCGGCATCGGCGGCGGTCAGGACATCGAATTCGTCCTCCAGCGCCATCCGCATCGCAGCCAGCGAATGCGGCTCGTCATCGACAAGCAGGACCGCCGGGCGGGCGCTGGCAGGCGCCATCAATCCGCCGCCCCGGCAGCCTTCTCGGCCAGCCGCGCGGTCAGCCAGTCGATCCAGGCCTCCATCCCCTCGCCGGTACGGGCCGAGACGCGCAGGATCTCGATGCCGGGATTGACCCGCCGGAGATTGGCCTCGTAGAGGTCGAAATCGACATCGCAATGCGGGGCCAGATCGGTCTTGTTCAGGATCGCAAGCCGGGCGACGGTGAACATGTCGGGGTATTTCAGCGGCTTGTCCTCGCCCTCGGTGACCGAGAGGATCGCGACCTTGGCATCCTCGCCCAGATCGAAGCCCGCCGGGCAGACCAGATTGCCGACATTCTCGATGAACAGCATCGCCCCCCGCGGCAGCGCCAGATGGTCCATCGCATGGCCCACCATATGGGCGTCGAGATGACAGCCCTTGCCGGTATTGACCTGAATGGCCGGGGCGCCGGTCGCGCGGATGCGGTCGGCATCGTTCGAGGTCTGCTGGTCGCCCTCGATCACCGCCAGCGGCTGCGCGCCCAGCTGCTCGATGGTGCGGCACAGCAGCGTCGTCTTGCCCGAGCCGGGCGACGAGACGAGGTTGACGGCAAAGGCGCCCAGCGCCCGCAGGACCCGGCGGTTGCCATCGGCAAAGGCATCGTTCTTCGACAGGATGCCGGCCTCGATCTCGATCAGCCGCGCCTGCGACATGCCTGGCACCGACACCCCGGCCGCACCCCCGCCGTAGTGCAGGTCGCCATGGTAGCCATGGTGGTGGTGCCCGTGAGCGTGCCCGTGGTCATGGGTGTGGTCATGGGTGTGGTCATGGGTGTGGTCATCGTCATGCCCGTGGTCATGGCCATGCGTGTGGTCATGATGGTGATGATGAGGGGCATCCTGCCCGTGATCCTGGGCCTGCCCCCTTGCCTGCCCTTCCAGCGTCGCGCCCCCGCACCCGCATACCGTGCACATCACACCACCTCCATGTCCTTGATCCGCATTTCGTCGCCCCCCACGGGCATCAGCCGGCCGCCGCCGCAGCGCGGACAGGGGTCGAGCCGGTTCTCGATTTCGACCTCGACGCCGCAATCGTAGCACAGCGCACGGCCGGGCAGGTCGATCATTTCAAGCCGGGCGCCCTCGGCCGGGCTGCCCCGCATCACCACGTCGAAGGCGAATTCCAGCGCCGGTTTCTCGACCCCGGCAAAGCGCCCGATTTCCAGCCGCAGAAGCCGCACCGCCGCGAACCCGTGGGCGCGCGCCTGATCCTCGACGATCCCGCGAATACCCTCGCACAGCGACATCTCATGCATGGGCGGCCTCGTCGAAGACGACCGGTACGCACGGGTCGAGGATGTCGACCACCAGCGGCGCCAGGTCGGCCCGGCCGCGCGGCAGGCTTTCCAGCGCCCGCTGCAGCACCCCGCCCCGCGCGCAAAGGTGATCGGTCGGCGTCAGGCGGCGAAAGGCCGCGACGCGCCCGTCCTCGACCCGCGCCGACAGGGAATAGGTCCCCCGTGCCGCGGGCACGCGAACGACCCCGCCCCGGGTGTCGGGGGTGGCGGGGAACTGGCCGGACAGGCAGGCCTCGAGATCGACCAGCCGCGCCGCCGCGCGCCAGAGCGGGCCGCGCCCGTAGCGCGCTTCGATCTCGGCCAGCAGCGGCGATGTGCGGTGCCGCAGCCAGGGCGAGTTTTCCTCCGCTGCCGCGTCAAGCGCAGGTCCGGGGTCGGCCGGGGGCAGATCGGCAACCGCCTCGCCCGGCGCGAACCGTCCGGCGAGTGCTGCCAGAACCGGCGCCACGCCCGCCCCCGCCACCAGCCAGCGGTCAAACGCATCGGGCGCGGGGCATCGGCCCGGGGGGCCGAACACGGCTCGGGCGATATCGTCGCCCGGCAGCGGCGCGGGCGGCAGGCCCAAAGCGCGTGGCCAGAGCACGAAAAACCGCATCAGATGGTCGCGCAGGATCTCGTCGGCCAGCGCCGCGCGGTCCTCAGGCCGCGCGGGCAGCCCCAGCACCACGCGGGCCCCCAGCGACTGGGCAGCCCGGCAAAGGTTGAAGATCCGCGGCACCAGCAGGGCGGCCTCCTCGACCCGGCGATGCAGCAGCAGGGCCTCGAGCGCAGGCGGGGCCGGCGCGGCGATCCGCGGCCCGGCGCCGGTCAGGGCGATATGCAAGGCCGCGCTCACGCGCCCGGCGCCTCCGCCGGACGGTCCTCGGCCCCGGCGGCCAGACCGCCCGAGATCACCGCGCGGCGGGTCGGGGCGCCCGTGCCCGAGGCCTCGCCTTCGGCGGCCTCGGCGTCCGCCAGATCCGTCTCGCGCGCGGCACGGATGTCGGCAGCGCGGTCGGTTTCGGCCCGGTTCTCGGCCTTGAACAGCTCGACCATGACCGCGCGGGCGACCTCGACCGCCTGCAGCTGGCTGGCGAAATCGTTCATCGGCGAGAACAGCGAACAGGCCTTGTAGCCGCCCGCCATCGGCCGGACATTGTGGATGAACTCGTAGTCGCCCGACGGAAAGCACAGGCTTTCCTTGGCGCCCGCAGTCAGACCGGACCAGTCCTCGCCCTCGGCGGGCAGCAGGATCAGGTTCATGAACCAGGGCGCCACCAGCACGCCCAGCGGGCGCCCCTCATAAAGCGCGAAGCCCACCGCTTCGACATGCAGCGAGGCGTTGACCAGGGGCACGTCGCGCATCTTCGAATGCCAGATCTCGCGGAACTCGGCCTCAAGCGCGGCGGTGCGGTCGGCGATCCAGGCCGCCGTCGCAGCCTCGGCCGCGCCGGGATCGTCCTTGACCATGAACTGGGCCTTCGGCGCGTCGCAGGTCGGGCAGGTCCAGTCCTCGGGCAGCGCGGCGAAAGGGGTGCCGGGCAGCACCTGGCGGAAGTCGTCGCCCTCGGCCGGGTCATAGACCGTCCAGCAGATCTTGCATTCCATCACCGCCGCCGCGCTGATCCGGTCGTCGCGGCCGCCATAGCTGCCCTCGAAGCGGGCGGTCATCGGATCGCCTCCAGCACGTCGCGGATGCGCCCGGCGCTGTCGGCCAGATCCTCGGGCGCGGCCAGCACCACCTCGGGCATGTCGGTGACCTCGAAGGTGTCGAGGATCAGCGTGTCCATCGAGTTGAAATACTGCACCCGCCAGACATTCGCCGTGGCGGTGGCGGTGATCCGGCAATTGCCATAGCCGCGCGACAGGACCGTCACAGCGCCTTCGCCAAGCGCCGCGTCCAGCCAGGCCAGATCGCCCTCGGTATGGGGCAGCAGGGTCAGGTTGACCACATGCGCGTCCTTGCCCTTGCGCCAGGCGGCCGACCGGTCGAGCAGCTCGACCAGCAGCGCCGGGGCGTTGAAGACATCGAGCCCCTTCGGCGCCTCAAGCCCCAGCGCCGCGCGCTGCGGTGCGAAGGCGATCCTGGCGCGCGCGGGCACCGCGCCGACCTCGACCCGGTCGACGCCCGCGCCCATCACCCGCCAGACCCCGGCAAAGACGCTTTCCTGCACCGCGACGGCGGGCACGCCCTGGATGCGGACCGACACCTCGCCCTGGCCCAGCGTCTCGGTCAGAAGGGCGCGCGCGTCGGGCGGCAGGTCGGCCAGCTGAAAGCTTTCGCCCTCGCCGGTCGCGGCGGCACGCTCGCAGGCGGCGGCGGCGCGCTCCAGCAGGGCAAGCGCCGGTGCGGCGGCATCGGTATCGTCGATCTCGGGCAGATGCGCGGCATAGGTCCGCATGCCCGAAGGCATCTGCATGTAGCCAAGCTCGTCATCGGCGGGTTGCGATCCGGGGCCGAAGCCGGTGGGGGGCAGATGAAAGCCGGAAACCATGATGTCCTCCTCAGGCGTCGGTCAGCGACAGGATATGCGCGGTGCGGGCCAGGTAGTCGTCCCAGTCGCGGATCTTCTGGATATCGCCCAGCAGCTGCCCCTCGCGGTAGAAGATGAAGCTTGGGGTCTTCAGCGCCCGGGTCGTCTCGCGCAGTTCGGCCTCGATCGCGTCATCGACGAGGGCGCAGTCGAAGGCGCCCTGAAACGCCTGCCGCAGCTCGGGCAGGATCACCGCCGCATCGGCGGTCTCGAGGTTGCGCGCGGGATCGCCGGGCACGAACAGGCAATGCACCCCCGGCCGCGCGGTGAAGGCCGCGACATCCGCCATGTCGGTCAGCCTGGGCCAGCCGAGATCGGTTTCGAGACGGGCAATCAGCGGGTGGGTCATGGCGGTCATCCCTGGGTGTCGCCAGCCGCCAGCGCGGCCTGCAGGTGGGGGGGAAGGCTCGGTTCGCGGGCCTCGAGATCGGCGAAGGCATCGCCCGCCGAGCCACCCGCCATCACCGCGCGCAGCCCGTCCAGCGCGGCGCGGATCCTCTGCGCCTCGTCGGGGTCGAGCAGATCGCGCGCGGCGCCCAGAAAGGTCAGCACCCAGTCGCCCACCCGCGCCTCGGGCGTCAGCGACAGGTCGATCAGCGCGCCTTCGTCGGTGCGCCCGGCAATGCCGTCGATCCCGATCAGCCGCATCGGCTCGCCCACGCACATCAGCGCACCGGCCCGGCAAGATCGCCCTGCCCGGGGAAGAACCGGTCGTCGCCCGAGCGGCAGGCCGCCTCGGCCGAGGGCCGGCCGGATTCGTAGGCCTCGCGGCGGATCGAGGGATCGGCCAGATCGGGCGTGGCGGTGCGGCCCGGCCGCGCGGCGACGCCCCAGCGGGCGAGCTCGGCCAGCCCTTCGGCCAGCGCATCGGGCAGCCGCGCCGCCACGGTTGCGGTCAGCCCGCCGCCGTAATCCTCGATCTCGGCGGGCTGGCAGCCGATCAGGGTCATCCGTGCCGGGCTGCAGCCCTTGAAGGCGGCCGTGGCCAGCACATCCTGAAACCCGGTCTGGTGCAGGCTCATCTTCTTCGCGCCCATGAAGGCGGGCACGTCGCCGTCGCGGACGATCTTCAGCGTGCCGGGTGCCAGCCCGTAATCGACCGCATCGAAGATCAGAAGATCGTCGGCCTCTTCGAGAAAGGGCAGCAGATAAAGCCCCTGGGTGCCACCATCCAGAAGCCGCACCCCGGCGTCGAAGGCATGGGTCTCGGCCAGCGTCTCGACACAGCGGGGCCCGAAGCCCTCATCCGCCCAGAGGACGTTTCCGATACCGAGGATCAGGGTCAGGCGGTCAGTCGCGGCGGGCATGGGGTCCTCCCTCGGCCGGTGCCGGCAGCGGGGGCCATCCTGCCCCGCCTCCGGCGGAAAATAGGGTCTTTCGGTACGGCGGGAAGGCCCTGTGGCCGGCGCGGATCGCCAGCGCATCGGCCGCCCCGCCGCGCCGCGGGCAAAGCTGTGCCCGCGGCTTCGGGGTCTTCGCGTTGTTTTATTCCACCCGATTGTCCTTGAAGGTCCGCCAGCCGGAAATCATGGTGGTGATCATGGACTGACGCGACATGATGTCTTCGCGGATCGCGGCATAGATGTGAAAGATCGCAAAGAGCGTGATCGCCCACATCCCCAGATGGTGCAGCGTGTGCAGCCGCTGGGAATTGCCGACAAGCCCCAGCACCCAGCCGAACCAGCTGTCATAGAACGACCCCTGCCCCGCCCCTTCGGCATAAAGCGCGAAGCCGGTGACGATCATGAAGGTCATGCCCAGCGTGATGAAGGTGAACATCGCGAAATGGGCCAGCGGGTTGTGGCCGATATACTTCTTCGGCTCCTTTTCGAGGAAGGCGTACCATCGCGCCTCGAAGATCATCTCTTTCCACCAGCGCTTGCGCCAGACCGGGATGTAGAACAGCTGCCGCGCATGCCGGTTGCCGACGAAGGCAAAGTAGATCCGGCCCAGGAAGGCGACCGTCAGCACCATGCCCGAGGCGAAATGGGCAAAGCGGATATAGCCGAACACGAACTGGTCGGTCGCCTCGGCGATTTCCATGGTGGGCGGCGGCGAGGCGATCAGGTAGCCCGTCACGATCAGGATCGTGATCGCCAGCGCGTTGACCCAGTGCCAGATCCGGACCGGCATTTCGTAGACATAGACGGCCGCGCGCAGCTGCAGGCTTTCGATATCCTCGGGACGGGCACCGCCGGTCAGCCGCGCGGCCTCGAGCGGGGTCGGCGCCTCGGGGTTCGGGATATGGATCGGGATGGAGGTTCTGTCTTCGACACTCATGGCGCGATCCTCATCCGGCAAGGAGCCAGGCGCCCGAGGCCACCAGCGCGCCTCCGGCAGTCCGGCGCAGGGTGCGGGCGGCGCGGGCCTCCGCGACCGCGCGGGCAACAAGAATGCCGGTCAGGTGCAGCGCCGCGGTCGAGATCAGGAACCCGCCCAGATAGGCCAGCGCCGCCCCGGTCGCCTCGGAGGCATGGGCATGGCCGTGGCAGATGCCGAAAAGCGCGATCGCCCCCAGCGAGGCGCCGGTGACCCAGCGCGCCTGCCCGCGATGGGCAAAGGCGGCCAGAACACCGAAGGCCAGGACCGAGGCCGCGATCATGCCCTCGACGCCCGGCAGCGGCACCCCCGCCCAGGACAGCGCGGCGCCTGCAACCATCGCCCCCATGAAGGCGGCGGCCCCCGCCCAGAGGCGCGCGCTCAGCGCAAAGCCCGACCAGAGCCCCACCGCCAGCATCGCCAGCAGGTGATCGGCCCCGGTCAGCGGGTGCAGCACCCCATGAACGAACCCGGTAGACGCCCCATGGCCGGTATGGGCCAGGGCCGGGCCCGCCACTGCGGCCAGAGCCGCGGCAAGCAGATATTTCCTCATCGTCGTCTCCTCCCTCAGCGCACCTTGACGCGGGTCAGTTCCTGTCCGTCCGGCGACATCACATGGGTCGAGCAGGCCAGGCACGGATCGAAGCTGTGCAGCGTCCTGAGGATCTCGACCGGCTCGTCGGGGCGTTCCATCTTGGTGTCCATCAGAGCCGCCTCGAAGGCACCGATATTGCCGGCCGTATCGCGCGGGCTGCCGTTCCAGGTGGTGGGCACCACGCATTGATAGTTCTCGATCCGCCCCCCCTTGATCTTGATCCAGTGGCCCAGCGCGCCGCGCGGCGCCTCGGTCATGCCGACGCCCTTGGCCTCTTTCGGCCAGGTCTTCGGGTCCCATTTCTCGACATTGGCGGTGGCGGTGTCGCCGTTCCGGCAGGTCGCGATCAGCTTGTCGAAGAAATACTTCTGCAACCGGGTGCAGTATTCAGCCTCAAGCGCGCGGGCCGCGGTGCGCCCCAGCGTCGAGAACAACGCCTCGACCGGCAGGTCCATGGTCCGCAAAAGCCCCTCGACCTGGCCCTTGATGTCCTCATGGCCCTTGGCATAGCCGATGACATAGCGGGCCAGCGGCCCCACCTCCATCGCATGGCCCTTCCAGCGGGGCGCCTTGATCCAGGAATACTTGGCCGCCTCGTCCAGTTCCTCGATATTGGTCTTGGTTCCCTTGGCATTGGGCCCCAGCTCGAATTTCGGCTCGGTCACGCCGTCCCAGGGATGCAGGCCCTTGCCCGGCTCGCCATAGCTGTACCAGGAGTGATCGACGAATTCCTGCACCTGTTCGGGATCGCGCGGATCGACGTCGAGCACCTCGTTGAGGTTGCCGTTGATGATGGCGCCGCGCGGCAGGTGCAGCTGGTCCGCCGAGAAGTCGTTGGGGTTCTCGGGGATGTCGCCATAGGCCATGACCGCCTGGCCCGACAGCCCGCCGCCGTAAAGCCAGCTTTTGTAGAAGCCGCCAATGGCAACGACATCCGGGATATAGACGTTCTTCACGAAGGTCGTGCACTGGTCGATGATGGAGCTGACCATGTTCAGCCGCTCGATGTTGATCGCGCCGACCGCACCGGTGCCGTCGAGATTGATCGGACAGGGCACACCGCCCACCAGCCAGTTGGGGTGCGGGTTCTTGCCGCCGAAGATGGTGTGGATCTTCACCACCTCCTTCTGCAAATCCAGCGCCTCGAGGTAGTGGGTCGTGGCCATCAGATCGGCCTCGGGCGGCAGCAGATAGGCCGGATTGTCCCAATAGCCGTTCTTGAACAGCCCCAGCTGCCCAGATTCGACGAATTTCTTCAGCCGGTTCTGCACGTCGCGGAAATAGCCGGGCGAGGACAGCGGGTGGCTGGGCGAAACCGCCTGTTGCAGTTCCGACGTGGCCTTCGGATCGGCCTTCAGCGCGTTCACGGGGTTCACCCAGTCCAGCGCATGCAGGTGGTAGAAATGGACGATATGGTCGTGAATCTGCAGGTTCAGCTGCATGATGTTGCGGATCGAGTTGGCGTTCTGCGGGATGGTGATCCCCAGCGCGTCCTCGACTGCACGCACCGAGGTCAGCGCATGCGTCCCGGTGCAGACGCCGCAGATCCGTTCGGTGAAGGCCCAGGCATCGCGCGGGTCGCGGCCCTTGAGGATCACCTCGAGCCCCCGCCACATGGTCCCGGTCGAGACCGCGTTGCGAATGATGCCCTGATCGTCCACATTCACCTCGCAGCGCATGTGGCCCTCGATCCGGGTCACGGGATCGACGACGATGCGGCGGCCGGAATTGTCGAGGTCAAAGCCGTTCGGGGTCGCGACCATGGCTTACACCTCCTCTTTCTTCGCGGCGTCCTGGGACTTCTTCTGGGCCCGTTTCAGGGCCGAGGCGGCGACATGGGCGACGATGCCCGCGCCCACCGCCCCGGCGGCGGTAAAGCCGATCTGATCGGCGGTGGCCTCGATCCCGAACTGCTTGATCGTGGTCAGCCGGTCATAGAACGACCCCTGGTCCCAGAACCCGTCCTCGGAACAGCCGATGCAGCCATGGCCCGACTGGATCGGGAAGCTGACGCCCTCGTTCCAGCGCACGGTGGAACAGGCATTGTAGGTGGTCGGCCCCTTGCAGCCCATCTTGTAGAGGCAATAGCCCTTGCGCGCATAGTCGTCGTCCCAGTTCTCGACGAACTGGCCCGCGTCGAAATGCGGGCGGCGGTAGCACTTGTCGTGGATGCGCTGGGAATAGAACATCTTCGGCCGCCCCTGACGGTCGAGATCGGGCATGCGGTCGAAGGTCAGCATGTAGGTGATGACGCCGGTCATGACCTCGGCGATGGGCGGACAGCCCGGCACCTTGATGATCGGCTTGTCGGTGATGACCTTGTGCACCGGCGTCGCGCGGGTCGGGTTCGGGGCCGCCGCCTGCACGCAGCCATAGGAGGCGCAGGCCCCCCAGGAGATGATCGCCTTGGCGTGTTCGGCCGCATGGCGCAGCTGATCGACGAAGGGCTTGCCGCCGATGATGCAGTACATCCCGTCCTCGTTCAGCGGCGGGTTCCCTTCCACCGCGAGGATGTAGTTGCCCTTGTATTTCTCGATCGTGTCTTCCAGCGCCGCCTCGGCCGCATGGCCCGCCGCCGCCATCAGCGTGTCGTCATAGTCGAGCGAGATCATCGACAGCACGACGTCCTTGGCCAGCGGATGGGCCGAGCGGATGAAGCTTTCCGAACAGCAGGTGCATTCGAGCCCGTGCACCCAGATCACGGGGGTCCGCGGCTTGGTTTCCATCGCATGGGCGATCTTCGGCACGAAGGCGGGTCCCAGCCCCAGCGCTGCCGCCGTGAGCGAACAATACTTCATGAAGCTGCGCCGGGTGATCCCCTGGCGGCGCATCACCTCATAGAATGTCTCGATTTCGGCCAAGTCGGTCCTCCCGTCCAATGACCCGGCGCCGCGGCGGCGCGCGGAAGGTTCAGTATGCCAGCGCATGCAAACAGAGCGCGGCCGGCACCAGCAAGGATTTCCTCAGGATGTTTAAAATCGTGTTAATTGCGTTATATTTCAGACGTTTACCCACCTTAATCCGAGACATTGCGGCGGATTGACCGGTAATCTCTTTACCGACAAAAACGCTTTCTGGATCAGCCGCTTTCCATCTGCGGCAATTTGCCGGATGCGGCAACAAGCGCCTGACCAAGCGCCAGCCCGCCGTCATTGGCCGGAGTTTCCCTATGGATCAACATCTTGACGCTACGTAAGCAGAAACGCACCTCGGACAGCAGCCGCGCGTTCTGAAAACAGCCGCCCGACAGCGCGACGGCGCGAGCGCGGCCGGATTCGACAAGGGCTTTCGCCGGATCGGCAAAGGCCCGCGCAAGACCCGCGTGGAATCGGGCGGCGATCAGCGGCTTCGGGCAACCCGCGTCGAAGTCTGCAACCACCGCACGAATCACTGGCGCAGGATCGAGCCCGTCGAAGGCGTAGGGCCGGTCGGCCGGAAGGTCGCCCGCCAGCGCCTCTAGCCGCATCGCCGCCTCGCCCTCGTAGCTCTGCCCCCCGGGACACAGCCCAAGCGCCGCCGCGACCGCATCGAACAGCCGCCCGGCCGAGGACGAGGCCGGGGCGTTCAACCCGGCCCGGACCGCCGCCCGCAGCGCCGCGCGCGGGGCGTCGGGCAGCATCCGGTCCGCGACGTCGGCCAGCCCGGCCGCATCGAGCCGCACAAGCAGGTTCCGCCAGGGCTCGCGCGCCGCAGCATCGCCGCCGGGCAAAGGCGCCGGAGCCAGATGCCCCACCCTCTCGACCGCGCGATAGTCGCCCAGCAGCAGCTCGCCCCCCCAGACCGTGCCGTCGGGCCCGTAACCCGTGCCGTCCAGCACGATGCCTGCCACCGGCCCGCCATCGCGCGGCCAGCCGTTCTCGCCCAGACAGGCGGCCAGATGGGCGTGGTGGTGCTGAACCTCGACCACGGGCAGACCCAGCGTCCGGGCATGCTGCGTCGCGCGATAGCCGGGATGGGCGTCGCAGGCGACCCGGACCGGGCGGTGACCGAACAGTCTGCCGTAATCGGCGATGGCTGTCAGGAATTCCTCCCAGGTCAGCGCCTCGTCCAGGTCGCCCAGGTGATGCGACAAGAGCGCCTGCCCGCCCTTCACAAGGCAGATCGCCGATTTCATCTGCCCGCCCAGTGCCAGCACCTGCGGCGCCTCCTCGAACCCGGCAGGCAGGGGCAGCGTGCCCGGCACCCGCCCCCGCGCCCGGCGCAGGACCATCGGCGGATCGGCCCGCTCGACGCTGTCGTCGAGCCGCCGGGCAATGTCGCGGTCATGCATCAGGAAGGCATCGGCAAAGGCCCCCAGCTTGGCCCGCGCCTCGTCATTGCCGATGACCTGCGGCGCGCCCGACAGATTGCCCGAGGTCATCACCAGCGGCCGCCCCACCGCATCGAGCAACAGATGATGAAGCGGCGTGCAGGGCAGCATCACCCCCAGATCGCGCATGCCCGGCGCGACGGTCTCGGGCAGCGCACCGGTGCCGGGCACCAGAACGATGGGCGCCGCCGGATCGCCAAGCCGTGCCAGATCGGCGGGCGTCGGCGCGCAGAAGCCCGCCAGATCGGCGGCGCGCGCCATCAGCGCAAAGGGCTTCGCGGGTCTGCGCTTGCGCGCGCGCAGCCGGTCCACCGCCGCCGCATTGCCCGCATCGCAGGCCAGATGAAACCCGCCCAGCCCTTTGACCGCCAGGATCGCGCCCTGTGCCAGCAGATCGGCCGCGCCCGCGACGGGATCGCCGGGCAGCTCCGCGCCCTCCCGCTCCAGCCAGAGCCGGGGGCCGCAATCGGGGCAGGCGATGGGCTGAGCATGGAACCGGCGGTCGGCGGGGGTGTCGTACTCGGCGCGGCAGGCCGGACACATCGGGAAGTCGGCCATGGTGGTCCGGGCGCGGTCATAGGGCAACTGCCGCAGGATCGTGAAGCGCGGGCCGCATTGGGTGCAGTTGGTGAAGGCATAGCCCCGCCTGCGCCCCGCGCCCCGGATCTCGGCCAGGCAGTCCGGACAGGTCGCGGCGTCGGGCGTGACGCGAGTTTCAGCCCCCTCGCCGCGGCTGGGGGCGATGGTGAAGGTTTCGGGCGCGGTGGCAAAGGCCCAGTCCCGCGCCTCGGCCGCATCGATGCGGGACAGCGCGGGCGCCCGCGCGGTCAGCGCCGCCTGAAACGCTGTGAGTTCCCCGCCCGCAACGCGGATCAGCACCCCTTCGGCATCGTTGAAGACCTCGCCGCGCAGGCCGAATTCCTGCGCAAGCTGCCAGACGAAGGGGCGAAAGCCCACACCCTGCACCTGACCCCGGACCCGGATCTCAAGGCCCGTTTCCACCCTAATGCACCGTGCAGACCATGCAGGGATCGAAGCTGCGCACGATATGCTGGACCGAAAGCGGCGTGTCGTCGCCCGGCGCGACCGGCGCGCCTTCCAGCGCGGCCTCCAGCGGACCGGGGGTGCCCGAGGCGTCGCGCGGGCTGAAATTCCAGGTGGTGGGCGCCACGATCTGATAGGCGGCGATGCGGCCGTTCTCGACCCTCAGCCAATGGCCCAGCGCGCCGCGCGCGGCCTCGACCAGACCTGCGCCCGCGCCATCGCGGATCTCGGGGGCCGGGTCCATGAAGGCGGCGCCGGTGTCAAGATCGCGCACCAGATCCTCCATCAGGATCTGGGTCCGCGCAAGATCCAGAAGCCGCCCCGCCACCCGGGCCAGAACGCCGCCGCCCGCCAGATCGCGGGCCAGAGGATGGCCCGCAACGACCTGCCGCGCCAGCGCGCCGGTCTCGTAGCCAAGCCCGTCCAGCCTCGGCGCCTTGCACCAGCTATAGGCGGTCTCGCGCATCTCGTCGTCGGGCAGGGTCTGGCCCGCGGCCGGATGCGCGGCCCCGCCCAGCATCCAGGCATGCGAGACATCCTCGATGAGCCCGCCCAGATCGAGCGGCGACAGCCCGCCCGCGCGCCAGATGCCGGGGCCGAAACCGTATCCCTCGGCCAGCGGATAGGCCCCGAAGGACAGATACCGCCCCGATCCCCGGCCCAGCGCGTCGAGATCGAGATCGGCCGCGATCTCCAGAAACAGACCCGCATCGCCCTGCCCCCAGCGCAGCAGCGCGGCACGGGTTTCAAGGGCTGCGAAGGCTTCGAGCGGGGCGCCGAACAGCGTTCCTTCCAGATAGCGGCGGAAGGCGGTGAGCGTCGCCATGATCCGCACCTTGTCGCGCGGCCCAGGCGCGCGGGTGACGCCGCCGGGCTGGATCGCCAGCGTGTGGGGCCACTTGCCCGCAAGGGTGCCGAGGATATGCATGAGCGCCGCCCGCGCCTCGATGGCCGCCCGCTGGGCAGCCCCCTCCACCGCCGTGAACCGCTCGACCGCGCGGGGATGCCAGGGACGGTCGGCATAGGCGGGCCGCGCGAAATCGGGCATGAAGAACAGGTTGAAATGAAAGAGATGGTCAGAGACATTCTCGACCGCATGGATCAGTGCCGCCATCGCCGCCCCCTGCGGCGCGGGCATGTGGCCGCCCGCCGCGGCCAGTGCCCGGGCCGCCGCCGCCGACTGGCTGATCGAGCAGATGCCGCAGATCCGCGGCGTCAGCGTCAGCGCGTCCGAGGCCGGGCGGCCCAGCAACATCCGTTCGAACCCGCGATAGAGCGGCGCGTTCACCCGCGCGCCACGTACCCGGCCGTCCTCGACATCGAGATGGACCTCGAGATCGCCCTCGACCCGGTTGAAGGGGCCGACGATCAGCCGCGTGCCGGTCATGCGCGGGGCTTCCTCGGTCCGGGCAGCACCTCGACCCGGTCGGCGACGGCGTTCCTCGACAGCCGCTCGGGCGTCGCGGCCTTCGACAGCGAGGCCAGCGCCATGAACCAGGCCTTGGGCATGTCGGCGGGCAGGCCCACGGGGATGCCCGCGACCTTGGGCGTCGCCGTGAAGGCGTGGCGCGGTTCCTCGAATTCGGGCGCGGTGCAAGAGATGCAGGGATAGCCCGCGCGGGTGCAGCTTCCCTGCCCGTTCCAGGGCCGGATGTTGCAATCGCCCACGGCCTGGGTGCCGACGCAGCCCAGATGCTCCATCATGCAGCCCATTTCGCACAGCGTGGTGGCGCTGGCCTTGTATTCGTAAAACTCGTTGCGCGGACAGCCATGGTGCACCAGATGCTCGGCGTAAAAGCGCGGCCGCGCGAAGCTGTCGAGACCGGAAGGCCCGAGCGCCCCCGCCGCCAGCAGCATCAGCGTCTCGCCGACCCAGTCGGGATGGGTCGGGCAGCCCGCCACATTGATCACCGGCAAGCCGCCCCGACCGCGGAAATCGGCCGCGAGGATGCCTCCCGGATGCGCGCCCTCGAATTGCAGCCCGGCTGCGTCCGAGGGGTTGCCGCCCGCGCTGGTCACGCCGCCGAAGGCCGCGCAGGACCCCACTGCCACCACATGATCGGCCCGGGGCGCCAGCCGGTCGACCCAGTCGAGCATCGACCGCCCGGTCCCCGACAGCATCTGATAGCGCCCGGTGCCGTTCGGCCCGCGCGCAACCGCGCCTTCGACGCAAAGGATGTCGAGCGGGATCTCGCCTTCGGCCGCCCGGTCCAGAAGCGCCCGCGCCTCGGCCCCGGTTTCGACCGAGAGCGAGGGATGCCAGAGAAACCGCAGCCCCGCACCCGCCATCAGATCGGGCAGCGAGGGGCTTTCGGCGCAAAGCAGCGACATGGTGCAGCCGCCGCACCCCGCCGCCTGCAGCCAGAGCACGTTCTTCATGCCGTGGCCTCGGCCAGCGGCAGGTCGATGCGAAAACAGGCGCCCCGGTCGGCGGGGCAAAGCCGCAGCTGGCCGCCATGCTCCTCGGCGATCTTGGCACTGATCGCGAGACCAAGCCCGGTGCCCTGCCCGACCGCCTTGGTGGTGAAGAACGGATCGAAGATCAGCGTGCGGACGGCGTCGGGCACACCCGGGCCGTCATCGGCCACGCTCAGCACCGCGCGCCCGTTCTCGGCCGCGACCGACAGATCGACACGGCCGCCCTCCTCGACCGCGTCGAGCGCATTCTGCACGAGGTTCATCACCACCTGCTGGACATGCCCGGGGCGGCCCAGCGCCATCACCGGCGCGCTGCCGGGAAAGCCGATCCCGACCGCGCGTTTCGACCCGCGCATGACCCAGCTGGCGGCGATGCGGGCGGTCTCGGCCAGATCGAAGGCCACCATCTCGCCCGCGCCGTCCGACGACAATCGCCGCAGGTCCTCGACGATGTCGCGCACCCGCTCGGCCCCATCGCGCGCGCCCGCCACCGCCTCGCGCAGGTTGCGGATCTCGCGATCGAGCCGCAGATCCTCGCGCAGCCGCACCAGATCGGCCCGGTCCGCCCCGGCCTGCACCTTGTCGAAATAGGTCTCGAACTTGGTGGCATAGCGGTCGAGCGCATGGGCATTGGCATAGACGAAACTGATCGGGTTGTTCAGCTCATGCGCCACCCCGGCCAGCAGTCGGCCCAGAGAGGCGAGCTTTTCGTTCCTGACCAGAAGGGTCTGCGCGGCCTTCAGCTCGTCATGGCTGGCGGCAAGCTGGGCATAGGCCTGGCGCAGTTCGCCCAGCGGGCGGCCGGTCAGGACATGCCCGGTGACCCGGCTGCGCTCGTCCAGCCGGGGCGACAGCGACAGTTCCAGCGGCGTGGTGTCCCCGGCCGCGATCAGCCCGGCCTCAAGCGTGACCGGACGGCGGTCGAGTGCCGCCCGCTGCATCGCCGCGACCAGCGCCGGGCGGTCGCTTTCGGCGAAGAGCTCGGCCACCGGCCGGCCGACAAAGCCCGCCGTCGACGCCCCGGTGCGCGCGGCGAGCGAGGCCGACACCTCCTCGACGCGGCCCGAGCGCGACACCACGATCAGCACATCCGAGACCGAGGCGAGGATCGAGCCGAGGAAGGAACGCATGGTTTCCAGCTCTGCGTTCTTGGCCTCGAGCCGTTCCTGATAATCGACCAGATCGGCATAGGTGCGGTCGACGGCGGACAGCACCTCGGCCCAGACCGCGTCCGAAAGCTCGCCCTCGCCAGAGACGAGGCCCCTGGTGATATCCCGCGCCATCGGCCCTCCTTCGGGCGGAGGATACAGGTCGCGGCGGCCGCCGCAAATCAATTCGCGTGGTGGTGGCGGCGACGCACGCCCGCCGGGCGTCCCGGCAGGTCGAGCCTCGCATCGGCCCGCGGCGTCTCGGACACCACCCTGCCTTTCGAGATCACCGCCAGCCGGGCGGGCCGCAGCCGGATCGCCTCGATCGCGTCGCCCGCATCGAGGATCACCAGCGAGGCCCGGGCGCCCTCGTAAAGCCCGTAGCCCTCCAGATGCAGGATCTTCGCGCTTTCGGTGGTGGCCATCTCGAAGCACTGCCGCATCTCGGCGGGCGAGGTCATCTGCGCCACGTGCAGCCCCATGAAGGCCACGTCCAGCATGTCGGCGGTGCCCAGCGGATACCACGGATCGCGCACGCAGTCCTGGCCCCAGCCGACGGTGATGCCATGGGACTGCATCTCCTTCACCCGGGTCAGGCCGCGCCGTTTCGGGAAGCTGTCATGGCGGCCCTGGATCACGATGTTGATCAGCGGGTTCGGCACGGCGGACAGGCCCGCCTCGGCCATCAGCGGCAGCAGTTTGGACACATAGTAATTGTCCATCGAGTGCATCGAGGTCAGGTGACTGCCATTGACCCGGCCCTGAAGGCCCAGCCTTTGCGCCTCGTAAGCCAGCGTTTCCACATGGCGGCTGAGCGGATCGTCGGTCTCGTCGCAATGCATGTCGACCAGAAGCCCGCGTTCGGCGGCGATCTCGCACAGTTCTCGCACCGAGGCGCGGCCGTCTTCCATCGTGCGCTCGAAATGCGGGATGCCGCCGACCACATCGACGCCCATGTCGAGCGCGCGGAGCGTGTTGGCCTTTGCCGTCGGGTCGCGCAGGAAGCCGTCCTGCGGGAAGGCCACCAGTTGCAGGTCGAGATAGGGTTTTACCGTCTCGCGCACCTGCAACATCGCCTCGACGCCCTTGAGGCTGTCATCGCAGGTATCGACATGACTGCGGATCGCCAGAAGCCCTTGGCTTACCGCCCAGTCGCAATAGGCCAGCGCCCGCTCGACCATCTGATCGACGGTCGCGATCTGTTTCAGCTCGCCCCAAAGCGCAATGCCTTCCAGAAGCGTGCCCGAGGCGTTGATCCGGGGCGTGCCGTAGCTCAGCGTCGCGTCCATGTGGAAATGCGGATCGACAAAGGGCGGGCTGACCAGATCGCCCGCCGCGTCGATGACCCGCGCGGCCGTCGAGCCGGACAGATCGCCGATGGCGGCGATGCGGTCCTTCACGATCCCGATATCCGCCACCTGTCCGTCTGGAAGATTGCCATCGGTGATCAGAAGGTCGAACTCGGCCATTTAGCGGTCTCCGCGATTATAGGGTGTCATCAGGGCGGCGGGCACCTCGGCCCGGCGCGACATCAGGACCAGCGCCAGGATCGACAGCACATAGGGCACCATCAGAAAGACCTGGTAGGGGATGTCGGCGCCCAGAGGCGTCTGCTGAAGCCTGATCTGTAGCGCGTCGAAACCCGCGAACAAGAGCGCGCCGATCAAAGCCTTGCCGGGACGCCACGCGCCGAAGACGACCAGAGCGATACAGATCCAGCCGCGCCCGTTCACCATCTCGAAAAAGAAGGACGAGAAGGCCGACATGGTCAGGAAGGCGCCGCCCACGGCCATCAGCCCCGACCCGGCCATCACCGCGCCGATGCGGATCGCGGTGACCGAAAGGCCCTGCGCCTCGACCGCCGAGGGGTTCTCGCCCGCGGCCCTCAGCGCCAGCCCCAGCGGCGTGCGATAGAGGATCAGCGCGACGGCGATCACGCAGGCGAAGGCCAGATAGGTCAGGGCGGTCTGGGAAAAGAGCGCCTCGCCGAAGAAGGGCAGATCCGAGAGGCCGGGGATGTGGACGGGCTGAAACGGCTCGATCCGGGGCGGGCTGGTGACCTCGGGCAGCGACAGTCGGTAGGCGTAATAGGCGCTGGAGGTCGCCAGCATGGTGATGCCGAGGCCCACGACGTGCTGCGACAGGCCGAAGGGCACGGTCAGAACCCCGTGCAACGCGCCGAAGGCCATGCCGGTCAGAAGCGCGACCAGCAGCCCCGGCCAGAGCCCGAGCCCCGCATAGACGGCCATCCAGCCCGCGAAGGCGCCCGCGACCATGATCCCCTCGATCCCGAGGTTCAGCACGCCCGCGCGTTCGCAGATCAGCTCGCCCATGGTGGCGAAGATCAGCGGCGAGGCGATGCGCAGCACCGCCGCCCAGAAGCTGGCCGACAGAAGGATGTCGAGGATCTCCATCAGCCCCTCACCACGCGGAATCTCGTCAGCAGGATCGCCAGCACCATCGACAGCAGCGCCACCGCGACCGAGATGTCGGCAATATAGGTGGGCACGTCGGCCGCGCGGCTCATGCTGTTGGCACCGACGAAGACGCCCGCCACGAAGATCGCCGAGGCGACGACGCCCAGCGGGTGCAGAAGTGCCAGCATGGCGACGACGATGCCCGTGTAGCCAAAGCCCGGGCTCAGATCCAGGGTCAGGTTGCCCTTGAGCCCAGCCACCTCGGAAAAGCCCGCCAGCGCCGCCAGCCCGCCCGACAGAAGCGCGGTCTTGACGATCACCCGGTTGACCGGGATGCCAGCAAAGCGCGCGGCCTGCGGGTTCAGCCCCACGGCGCGGATTTCATAGCCGAGCGTGGTGCGGATCTGGATCAGCCAGACCGAGACCGCCGCGATCAGCGCCAGCCCGAAGCCCCAGTGCAGCCGCAGCCCCTCGATCAGGCGCGGCAGCCGCGCATCGCGCGGGATGGGGGGCGATTTCGGCCAGCCCATGCCCATCGGGTCCTTCAGCGGGCCTTCCAGCAGCATCGAGATCAGCAGCAGCATGATGAAGTTCAGCAAAAGCGTCGTGACGACCTCGTCGACGCCGAGCCTCAGTTTCAGCACCGCAGGCCCCAGCAGCACCAGCGCCCCCGCAAGGATCGCCGCCAGCGCCATCGCGGGGATCGCGACCGGGCCTGGCAGGCCGAGTTGGGTCCCCACCAGCACCGTCAGCAGGGCGCCCGCGTAAAGCTGCGCCTCGGCGCCGATGTTCCATAGCTTCGCGCGGAAAGCGACGGCCACGGCGAGCCCGGTGAAGATCAGCGGGGTCGCACGGTTCAGCGTCTCGAGCAGCGCGAACTTGGACCCGGCCGCCCCTTTCAGGATCAGCCCCAGCGTTGCGAAGGGATCGGCCCCCGCCAGCCGTGCGAGGACCGAGGCCACGACCACGGTGAAGGCCAGGGCCAGAAGCGGCAGGCCAAGGCGGCGCGCCAGCGAGGCGTTCCGGACCGGTTCAAGCCGCATGATCGAACCCCTGCCCGGCCATCCAGACGCCCAGTTCCGCCGGGGTCTTCGTGCCCCTCGGGAACCCGGGCGACAGCCGCCCCTCGGACATCACATGAATCACATCGGAAAGCGCCAGGATCTCGTCGAGATCCTCGGAAATCAGCAAAACGGCGGCGCCGCCGTCGCGGGCCGCGATCAGGCGGTCCTGCACATAGGTCAGCGCGCCGATGTCGAGCCCGCGCACCGGCTGGTTCGCCAGGATGATCCGCGGCGCGGTTTCCAGCGCCCGGCCCAGGATCAGTTTCTGCATGTTGCCCCCGGACAGAAGGCGGATGCGGGCCTCGGGGCCCGGACAGCGGACGTCATAGTCTTTGATGATCTTCTCGGCATGGGCGCGCGCGGCGCGCCAGTTCATCCAGCCCCGGCGGCTATAGGGCGGCCGGGCATAATCTTCCAGCACCGCGTTCTCGGTCAGGGTGAAATCGGCGATCGACCCGGTCGCGTGCCGGTCCTCGGGGATGCGGCCGACGCCCGCCTGCAAGGCGGCACGGGGCGACCAGCGCTCGACACGCGCGCCCGCGACTTCGAACCGCCCGGCAGACGGCGCGGCCAGCCCCGAGACAAGATCGGCCAGCGCGCCCTGCCCGTTGCCCGAAACCCCGGCAAGCCCGGTGATCTGCCCGGCCCGGAGCGCAAGGCTGACCGATTTCAGCCCGGGGCGCGTGCCCTCGGGGGGCGTCGAGACGGCATCCAGTTCCATCAGCGCAGACCCCGGACGGGCCAGCGACGGTGCGGGCAGGCGCACCTCGGCACCCACCATCATCTCGGCCAGCCGGTGGCGGTCGGTCTCGGCGGTGGCGACCTCGCCCGCCACGCGGCCATGGCGCAAGACGATCACCCGGTCCGAAACCGCCATCACCTCGTGCAGCTTGTGGGAAATGAAGATGATCGACAGGCCGCGATCCACGGCCTTCTTCAGGGTGGCGAAAAGCGCCTCGGTTTCCTGCGGCGTCAGCACGGCGGTCGGTTCATCCAGGATCAGCACCCGCGCCTCGCGGTAAAGCGCCTTCAGGATCTCGACCCGCTGGCATTCGCCCACGGACAGGGTCCGGACCTTCGCCTCGGGGTGGACCGCAAGGCCGAAATCGCGCGACAGCGCCGCGATCCGCGCCCGCGCCTCGGCCCGACCGAGCCCGCCACGCCAGAGCGGACGGGTCCCGATCAGGATATTCTCGGTCACGGTCAGATTGTCCGCCAGGGTGAAATGCTGGTGCACCATGCCGACGCCCGCGGCCAGCGCCGCGCCGGGCTGGCCGGGCGGCAGGGCCTGCCCCATCACCTCGACCGTGCCCGCATCGGCCGTGTAATGGCCGAAGAGGATGTTCATCAGCGTGGTCTTGCCCGCGCCGTTTTCGCCCAGCAGGGCAAGGACCTCGCCCTGGTGCAGGGCGAAGCCGATAGCGTCATTGGCGGTGAGTGTCCCGAAGCGCTTGGTGATCCCCTCAAGCTTCAGGACAACCGGTCGCGGGTCGGCCATCAGGACGACTTGGGCTCGGTATCGTTGATCTCGACGGTCAAGCTGCCGGCCTTGATCGCGGCCTCGCGCTCGGCCACCAGATCGAGCGCCGATTGCGGCACCTTGCCCGCGAAGGTCCCGAGCGGCGCCAGCGAACAGCCGCCTTCCTTCATGAAGGAATAGGCCCCGTAATCGGCGGCCTCGAACGTCCCCGCCGCGACGCGGTCGAGCGCGGCCTGCAGGGTCGGCCCGAAATGCCAGAGCGCCGAGGCGACCACGGTGTCGGGATAGTCGGCCTGGGTGTCGATGACATTGCCGATGGCCAGCACGCCCTTTTCCTGCGCCGCGTCCGACACGCCGAAGCGTTCGGCATAAAGCAGGTCGGCGCCGTTCTCGATCATCGCAAAGGCGGTTTCCTTGGCCTTCGGCGGGTCGAACCAGGACCCGATGAAGCTGACCTGGAAAGTGGCGTCGGGCTTGACCTCGCGCACGCCCGCCATGAAGGCATGCATCAGCCGGTTCACCTCAGGGATCGGAAAGCCGCCCACCATGCCGATATTGCCGGTCTTGGTCATCGCGCCCGCGACGATGCCCGAGAGATACGAGGCGTCCTGGATATAGTTGTCGAACACCGCGAGGTTCGGATAGGCGTCGTCCGGCGGGAAGGACGACCCCAGCAGGAACGCCGTTTCGGGATAGTCCAGAACGACCTCGCGGGCCTCCTGTTCGACCCCGAAGATCTCGCCCATGATCAGCTGAACGCCGGATTCGGCGTATTCGCGCATCACCCGAGGATAGTCGGTATTGGCGGTATTCTCGCTGAAGGTGTAGTCGATCAGCCCGGCTGCCTTTGCGGCCTCGGCGGCCTTGTGCAGCCGGCTCACCCATTGCTGTTCGACCGGAACCGTGTAGATGCCGGCCACGCTGATCGGCTCGGCCGCCAGTCCGCGCCGCGGCCAAAGCCCCATCCCCGCCGCCGCAACCGCCCCGGCGCTGCCAAGCAGCATCCCACGCCGCCCGATCGCGATCCCGTCCCGCGTTTTCGCCATTCGATCTTCCCCTGTACCTGAATCCCCGTCACTGGCGGCATTCGGCGCCATCGGACGGGGTTTTTGAACGGGCCGAGAGTGGCACGGGCGCCCGGCGAAGGGAAGTCCGCTCGTTTCCCGGGCAGCCCTGCGCCGACTGCCCGCCGGATAGGCAGCGCCGGGCGGTCAGATCGACCCGGCCTCGACCATGTAATTGCTGGCGCTGCACATGGCGGCATCGTCCGAACTCAGGAACACGACCATCCGCGCCACATAGACCGGGTCGATCAGGTCGGGCAGGCACTGCCGCCTGCGATGCTGTTCCAGCTTCTCGGGCGTGACCCAAAGGGCCTTCTGCCGCTCGGTCATGATCCAGCCGGGGACCACTGTATTGACCCGGATGCGGTGCGGGCCGAGATCGCGCGCCAGGGTCCGGGTCAGCCCGTGCACCGCGGCCTTGGCGGTGGCATAGGCGGGAAAGCCGCCCACCGCCTCCATCCAGGAATTCGAGGCGAGGTTGACGATGGCCCCGCCGCCCGCCGCGATCATGTCCGGGGCCACGGCCTGGATCGCGAAGAACATGTGGCGCAGGTTGGTGGCCATGCGCTCGTCCCAGTAGTCGGGCGTGACCCCGGCCCAGTCGTGACGGTCGTCGCGGGCGGCATTGTTGACCAGCACCTCGGCCGGACCGATCCGGGTCTTCAGCGCGGCGAAAGCGTCCCTGAGCGCCGCGATGTCGCGCAGATCGCAGGTCTCGTGATGAACCTCGCCGCCCAACCGGTCGCAAAGCGCTCTGGCCGCGGCCCCGTCGAGATCGACGACCCCCACCCGCGCGCCCTGCGCCGCGAAGGCCGCGACGATCTCGGCGCCGATGCCCGAGGCGCCGCCGGTCACATAGACCCGGCGCCCCCTGAGACTGGGGTAGATGGCGAAATCGCGGGTCATGTCTGTCCTCCCTGCCCCTGCGCTTGGGCCGCCATTGTCGAAGCGCATGCGCCTGCGTCAAGCGGCCGATTCGGCATAGGGGAACGGGTCCGGCCGCGTCCGGCGGGTCAAAGCAGGGCATTTTCCGGGCACATGACAGGAATTGCGGCAGATCCGCAGCGACGACGCGGCGATCCGATGCGCCTGTTGCAAGGGCTGCATGGCGGCAATTCCGGGTCGTCGATTGCGCGCGCGCGGAATTTCCATAGATGTCGGGCGCGCACGAACAGAGGATATTCCCATGACCAGCCTGACCCGGGCCGCGCCGAATTCGGCCCTTTCCTTCCGCCTTTCGGCCCTCGCCGAGACCCTTCTGCGGATCGGCCGCCGCAGCAGCCTCCGCCGCCAGACCGTTCGCGAGCTTTCGGCCCTGTCCGACCGCGACCTGAAAGATCTGGGCATCTTCCGCTGCGACATCCGCACGATTGCCGCCGAGGCCGCCCGGAACGCCTGAGGCGCGTCTGGATCGGCGTGGCCCACCCCGCCCCGATCCAGCCCCCCCCGCGCGACGCGGGTCCACAAGCCGCTTGACCCGATGAAGGACCTGACATACCTCTGTCGGGCCTTTCGCGGGTATGGTGAAATGGTATCACACGAGCCTTCCAAGCTCTTGGCGCGGGTTCGATTCCCGCTACCCGCTCCAGGCAATTCCCCCGCTTGACGCAACAGGGCCATGCCTGGGACGGACGTGCGCTGTCGGCGCCTGCTTGCGGCACGAACCGGGTCCAGCCTTCGCGGCCCGCCAGCTCCTCGCCTCTTCCCCGACCTCACCGCGATACCCGGGGCACCGCAGGCCGACCGGCCGTCGGGTTCCTTGGGCGCTTGCGTCCGTGTCCTATCGCCTTTAGCCCTTTCGCTCAGGGAGAAAGACTGACCGCCCGGGATCGGGTCGGCAAGGTTTCGGCCATGGACAGCCACGAGAGGGGAGGCTCGTGCAGCAGATACTATTCCGCGAAGCATTCATCAGACGCCTGTCACGCTATCGGGTGACGGTTCCCCGGGGGTCAGAGGCCACCGGGGTCTCGAAAGGCATTCTCAAAAAGCTCAAACAGCGCGGCGGCGCGCCCACCAAAGTCGAACCCACCAAAGCGGAAACCGCTGTGAAGATCGCCAGGTGTTTCGGCAAGACGGTCGAACAGTTTCTGGACAACGCTGACAGCCCGAAGGCCGAGGCCCTCCCTGGCAAGATCGGCCGGTCTAGCGATACAGGGAAAGAAAGGCTGGACGGGCTGCCGGCGCGGCGGCGCCGCTCTGGCTGAGGCATCCCGCTGGCCGGTCGGCAGCCCGGGCATCGGCACATATGAAACGGGTTTCGAAAAGCGGATCGGATGTCAGAAAATCGGGAAGAAACCGCAAGCCTCCTGAGCACGGCCAGCATCCTGATCGTCGATGACGAACCCGGGATGCGGCACTTTCTGGTCAAGACGCTGCGCCCGCTTTGCCGCGCCGTGGACGAGGCGCCCGACACCGAGGCGGCCGAACGGCTGCTGGCCGCCCGGCAGTATGACGTGATGGTCCTCGACAACCTGATGCCCGGCAGAAAGGGCCTCGACTGGCTGCAGACCCAGCGCGACCGGGGCGGATTCACCGATACCATCATGATCACCGCCTATGCCGACCTGCAGACCGCCATCGAGGCCATGCGCGCCGGGGTTTCCGATTTTCTTCTGAAACCTTTCCGGTCGAACCAGATCCTGAACGCGGTCGGCCGCTGTCTGGAACTGGCAAGGCTGAAACGCGAGAATTTCCTTTTGCGCCGCGAGCTTGAAACCGGGGCCTCCGGGACCCGCCGCCGCGAGCTGATCGGCCAGTCGCCCGCCATCGCCGAGGTGCGCCAGATACTCGAGCGCGTCGCGCCGCTTTCGACTCCGGTGCTGATCCTGGGCGCATCCGGGTCGGGCAAGGAGGTCGCGGCGCGGCATATCCATTGCCATTCCGGCCGCAGCGGCGCCCCCTTCGTGGCGATCCAGTGCGGCGCGATCCCCGCCGACATGATCGAATACGAACTGTTCGGCCATGCCGCGGGCGCCTTTCCCGGCGCACGGTCGGGGCGCGAGGGGCTGCTGGCCTCGGCCTCGGGGGGCACGGTCTTTCTGGACGATGTCAGCGAACTGGGCGCCAATGCCCAGACAGCGCTGCTTCGGGTTCTCGAAGACGGCGTCATCCGCCCCATCGGCACCGAGCGCGACATACAGCTTCAGCTGCGCTTCGTGATCGCCTCGACCAAACCGCTGCAAAAGGAAGTGCAGGAGGGGCGGTTCCGCGAGGATCTGCTGTTCCGCATCAATGTGGTCGAAGTCCGGATGCCCGCCCTGAAAGAGCGGAGCTCGGACATTCTGGAGCTGGCCGAGCTTTTTCAGTCCGAACTGTCGGCCGCGCTGAACCTGCCCCGGCTTGACATGACCTCGTCCGTGCGGTCGGCCATGCTGCGCCACGACTGGCCGGGCAACATCCGGGAATTGCAGAATTTCATCGAACGCGCGCTGATCTTCGGGCGCTTTCCGGTCGAAACCCTGGGGCCGCCGCAGACCGGCACCGAGATCACGCCCCTGGAAGACATCGAGCGGCGCGAGATCCTGCGGGCGCTCGAGGCGCTGGACGGCAACCGGTCCGAGGCGGCGCGCCGCCTGGGGGTCTCGCGCAAAACCATCGACCGGAAATGCGCGGCCTGGGGCCTTTAGCCGATGCCACGCCTGCCCGGCATCCTCCGTTCGGTCAGGGTCCGCCTGCTGGTGATCGCGCTCTTGCCGATGCTGGTGCTTCTGCCGGTCATGCTGGGCGGCGCGATGTGGCGCTGGTCGGCCAAGATCGACAACCTGCTCGTGACCAAGGTCACCGGCGATCTGACCATCGCCGACCAGTACCTTGCCCGGTTGATCGAGATGTCGGGAGAGCGGGTGGACGCGGTCGCCCGGTCGGTCGATCTGCGCGAGGCAATCGGGGCCGGGCGACAGGCGGTCTATCTGGAAGGCGAACGCCAGCGGCTGGGGCTCGACTTCCTGCGCATCGCCGCGCCGCGGCCCCGGGAACGGGCCTGGCCGGTGATTGCCGCAGCCCTCGACGGCCAGCGGCAAAGCGCGATCGACATTTTCGACGCAGATCAGCTTGAGGCCCTCGCGACCGGGCTGGCCGAGCGCGCGGAAATCGCCCTGGTGACGACCCGCGCGGCGGTTCCGACGGACCGCACCGACGAGACGCGCGGGATGATCATCCACTCGGCCGCGCCGCTGGTGCTGCCCGATGGCACGCGGGTCGCGCTGGTGGGGGGCCGGCTGCTGAACCGGAACCTCGATTTCATCGACACGATCAATGCGCTGGTCTATCGCGACCGGAGTCTGCCCGCTGGCAGCCAGGGCACCGCCACGCTGTTTCTCGACGATGTGCGCGTCTCGACCAATGTGCGTCTGTTCGAGGCTGTCCGCGCCCTTGGCACGCGGGTCTCGGCCGAGGTGCGCGCGCAGGTGCTGGACGAGGGGCGGATCTGGCTCGACCGCGCCTTTGTCGTCAACGAGTGGTATATCTCGGCCTACGAGCCGATCCTCGACAGCTTCGGACGCCGGGTGGGAATGCTCTATGTCGGCTTTCTCGAAACCCCGTTCCGCGAGGCCAAGCGCACCTCGATCCTGGCACTCGGCGCGGCCTTCGTGCTGATCGCGCTGGTGTCGGTCCCGGTCTTCCTGCGCTGGGCACGCCACATCTTCCGGCCCCTCGAGGGCATGACCCGCACCATCGCGCAGGTCGAGGCCGGAGACCTGGCGGCGCGCAACCACCCGCCTGAAGCGGGTGGCGAGATCGCCCAGCTCGCCCGCCATTTCGACAGCTTGCTCGACCGCCTGCAGGCGCGCGACCGCGAACTGCGCAGCTGGGCCGAAAGCCTCGAGACCCGGGTCGAGGAGCGCACGCGCGACCTGCGCGCCGCCAATCTGCGGCTCGAACGGACCACCGAACGGCTGATCATGTCCGAGAAGCTGGCCGCGGTGGGCGAGATCACCGCCTCGGTCGCGCATGAGATCAACAACCCGGTCGCGGTGATCCAGGGCAATCTGGACCTTGCGCGCAGCACACTGGGCGCCGAGGCCGACAAGGTCGCCGAGGAATTCGCGCTGATCGACGATCAGGTCTACCGGATCGGCGTCATCGTCTCGAAGCTGCTGCAATTCGCCCGTCCCGAGGATTATTCCGGTTCGGCCGATCTGATCGCACCCGCCGAGGTGGTGAAGGACTGTCTGGTGCTGACCCGCCATCAGGTTCAGGCAGCCGGGATCGTGTGCGAGGTCAGGGCCGAGGGCACGGGAACCGTCGCGGTGTCCCGCACCGAATTGCAGCAGGTCATCGTGAACCTCATCCTGAACGCGGTCCATGCCATGCCCGATGGCGGCAGCCTGAGGGTGGTCGCAAATGACTGCAAGGACGGGGTCGAGGTGACGGTAGAAGACAGCGGGACCGGTATCGCCCCCGAGGTCCTGCCCCGGATCTTCGATCCGTTCTTCACGACGAAACAGGCGCAGGGCACCGGGCTTGGCCTGTCGATCAGCCAGCAGATCGTGAGTCGGGCCGGCGGCCGGATCACCGCCGCGTCGATCCCCGGGCAGGGAAGCCGGTTCCGGGTTTTCCTGCCCTCCGCCCAGAAAACGTGACCGGTCCGGGTCCGGACAGGATGACGCAGTTTTCGGGTGCGATCGGGCAACCTCGGGACAAAATGTCCAACCGCAGGGGATGCGCCCCCTGCGAAAGCGACAAAAATTCCGACATCGCCTTGTTATAAATAAGAAATTCAGTTGACAGCACAAGCCCCTGGCTGGCTTTTTGTTGATGGCATGCGACAGCATGCTGCCGGGGTGGCCTGGAGGAGACCGCCCGCGGCACCAATCAAGGGAGGAACATCATGAGCAACGCCTCAGGCGGCGCGCTTGGCTTCTTGCACAAGAGCCATATCGTGGCCGAACCCGGTTTCAACCGCTGGCGCGTCCCGCCGGCATCCATCGCGATCCATCTTTGCATCGGCTCGGTCTATGCCTGGTCGGTCTTCAACCCGCCGCTGACCCGCGAACTGGGCGTCGTGACCTCGGGGGCCGATGACTGGACGCTTGGGTCCGTGGTCTGGATCTTCTCGGTCGCCATCGTCTTTCTGGGCCTTGCGGCCGCCTTCGCAGGCAAATGGCTCGAAGAGGTCGGCCCGCGCATGGTCGGCGTCGTCGCCGCGATCCTCTGGGGCGGCGGGTTCATCATCGGCTCGTTCGGGATCTCGGCGCACCAGCTCTGGCTGGTCTATCTCGGCTATGGCGTGCTTGGCGGCTGCGGGCTGGGGCTGGGCTATGTCTCGCCGGTCTCGACCCTGATCCGCTGGTTCCCCGACCGGCGCGGCATGGCGACCGGCATGGCGATCATGGGCTTTGGCGGCGGCGCGATGATCGCGGCCCCGGTCAAGGGCTGGCTGCTCGACCTGTTCAAGCGGGCGCCAGACTATCTGGGGCCGCAGGACGCGGTGGCGACCGTCGTCGAGGGCGGCCGGATCTTCGCCGAAACCGCCGCCGGCAAGGTCGAGGTGGTCGCGGCCTCGGCCAAGCAGGCCGCCGAATTCGGGGGCGAGGCAGGCCTTTACGTGGTCGGTACCGGGGCTACGGGGGCCGCGCAGACCTTCCTGACGCTGGGCATCGTCTATCTGGTCGTGATGATCTTCGCCGCCTTCCAGTACCGCGTCCCGGCCGAGGACTGGAAACCGGCCGGCTGGTCGCCGAAACCGGTGGCCTCGGGCATGGTGTCCCAGAACAACGTGCATATCGACCAGGCCCTGAAGACCCCGCAATTCTGGCAGATGTGGGTCATGCTCTGCTTCAACGTGACGGCGGGAATCGGCGTGATCGGCGTCGCCAAGACGATGATGTCGGAGATCTTCGGCTCGGTGATGCCGCTGGTCGTCACCGCCGCCTTCGCCTCGACCTATGTGCTGATGATCTCGGTCTTCAACATGCTGGGGCGGTTCTTCTGGGCCTCGGCCTCGGACCATATCGGGCGCAAGGCGACCTACATGTGCTTCTTCGTGCTGGGCACCGCGCTGTACCTGTCGATCCCCTATTTCGCATCGGCCGTGGCGACCAACCCGGCGATGATCTATCTGATCGGCTTCTATGCCGCGACGATGATCATCTTCTCGATGTATGGCGGCGGCTTTGCCACCATCCCCGCCTATCTGGCCGACATGTTCGGCACCATGCATGTGGGCGGCATCCACGGTCGGCTGCTGACGGCCTGGTCCACCGCGGGCGTGCTGGGGCCGCTGGCCATCACCTCGCTGAGGCAGATGTCGGTGACCAACGCCATCCAGGATCTGGCCGGCCGGGTCGATCCGGCGGCCTTTGCCCAGAAGTTCGGGGCGCCGCTTGCGCAACTCGATCAACTGGTGGCGGCCAAGACCGTGACCATCGCGGGGCTGATGGAAATCGCGCCGGCAGGCACCATCGATCCGACGCCCTCGCTTTACAACACGACGATGTATTGCATGGCGGCGCTTCTGGTCGTGGCCTTCTTCGCCAATCTCTTCATGCGGCCGGTGCGCGAACATCACCATCACGACGAACCGGAACTGAGGGCGATCCCGGTCGAGTAAGCGGAACGCCCCGGTCCGCCTGCGGGCGGGCCGGGGCGCGCGCGCCGCTGCCGGAACCTGCGACCGGACCTGGACGTGGGTCTTTCCACAGGCGCTACTTTCTGATAATAACCGTCAGGAATTGGCTGGCCTCACGTCCGGTCGCGCCCTTATCCGTCAGGCCCAAGCCGTCCGCCCGGTCCCCTGCGCTCATTGCCCATCAGAGGTGCAGATGAACGTTCACAGACCGGCGGCAGAGCGCCGCGACGCAGACGCCTTCTTTGCCCGGATCTCGACCGACCCGCTGGCCGATGCGTTTTCCGGCCGGATGGGCGCGCATGCCCATGGCGGCGGAATGGCCGTACCCCCCGAGGAGGTGGCCGGTCTTTGGCACGGGCTGACAGCGGCGCCCCGCACCGGACCTTCAGTCGCCTATGTGCATGTGCCCTTCTGCGAAAACCGCTGCCTCTTCTGCGGGTTCTACCAGAACCCCTGGCGGCGCGAGCTGGGGGCGCCCTATGTGGACGCGGTGCTGGCGCAGCTTGCCGCCGGCGCCCGGACCGCGGCGCAGCAGGGCCACCCGCTGAGGGCGGTCTATCTGGGCGGCGGCACCCCGACGGCGCTGGCCGCGCGCGACATCGCGCGGCTGGTCGAGGGGCTGCACCGCCATCTGCCGCTGGCGCCCGATTGCGAGATCACTCTGGAAGGCCGGATCGTCAGCTTCGGGCTTGAAAAGGCGCGCGCGGCCTTCGACGCAGGCGTGAACCGCATCTCGCTTGGCGTTCAGACCTTCGATGACGGCGTGCGTCGCCGCATGGGCCGCAAATCGACCCGGGCCGAGACCGTGCGTTTTCTCGAGGGGCTGATGCGGCTGGACCGGGGGGCCGTGGTGATCGACCTGATCTACGGGCTGCCTGGCCAGGACCGGGCCACCTTCCAGGAGGATGTGCGTCTGGCCGCGGCGCTGGGGCTCGACGGGCTCGATCTCTATTCGCTGAAGTCGATCCCGGGCACCCCGCTGATGATGGCTCAGGACAAGGGCAAGCTTGCCGTCGCCGGACCCGGGGAACTCGGCCATTTCTATGCCGACGGCGCCGCCGAAATGGACCGCGCGGGCTGGGAGGCGATTTCGACGACCCATTGGCGGCAGGGCACGCGCGAACGCAGTCTTTATAATTTCGAGGTCAAGGCGGGGGCGCACTGCCTGGCCTTCGGCGCGGGCGCGGGCGGCAATCTGCAAGGCCACGGCTTTCGGATCGTGCCCGATCTCGACACATATCGCGAGCGGGCCGCGAACGGCGGCGCGGGGCTGGTCGCGGGACTGATACGGCCATCCCCGCTTGGCCAGGCCCATGCGGCCATCAAGGCTGGCATGGAACGGGGGCGGCTCGTGTTCGCCCCCGTGGACCGGGCCCTGGCAAGTTGCGGGGTCGGCGGCGGTTTCGAACCGCTTGCCGCGCCGCTGCTGGCGCAATGGCAGCGCGCCGGGTTGCTGACGGGGCATTCCATGTCGGTCGCACTGACGTTGGCCGGGCGGTTCTGGCAAGTCGCGATGACGGCCCGCCTGATCGCCTGGACCGACCTCCGCCTGAGCGAGGCCGAAAACGAAGCCCACAGGCGGGTGACAGCCTGACCTGCCCAAGAGCGGACGCCACTGCGACCGTCACCGCCCGGAACAATCCAAAGTCATGGCCATGGGTCGGCCCCTGTCCCAACAGAGGCGAACCTGACCTTCCCCCCGGAAACCGGGCCATTGCGAACTGGAATTTTCCACCTTTGACTGGACGAAGGAGGAAGACCCATGAAGCGGAAACGGTTCGTCGGCCTGGCACGATCGGTCCAGCAATACCGACCTGTGCCGAAGGACGACGCGGCGGTGGTCAAGCGCATGAAGGCGCTGGCGTCGGAGAACCGCCGATACGGCTATCCGCGGCTGCACGCCATGCTGCGGCGCGAGGGCCTGGTAGTGAACCACAAGCGGACCTACCGGCTTTACACCGACCATGGTCTGCAAGTGAGAACGCGGAAACGAAGGAAGCTGCCCCGGCGCGACCGGGTTGCCCCGCAGGTGCCGGAACGGCCGATGCAGCGGTGGTCGATGGATTTCGTTGGCGACCAGTTGGCCGATTGCCGACGGTTCCGCGTGCTCAATATTGTCGATGATCACAGCCGGTTCTGTCCTGGCCAGATCGTGGACGTGTCGATCCCGGGCGCCAGGGTGGCGCGCTTCCTCGATGATCTGGCGCTGCGCTTCGGGTTGCCCGAGATGAAACCTCCGCGCGTCGGGCGATCGCTCAACCTGCGCCAATCGGCGTAAACATCAACCGGGCTCAAGTCCCAGCTAGATGAACGTTCAGCGGCAGGTCACCGGACCGCCATCATCAGCGCATCCATAACCAATGAGGCGTCCCGGTCCGCCTTCATGGACCATCCTGCCGAGAAAATTCCACGTTCGCGTCCCCCTAACCACGGGGAGGATTACCGCCGCCTTTGCCCCCTATCTTCCGGTTTCGCCCGAGCGAAATGATGCACTCTTCCTCGGCTTTGCCAACCTTTCTGGCCGGTGACCGGGGCAACCACAGGCTGCGGCCGATCGGCCCGGCTCCCCCCGGCCTGGAAGCGCCGCCCCCACTTTCGAAGCGCCGGACACGACACGCCGCAGCGTCGGCATGTCAGCCAAGGCGCCGCAGTGCTCGATCACGCGGAAAATCGGCCGTCAGACGGCTTTCTTCGCGGCGGCAAGGCGTGTAAGAGCCGGGTTGGTTGATGTATCGGAAAGCTGAACATGTCACAACGAGACGATCGCGCGGAATTCGAAGAAATGAAGCGGCGGCAGTCGTTGACCCTCGGCAGAGACGAGGCGCTCCATGACAGGTCGTCGGCCATGTTCGAAGCCCTGAACGAGTACGATTTCAGCTATCTCTGGAGCTGGATGGGCGCCCCGATCATTCAGACGCCAACGGACATCATGGCGACGCAAGAGGTGATCTGGTCCTCGAAACCGGATGTCATCATCGAAACCGGGGTGGCGCGTGGCGGATCGGTTCTGTTCATGGCGTCGCTGCTGGACCTGATGGGCGCCGGCAAGGTGATCGGGGTCGATATAGACATTCGCGCGCATAACCGCGATACGATCGAAACCCATCCGATGTCGAAACGCGTGACCCTGATCGAGGGCGGCTCCGTCGATGCCGAGACCGTTGCCCGCGTCCGCGCCGAGATCCCCGATGGGGCCAGGGTCATGGTCGTTCTCGACAGTGACCACAGCCGCGACCACGTGCTGGCCGAATGTCGCGCCTATGGCCCGCTGGTGACCGAGGGATGTTACCTTGTCGTCGCGGATACGATCGTCGCGCACCTGCCAGAGGCGTCGAAGGCGCGCAACAGATCCCGTCGGCTCGAGCCCGGCAATGATCCGGCCGCGGCGGCCCTGGCCTATATGGCCGAGAACCCCGATTTCGAAGTCGACCCGGTCCTGAACGGCAAGCTGATCCTGTCGTCGTCACCCCGCGGCTATCTGCGGCGGAAGGCTGCCTGACCATGCGTCGGGCGGACAGCGTTGCGTTCTTCGGGCTACGTGACGACGCCTATTCCGAGATCGCCCTGACGCATCTGGAAACCCTGTTCGAGACCGTCATTCCGGTCCTGTCAACCAACGAGGTCCCCCCGACCTCGCCCGACCCCGGCGTTCTCGAAACGGACTGGTTGTTCTGCTTCAAATCCAAGACGATCTTCCGCGCCGCGACGCTTGAGGGGCTCGGAAAGGCTGCCATCAACTTTCACACTTCCTCGCCCGCCTATCCGGGCTCGGGGGGCGTGAACTGGGTCCTTTATAATGGCGACGAAAGCTCGGCGATCACGGTCCATCTGATAACCACGGATGTCGATGCGGGCCCCATTCTGGACGTTTCGGATTTCTCCTGCCGCGAGGCCCGGACCGTCGCGGATCTCCTGAAACTGACCTATCGCCATCATCTTCTGACCTTCCTGAGGGTGACTGCGGCGATTGCCCGCGACGGCATGGATTGGGTCGACCGAGCGCGTCTTGACAACAAGGCGCGGCACTGGGCGCCCAAAACCTATCGCTTGCGCGACCTTGAGGCCCTCAAGCGGCTGGATCCAGAGATGACGGAAGAGGAAGTCGCGCGCCGCATACGAGCCACCAGCTTCGGCCGTTACGGCCCGTTCGTCGAACTGCACGGCAAACGTTTCACTCTGTCCGAGTGACAATAGGCCGATCATCCCCCGCCTCACGAACTTGCCTCTTCGCATCCCTGTGACTACGACAGGGGTCAGTTCTCCGCCGCCGCGGCGGCGCGATCTTCTGCCAGGGAGCCCTGCATGATCCCCGAGCCTCGCCCTGTCATCAGTCTCGTCATTCCGACGCGGGAGCGTGCACACTACCTCGACGCCGCCATCCGCTCGGCGCTCGTTGCAGCCGATGCCCCCGTCGAGATCGTCGTCTCCGACAATGCCAGCTCCGATGACACGCCCGCAGTGATCGCAGGCTTCGACGATCCGCGCATCGTCGCCCTGCGCACCGACCGGCGGCTGTCGATGCGCGAGAATTTCCAGTTCGCGCTGTCGCACACCACCGGAGACCATGTGCTGTTCATCGGCGATGACGACGCCGTGTTGCCCAACGGCCTGCGGCTGCTGGCCGATCTGATCGCGCGCCACGACCCCGATATCGTGAAATGGCGGGTGATGACCTATCTTTGGCCCGACCCGCGGACGGGGGCGGCGGGGACGCTTCGGGTGCGGCCGCAGGCGCTGGACGGTCGGCTGAAGCGGCTCGATCCCGCGGCGGTTCTGGACGGCTTTGCCCGGGCGAGGTTTCGCAGCTACCACGACGGCGGGATGATCTATCACGGCTGCATCTCGCGCCGTCTGATTGCGCGGGCCGAGGCGGCCTCGGGCGGCCCGTATTTCCGCGGGTCCTCGCCCGACGTGTTCACCTCGCTGCAGGCGCTGATGGTGACCGACCGGCCGATCCTGCGGATCAACCTTCCGATCACGCTCGGCGGGTCCTCGCCGCGCTCGAATGGGGCCGCGGGCCAGAAACTGGCGGTCTCGGGCGCGTCGGCGGAAGGCACCGAATTTGCCAGGTTCATCGCCGAGACGGGCACCGACCCCTATCAGTGTCGGCTGCCGGTGAGTTGCCCCTCGCTGACCATGATGACGCTCGACTGCCTGCAATGCGCGGCCGAGCTTCAGGGGTATCCGCTCAAGATCGACGCCACCGCCTGGTCGGCCCGCATCGCCGCCGATATCGGCCGTTTCGCCGAGCCGACGCGCAGCACGTGCGAGGCGCTGGCCCGCGCACTGCTGGGTCCGGACTTCCACCTGGACGACCCCGCGTCCGAAAGCGCCGTCCCCGTCGCTCCGTCGCCCGCACCCGCGCCTGCGCCTGCGCCTGCGCCGCCCGACGGCCCGGCGCTGCGCCGGGTGTCGACCACGCTGCATTTCGAGGGCGGGCGGATGACGGCCGATGCGGCGGCGGCGGCCGACACGCTCGACGGCCTGGTGCGGCTCGGCCGCACCGACGCCCGTCCGCCCGGTGCCTTGGGTCGTGTGCGGAACGTGTTGGGCCAACACGCCCGGGCGCGGTGGATGCTGAGATAGGTTCTGCCAGATGTCGGTCTGGACCGCCTTGTCTGGCCGCTGAAGGAATTGACCAGCCCCCCGGAAGTTCCCTCGCCGTAGCGTAGAGTCTGCCCGACCTGAAGGAGCAGACGAATGAGGAAAAGCCGTTTCACCGAGGCGCAGATTATCGGGATGCTCAAGGAGCAGGAGGCGGGTTTGCCCACCTCGGAACTTTGCCGGAAGCATGGGTTGAGCCCGGCGACCTTCTACAAGCTCAAGGCCAGGTATGGCGGGATGGACCTGTCGGACGCCAAGCGGCTGAAGCAGCTCGAGGATGAGAACGCGAAGCTGAAGCGCCTGGCCGAGGATTTCGACCTCGGGCTGATCGGGATCCCCGACAGCGTCTTCCGCATCATGCGCCACAAGGGCGGGCTGGGCGCCGCCGGATCGCACCCGGCCGTGTTCCCCGTGGCTCTGGTCGAGGCGGTGCTGGAGGCCTTCACCGATCCCGGCGACCTGGTGTTCGAACCCTTCTGCGGCTCCGACACCCAGCTGATCGCCGCAGACCGCACCGGGCGGCGCTGCTGCGCGCTGGAACTGGACCCGGTCTATTGCGATGTGGCCGTGCAGCGGTGGGAGATGGCGACCGGGCGGCGCGCGGTGCGGCTGTGAGGCGCTTGACCACATCGCCGGATACGCCCAAGGTCTGCAATGCGGACCAAGCTGCCGTCCTGTTCAGGCCTTACATCACAATGCGACCGACGGTGTCTGCTTGGAATATTGTGATCCATTCCCGGCTGACTGCATCGGCGAGTTTCGCCACGCCTGAAACCAGAGTACCCGGTAAGGGTAGTTGCACCCCAAGCTGGTTACAGATTGCTAGGCTCCAGACTCATTGATCGTCAAAGCCAGAAGATGACGGTTGCGGCGAGGGCTATGGCGGAGAGGAAGGTCTT